>JALZCH010000099.1 GCA_030863175.1 Acidobacteriota bacterium | reverse complement strand
TAAATTTACACGACCGTAGTGGTTTCTGTCTAGTGCGCACGGGTCTTAACTGGTAGAGCCGGGACCCGCGGAATAATCCTTTTGCGCTTGCAGAATATTTTCCAAATCGCGTTTTATCTGGAAAATCGCCTCACGCTCTTTTTCGCTCTCAACTTTTGAATTGAGCGAGGCGGCTTGCGATTGAAAACGCGCGGCGGCGTCGGACAAGATCTTGAGGGCTTTCGGAACAAGCGGGTTTTTCGGTTCTCGACTCCAAACACTGTCGAGATTATTCATCGCTTCCTCTAAAATTTTGGCGATGTCGCCGAGCAATTCGGAGCGTGTGCCGGTCGGCGGCGTGCCCCAATCGCTATTGTCTTTTTCTTTTTTTGCGGGTTTTGTTTCGGCTTGAAGGACACCAAGTGCGGCGAAACGGCGTTCGATGGCTTTGACGAAAACTTTCGTTCGCGCGTCAAGCTCCTGCGTATCGCGGACGATTTCGATTTCGGCTTCTGTTAAATGATCGCGTTTCTGTGCTGGTACGGAAACTGACAAGCCGCCGAACAATAAAATCAAGAGAACGAAAGACAGAGGATTAAAAAAATATTTACTTTTCACTAAAATCAATTTTTAAGATTTCTTTTCTAAGGTTTCTTTTCCTTGGAAAAACCGTTGCTCCCGGGGACTCCAGATTGTTGTGTCTGGGGCTTCATCCCGCCGCCGGCTGTTTCGGTAGATAAAATCGAATCGTCGAAAAACGAATCGAGCGCGCGGGCGCGAGCATCGCGGGTAAAATTCAAGATAGTTTTTAGATGAACGGCAAACTCAAACGGAGTTGTCCGGCGAATCATTTCGATGCGTGGCGTGTAGGAGCGGAGCGTGATGTCCATCCGTCGAAAATTGTCGCGCACCTTTCCGCCGCTGTAATTACCGCGCTCAAGAAATTTGATGTGGTTGTCAATGATCGCCTGATACGAGCCAAGATCAGCAAGCGCCGTTTGATAATCTTCCCGTTCGGTTGCCGCTTCGGCGCTTCGCAAACGGGCGTCGGCGAGCGTTAGACAAAGCTGTGTGCGGCGTTTGATATCGGTTTCGCTGTTAAGCTGCAACTTTTCTGCGCCAGACATCGCAATAACCGGCGGCGGAGCAGTTTCATTGGGATCTTCGTAATCGGGCTGCTGCGATTCCTGCTGTCCGAAAACAAGTCCTGTCAGACAAAAAACTGCGACCATAGAAAATAAACCGTTCATCGTTAATTTCAAAAAATCGTTTCGCATCTGCTTTATCAAGGCTTTTTCTTTTTGCCTGCTCCTCTCTTAACTTGGTCGGCGACAGCCGGAAGCCGCAGTTTAACTTTGTCAATTTCGAGTTGATTCGTTTCCGGTTTTGCCAGCTCCAGAAACTTTTGATAAGCCGCCAGAGCTGCTACATAATTACCCGCAAAATCGTTTGCTGTAGCTAAATAAAAATAGATTACAGGTGCATCGGGTTTTGCTTCGATTAAACGCTCGAATTCTTCTATTGATTCGTTATAGCGCTTTAATTCGTAGAGCGCAAGAGCTAAATTTTGTCTGGCTGTAAAATTCTTCGGTTCGATCGCCAAAAGCTTGCGAAAAAGGTCTACGGCTTGTGGAAATTGGCGGGCTTGGACAAGAGCTGCGCCGAAGCCGACGGCGTGTTTAATTTCAGTTGGCTCAATCTCTTGCGCGCGGCGGCAATAATCCAGAGCCTTTTGCGGATTAACGGTTCTGTTCAAGCTGCACAAACGACTTAAAACCAGAACATTTTTCGGGTCGGTCTTGAGAGTTCGTTCAAGAAGCTCGATTCCTTCCGCGCCTTCCGCGCCAACGACGAGTAGCGCGTTTTTTAATCGAACCACTTCCGGTTGATTTTTCGCCGCTTCGTCAATCGTTTCCAAAATTTTACGGGCTTCTTCGGTTTTGCCGGTTTCTGCGAGCAAGCCTGCAAGCAGCATCTGCGCGCGCCAGCGATCTTTTGGCAAAGACAAACGCACGACCGCCTGCAGATCAATAATAGCCGCTTCGGTGTCACCCTGCGCGGCAAAAAGCTGCGCTCTTTCGAGCAGTGCCGTTGCGTTTTGCGGATCAATCGTCAGAGCGCGCTGCAAGCTGTTTTTTGCCGACCCGCCATCTTTCAAACGCCGTTCGAGCGCGCCGCGCGCCGCCCAAACCGCAGCCGGAACATTGGCTTTGCCATCGGTCGCGGTTCTGATTTGCGCGAGCAGCTCGTTTAACGTATTTGAAGAAGTTGAATAACGTAATCTCAGTTCGGCAAGCGCGACCATTGCGGGAAAATTATTCGAATCAAGCTCGATTGCTTTCTGTAGAACGCGGACAGCTTCGCCATAGATCTGCTTTGTTTCTTCCGATTCGGGCGCCGAGCTGCTTGCCACCGAATGTTTGTCAACCAAAACATCGCCCAATTTTGCCCAAGCCAAAGACCAGTCGCCGCGCAGTTCAACTGCGCGGCGAAAAGCCTTTTCCGCTTCCGCCGGATTTCCCAGAGAAACAAGTGCTGCTCCGCGCTGGTATTCGGCTTCGGGAAATTCGGGGAAAAGCTTTAAGGCTTGTTCGTAAAGCTTGAGAGCGTTGTTTAAATCGCCTTTTTCGTGAGCGTTTTGTCCCTGTTCAAATAAGGTAATTGCCTGATGCTGGGCATTGTCGCTCGCTTCATCTGTTTGAGATCGAACGGAAACTACTGAAAAAACAGTTGCTACGGCAAAAGACAAAAAATAGAAGAAAAATTTATTGAAAAAAGACTGAGACATAATTAAGGAAAACAAATAAATTTTAGCACCGGAAAATAAATCGGTCGAACAAATGCCGGTTGCGCCCCCGGTCGAAAGTGCGTTAAAATTCGACGCTTGTTTCAAGAAGCATTTTTAATTGCAGTCAACTTGAGCCAAAATCAAGTATCAAACAAGCAAAATGGCGACGGCAGCTAATAAACAAACAACACCAACCACACCGATTATCGCCACAACCGAACAAAAATTAGAACAAAAAGAAAAAAAACTGCGCCGCATTTTGCGTGAAATGCGCTCTTGTCTCGTTGCATTTTCGGGCGGCGTTGACAGCTCCCTTCTGGCTCTCATTGCCACACAGGAATTGGGCGAAGACGCATTCTGTGTCACGGGCGTTTCGGCGAGTCTTGCCGCCGAAGAAAAAAAACTAGCCGCCGACATTGCCCGCGAATTTAACTTTCGTTACGAGACGATCACGACCGACGAATTGTTGGATGCAAATTACCGAGCAAACGCGCCGAACAGATGTTACTTTTGTAAAACCGAGCTTTACGGTAAACTCGTGGAATTAGCAAAATCGCGAGGATTGAATTTTGTTGCCGATGGCTCGACCGTTGACGATTTATCGGATTATCGCCCTGGCAGGCAAGCGGCAGAAGAAAACGCGGTTCGCAGCCCGCTCATTGAAGCCGGATTAAACAAAGCCGAAATCCGCGAATTGAGCCGCCGCTGGAATTTGCCGACGTGGGACAAGCCTGCGAGTCCCTGTTTGTCGTCACGGATTGCTTACGGAATTCCGGTTTCGATTGAAAGATTGTCGAAAGTCGAGCGCGGCGAACAGATTTTACGGCGCGCAGGATTTCGTCAGTTTCGCGTCCGGTATCACGAAGAGTTGGTTAGATTGGAAATCGCCCCAGACGAAATGGACAAGGTTTTGGAGCGGGCAATGATTGACCGATTAGCGAGCGAATTTCGCGCCCTTGGCTTTCGTTATGTCACGCTCGATCTTAACGGCTATCGCAGCGGAGCGATGAATGAAGTGTTAAAAGGATGAAGGATGAAGGATGAAGGATGAATAAACAATATTTCATCCTTCATCCTTCATCCTTCATCCCTCAAAATTAATGGCAAACCCGATGGTAGATGACGCACGGCGATTTACGGAGGAAAATCCGTTTGAATCAATGAAAGCGCGTTTTGACCGTGCCGCGCAGCTTCTCGATTTAGACCCGGATTTGTACCGGGTAATGATCGTTCCGAATCGAGAAATCAAAGTTTATATTCCGGTTCGGATGGACACCGGACGAATTGAAGTTTTTGAAGGCTATCGCGTTCAGCACAATTTCGCACGCGGTCCAGCAAAAGGCGGCATTCGTTATGCGCCCGATGTGACCCTTGACGAAGTTAAAGCTCTCGCTGCGTGGATGACCTGGAAATGCGCAGTCGTTAACGTTCCGTTCGGCGGCGGAAAAGGCGGCGTCGTGTGTGATCCGAAGCAAATGTCAATCGGCGAGCTTGAGCGTTTGACGCGGCGCTATGCAGCCGAATTGATTGATTTCATCGGACCGGAAAAGGACGTTCCAGCGCCGGATATGAATACGAACGAGCAAACGATGGCGTGGATTATGGACACTTTTTCGATGCACGCCCGTCATACGGTTAACGCCGTAGTGACCGGAAAACCGGTCGAACTTGGCGGAAGCGCCGGACGGCGCGAAGCTACCGGGCGGGGCGTGATGATTGTCGTTAACGAAGCGATAAAGCGTTTTAAATTAACGCCGCAGGAAACACGCGTCGTGGTGCAAGGTTCCGGAAACGTCGGCGGCTTGGGCGCGCGCTTAATGCACGAAGCCGGTTACAAAATTACGGCTATTTCGGACGTTAGCGGCGGCATTTATAATGAAGATGGTCTCGATATCCATAAGGTTCTTGAATATCTAAGACAAAATACGACCCTCGAAGGCTATCCTGAAGCCGACAGCGTTTCAAATAAAGAGTTGTTGGAAATCGAATGCGATGTCCTAGCGCCGTGCGCCACAGAAAATCAAATTACTTCGGAAAACGCGCATCGCATTAACTGCAAGGTATTAGCTGAAGGCGCGAATGGTCCGACGACTGCCGAAGCCGATGAGATTTTGCATAACAACGGCGTTTTCGTTATCCCGGACATTTTGGCAAATGCCGGTGGTGTTACCGTGTCGTATTTTGAATGGGTGCAGAACCGGATGGGATATTTCTGGCGCGAAGATGTGGTTAACGAGCGACTCGAAGATATTATGGTCGCCAGTTTTAACGATTTATGTCGCTATGCCGACGCGCACAGCGTTGACACCCGAACGGCGGCTTATATGCTGGCAATTGATCGTGTCGCCTATGACACAAGAATGCGCGGTATTTACGCTTAAAAAGCGAGCGGTTTGGCTGTGGATGAAAGGAATTGTCAAATTTTAAACAAATAAACTCGAAAAAAGGCGAAAAATCTTGATTTTTATTGTTAAGATAGGTTAAGTTTTTCGCTTGAGGCGATTTCTGCCAGCAGTTTTGGCGAGAAATTTGACAAATTGAATTGACAAGTCTGTTTCTGCTTTATATAAGCAAAAGCGACTTTCTTGCAGGGATTATAATATTTGAAGCCGGAAAATGCAGCTTTATTCGACGAAGAAAGCTTGTGATTTCAGGTTTTAAATTTTGATAAATTTGAAATATATTGAAGTACGAGCCTAAAATATTATTTCCCGTTTTTAGTTTTTTTGTTAAAAAACAAACAACGGAAAAGTCGTTTAAAAGCGACTGTCACCGATGATTAAAACCTAGATTGCTTTTGATAAATTTTTTTTTCGCCGGAGGAATGTGATGAGACTAGCGAAGAGTGTATTTTTGTTGACACTTATGATGCTGATGATGAGTTTAATCGTCTCGGCTCAAACACCGCGATCCGAAGAGGATCCGCGGAATATTGCACCGACCGTTGGGACGGGCGGTTCGGTTGGTGGTCCAACCGGACTTTTTACCGTTTATGACGGTCAAACTTTGCGAAGAGGCGAATATACCTTCAGTATCGCCTATTCAAACTTCGACCGTGATCCGGGTAATGTGGACATTACCGAGGTTCCGATCAGCTTTCAGATTGGTTTAAACGATTATATTGAATTGTTTTTCAACACTGAAGCTTGGCGCGGCATTAAAGTTAACTCGCCGAGAAACTTGTCGGGCTTCTATTTACCGAATTCTCAATTTCGTTTGCAAAATCAAAACGGCACTTTTGCATTTCAAAGCGCGCCGGCAATTGTTTTAGCTCCCGGAACGGGAGTTGGCGGAATCTTTAGACCGCAAGGCAGTCAGCCGTTTGTCGGATTTCCCTTTACCGGACAATCGGTCGGCGGCTTTGGAGTGGTCAGACCGGGCGTTGGGATTTTTGGATTTCCGCTCGGCGCGAACCCGACAGCCGGAACACCTCGCCAAGGTGGAGCCGCTGATTTATTCCCCGGCGTCGGTTCTCCGGTCGGCGGAATTTTGCCGGGCATCGTTTTGCAAACTTCGCTCTTGACCGGACAAGCCGCATTCGGCATTCCGGGCAACGCCACTTTGACCGCGCCGACCGTCTTTACGGTTGCGCCGAGCTATCTGCCGGATGCGCCATTTATCAATCGCACTTGGGGACAAACCGCGTTTGACACGCTAACGTTCGGCGGCAAATTCCGATTTACCGGACCTAATAACCCGGTTGGAATCGGTATCATTCCGTTTTATCGCTGGCATCTCGATACACCGGAGCGCGGCGGCGGATTCAATATGCTTCAGCGCGGAGCCGGTGCCGGTTCCAGCCGCGGCGACATCGGCGTAATTGCCTTTGCCGACGGACGATTGGCAAGATGGGCTAATCTTTCCGGTAACATTGGTTACACTCATAATGGCAGTGTTAAATCGGGCGATGCGACTCTCCTTGATCGCGGAGACGAACTAATGGGCGCCGTCGCGGTTGACTTCCCGGTTAATCGGTATTTCCAACTGATCGGTGAAGCCCGCGCAACAAAATATGTTGGCGGTCGTACGCCGAATGCGTTTGAGCAAGACCCGATTGACGTTCTAGGCGGCGTTCGCATTTTCCCGGCTCGCTGGTTCGGATTTAGCATGTGGTATCGTTGGAATGCCAACCAGCAAGACCGAGACATTTTCGACGATTTCACAATGACCAATACGGTTGTTATTCCGGGTCCGACGGCGGATATAACCACTAATGTTACGGGAGTTCCGCCAGGCTTCCTGACTTCAACCGATCCGCACGGTTTCGGTTTTCAGTTCTTTGCCGGCAGACGCAACGAACGCGGTCAACGGATACTTAATCAATATCCGACAATCAACAGCGTGACGATCAGCGATACGGAAGTCCGACTTCCTTGCCCTCCGGGAACTAGTTCTGCTTCGGGTGCTTGCAACGACAGCACTTCAGTTAGCGTAACGACCAATGCCACAGATCCTGAAAATGATCCGCTCGTTTACCAGTACACCGTTTCAGGTGGAACGATTCAAGGAACCGGCGCAAATGTGACGTGGGATGTTTCGGGACTCCGTCCGGGAACTTACACCTTGTCGGTTGCAGTTGACGACGGCTGCGGCGTTTGCGGACAACCGCGTCAGGAAACAATTCGCATTGTTGAATGCCCGGATTGCGTTGCCCCGCCGCCGACTCCGACGCCTTGCCCGCTTACCAATGTGGATGTGACGGCATCGCCGAATGTTGTGAACGTTGGAGAAACCGTAACGTTTACGGCAACAGCTGACGCAGGCGGACAGAGCGTGACCTACGATTGGTCAGTTTCCGGCGGTGAAATCGTCAGTGGTCAAGGAACCCCGACCATAACGGTTCGCGCTACTACTGCTGGAACAAATATTACAGCTACCGCGACGGTTACAACTCCGGATCCGAATTGTAGAGCCAGCGATTCTGCTACGGCTGAAGTTGCAAGAATACCTGAGGCTAGAGAAATTGACCGCTATGGCAGACTTATCCCGAATGCTGAAAAAGCTCGCTTAGATAACGTTGCTGTTGCGGCACAAAATGAACCTGGCTCGCGTATTTTGATCGTGACAACCGGCAGAAATGCTGCGGCAGCCCGACGCAGAGCGCAGTTTGCCCGGAATTACCTTGTCAATACGAGAGGTATTGATCCGGGACGTATCGATATCCGCAGCGGCGGAACCGGTGCTGACGAAACGGTTATCTGGCTTGTTCCGGCTGGCGCCGCTGATCCGGCTCCTGCAGCCACGCCGTTTGAGTAAATCTTTGAAACGCTCGCGTCTCGTTTTTTAACTTAAAAACGAGACGCGACCTTAACCAGATTGCGGGCGAGCTGTCCTCTCCAAAATTGGCGGAGAAAACGCTCGCCCGCATCTTTATAAAAACGTGAAAGACCTGAATCTTGAATCTTTCATCTATAACTTCCAGTCACCCCAAACAGCGGACAACCGCTGCATTTTCCCGTAACATCACAGACAAACAGTTTTGCGCCGATTTTGCGCAAAATTCTATGCTCCCCGGCTTCTAAAAAACCGAGCGTGTTTAAAAAATTGGCGCGCCGTAATAAAATCGGAGTAACTTGGAGATTATGCATATCGAATTTATCAAGAAAGTTTTGCCCCGCCTTTTTTGTGTAGCTATTTTCCTGGCAGCCGGCTTCGCGTCGGTGTCAGCAGCCAGCGACAATGCGCCGGAGAATTTGGGACGTTTCGGATCTTGGCAGGGCGTCGGACCGCTCGGCGGCGACGTACGCTCGATTGTCGTTGATCCGAAAGACAAAGACAAATTTTATTTCGGCACGCTCGACGGACAAATATATACTTCGCGTGACGGCGGAAAAAGCTGGCAGATTTTGTATAACTTCAATCGCCCGCAGCTTGTGATTGATAATATCTGGATTGATTCTCGCGATTCGCGGACGCTTTACGTCGGCGCGCACCGCCACAAAGAAGGAGGCGGCTTTTACAAATCAACTGATGGCGGAGCAAATTGGCGGCAAGCTAAAGACCTTGAAGAAGAAGCCGTTTATGCCATCACTCAATCGGCTTCAAACCCGGATATGTTTGCGGTTGGAACTTATCACGGGGTTTTCGTTTCGTTCGATTCGGGCAACAGTTGGGAAAAGCTGCCGAACGAAAATGTGCCCGGATTAGTGAACGTCGAATCGTTGGCGATTGATCCGAAAAACCCTGATGTCATTTACGCCGGAACCTGGTATCTGCCATATAAAACGACCGACGGCGGGAAAACCTGGCGCATTATCAAGCAGGGAATGATTGAAGATTCCGATGTTTTTGCGATTGATATTGATCAGAAAAATCCGCGACACATTTTCGCTTCGGCTTGCAGCGGCATTTACGTTTCGAGCAATGCGGGCGAAAACTGGAAAAAAGTGCAGGGAATTCCATCACAATCACGCCGCACGCGCTGGATTGTTCAGCATCCTTCAAAACCCGGCTACGTTTTTGCCGCGACGACCGAAGGCTTTTGGATGACTGCTGACGGCGGCAACTCATGGGCTTTAACGACTTCGAGACAGCTCGAAATCAATATGATCGCCATTCACCCGGACGAGCCGAACAAAGTTCTTATCGGCACGAACAACTACGGCGTCATGACTTCCACCGATTTCGGCAAAACTTTCTCGATGACCAACCGCGGCTTTAGCACGCGTCTGACAAAAAACATTGTTGCCGACATTGAGCAGCCCAACCGACTTTATTCTTCGACGATTAACACGGCGACCGGCGGCGGGTTTTTCTTCGTCAGCGACGACGGCGGCGAAACGTGGAAGGCTTCGATGAAGAATTATCCGCAGCGGTTAATTATTTACTCGATTTTGCAAGACCACGTCGAGCCGAACACAATTTATCTCGGAACGAATTTCGGAATTTATCGTTCGCTCGACCGCGGCGTTTCTTGGGGAGCCATAACCGCTGCGAAAAAGCCAGCTGTGCGCCGTGCGCCGGCGAGAAAAGGAAGAGCGACAGCTAAAAAGCCTGCCGCAAAATCCGCAACGAATACAGCGCAATCTGCTAAGTCTTTGCCGAAAACCATTGACGCTTTAACCGAAAGAGTCAATCAGCTTATTCCGACGCACGACGGCAAAAACGGAATGTACGCGGCGACCGACACCGGTTTGTACCGCACTTATGACGTCTCGAAAGGCTGGGAACGGCTGGCTTATTCTGAAGAATTGGACAAACAAACTTTGACCGTCGCGGTTTCTGAACAAATGCCCGAAAGAATTTGGGTTGGAACGGCGAGAAGCGGCGTTCTTAGTTCAAGGGACGGCGGGAAAACATGGAAGCAGGAAGACGGCGTGCAGGTTATCGCGCCGATCAGCCGAATTGAAATTGATCCGCAACGCCCTGATTACGTGTATGTTGGAACGAAACAGACGTTTTTCCTGACGCGCAACGGCGGCGAAGAGTGGCAGCGGCGCGGAGGCGGTCTTCCGATGGGCGATTACGTTTCGATTTTGATCAATCCGCGTAACCCGAATGAAATCGTCGTCGGCAGCGCGCTTGAAGTTCGCGGCGGAGCGTATCGCTCGCTCGATGCTGGAATGACTTGGGAGCGTTTCGATGAGCTCGACGCCAATATACCGAGCCGCCGTGTCTGGGCTTTGGCATTCGATCCGCAAAACCAGAACCGAATTTTAATCGGCTCTCATTCGGCAGGCATTTACATTGCCGACCGCGTTTTGACGGCGCGAAAGTAAAAATAGAATAAACAAAAACAAATAGGCGATTCGGTGAACGAATCGCCTATTTGTTTTTGAAAATAAGCGCGACAGCAGAAACTAAAAACTGAAATGTAAAATAAACAAATTGGAGAAACTTTTTTCTTACCAAAACAGTTTATAGTTTACATGTTGTCTTTTCCGGTGGAATCCCGGTTTCATGTAGCCCGTGATTTTATTCAAAAAAATAATCAAATGCCGAACAACGTTTGTGTAGTTGAAAGTCGGTCGTTATAATCAGCACAGAAGAATCGAAAGCCCGTAAAAAATGAGCAAAGGGGACTGTTTAAATTTACCTGCCGTAACACGTTTCGAGCGAATCGAAAAATTATCTTTCGATTGCATTCCGCATCAATCAAAGCTTTTCCTCGATTATTTAAAAAATCCTCTCGCGCTCGGAAAGTTCTATCCAACCCCTCTGCGCTCTCACGTTGATGTTCCATCGCGGATGCCGGAAGTTTTGGAGAATTACAGGATCAACCGAAACCAACTCGCCGATGCTTTGCAAGCTATGAACAAACGTTGGCGGGCGAACCGGCAGACGCTAGAAAATATCGAAAAATTGCGCCAAAACGATTCAGTAGCTGTCGTTACCGGACAACAAGCGGGAATTTTTACCGGCGCACTTTACACAATTTATAAAGCGATTTCCGCTATCAAAGCCGCTGCTTGTTATCGCGGGCGCGGAATAAATGCCGTCCCGGTTTTCTGGATTGCGACCGAAGATCACGATTTTGCCGAAATTGCCGAAACTTTTATCCAAAACGGGCGCGGTTGTTTGAGCAAAGTTACAATGTCAGCCGCACCGGAAACGGCAGGTTTGCCGGTCGGTAAAATTCCGCTTGATGATTCGATCGGCGAATCGGTTGAGCATTTGTTTGCTGAATTGCCGAAAACCGAGTTTTCCGGCGATTTAGAAGATCTGGTGCGAGAAGCATATCAGCCGGGAAGAAGCGTCGGTGATGCTTTTGCGCTTGTGATGTCGCGATTTTTCGGCGAATACGGGCTAGTTTTGTTTGATCCGCTCGACGAGAAGTTAAAACAACTTGCCGCGCCGATTTATCTCGAAGCAATCGAGAAATCTGAGGAAATAACTTCCGCACTGCTCGCGCGCAGCAGGGAATTGGAATCGGGTGGCTATCACGCGCAAATTTTGGTTGATGAATTTTCGTTTCCGCTTTTCTGGCTCGACGAAGCGGGAAAACGCCACGCTTTGCGACGCGGCACAGACGGGAAATTGTCAGCCAGAGGCAATGAAAAGCAATTTGAAATTGAGGAGTTAAAAGAGCTTGCCCGAAACGCACCCGAGCGTTTGAGCCCGAATGCGACTTTTCGCAATGTCGTGCAGGATTATCTTTTACCGACTGTCGTTTATTTCGGGGGCGCAGCGGAAATTGCCTATTCGGCGCAAAATGCTGAAGTTTACCGCGTTTTACAGCGTCCGGTGACGCCGATGCTAGCGCGGGCGAGCGCGACGGTTATCGAATCACGCGTCAGACGAACACTCGATAAATACAACTTGCGGATGGCGGATTTCTTTTGTCGCCCGGAAAACCTGTTACCGAGAATCGTAGAAGAATTTTTGGATTCCGAAACAGCCGGGATTTTCGCCGAGGCAGAAGAAACTATTAATGCGCGACTCGATCGTTTGGATGCGCGTTTAACGGAGATCGAGCCGACTCTGGCGACTGCGCTGGCGCATCGTCGTCCGAAAATTCTTTATCACATTCAGGCACTCAAACGTAAGTTTTACAACGCCCAAATGCAGCGGCACGAAACCGTCAAGCGCCAGCTCGAAGCCGCTTGCTCGTCGCTTTTTCCGCACAAAGGATTGCAGGAGCGAAAGCTCAATGTAACCTCCCTCATCGCACGGCACGGCGAATATATCCTGCAATGGCTTTATGACGAAATTGATATTGATACGCCGGAACATCAGATCTTTTACTTGTAAACCGAAGAAGCGCTTTCACCAAGGTGGTCTAGTCCATTGACATTATTTGAATTTTGTTATATTCCTGTAACTAAGATTACCTAATCATTTCAAAAAATAAAATAGAAAAATAGAAATCAAGGAGAATGTCGTCTATGTCTCAAGCATCCGGCTTGATTAGGCAAATAGTATCGTGTGCCTTTTTGCTGATTTTCGGAATCATCAGCGTCGTTCAATTAAATGCTCAATCACAAGCCTTAAACGGTCAAATCGAAGGAACCATCACTGATCCGAACGGAGCTGCGGTTCCGAATGCGGCTGTTACAGTTAGAAACATTGAAACTGGTGCAGAACGCCAAATCACAACCGACGAGAACGGCGTCTATCGCGCGCCCCTGCTCCCGCTCGGAACTTGGCGCGTTACTGTGGAAGCGCCAAACTTTAAACGCTATGTTCGGGAAGGCATCACATTAACCGCCGGACAAACCGCAACGGTTGATCTGGCGCTTGAGGCTGGCGACGTATCGGCGACCGTGACGGTCACTTCGGACGCGGCGATTGCCGATCCGGGTAAAATTGATGTCGGTCGCGTGATGACGACCCGCGAAATAAAAGACCTCCCGCTCGTTTCGCGAAACCCTTATAACTTTTCGCTTTTGCAGGCAAACGTGGTCGGTCGCCCGAACACTGAATTCGGCGTTCCGCGCGTTAGCGCCAACGGTTATGCAAGACGAACGAATTTCCAACTTGATGGCAATGTAAATACACAAGCAAATCAAGCGGGATTGCGTCTGGTGCCGATTTCGGAAACCTTTATTAGTGAAGTTCAACTTGTTACCAATGGTTTTTCAGCCGAATTTGGCAATACGCCGGGCTTAATCATGAATAACATTACGCCTTCGGGAACAAATGGATTTCACGGTTCTGCCAGCTATCGCTTCCGCCGCACCTGGATGTCTTCGCGTCCATTTAATCTTTCGCCGTTAGCTCCAAAACCGCCTACAACAGTAGACGATTATACGTTAGCGATCGGCGGACCGATTATTAAAGATCGCTGGCATTTTTATGGCGGTTATGAATACGTAACCCGTGATTTTTCCGGCAGACCGCAACAACAGGTAAGCACAAGCCCCACGATTGAAGCTGGCAGACAAAGATTAATCAATGAAGGCGGGCTTCCTGCTGATATTTTTGTCGCCTCGATTCCGGCTTCGCAAAAGGTTAACTTCTTCATCTTTCGTACCGACGTGCAATTAACAGATGCGCATCGTCTTACCGGGAGATACATCAGATTCTCAAACTTCTCGCCAAACAACGTTGGCGGCGGTATTAATACTTTGCAACGTACAGTTGACCTTGACGACAAATCGAATTCCTTAGCTATCCAATTAGCTTCAGTGTTTTCAACAAATGTGTTTAACGAGTTTCGCTATCAACGAGCGCACCGTAATTCACAATTTTTACCAACTGATTACACGCCGACCGGCGTGCCGTCAGTTACCATAACTGGTATTTCAGCTTTCGGTCCGGCAACTAACGTCGGAACTGTCTCGCCGATTCAAACCATGAACCAATTTCAAAACAATTTGACTTGGACACGGGGCGATCATGCAATGAAGTTTGGTGGTGGCTTTAACAGAATTTACGATTTCCGTCGAAATGATATTAATGCTCAATACACATTCGCCAGCGTTCAGGCATATCTCGACGCAAGAAGGGCAGGAGCAACAGACGCACAGCGTCGTAATTACACCAACTTTACTCAAACTTTGGGTGATGCTGAAATCGAATACAATTCAACTTTCTATAACTTCTTTGCACAAGATGACTGGAAAGTCACGAATAGATTAAAAGTCAATTACGGCTTGCGTTATGACCTGTACGACATTCCGGAGGGAGATCCGAATTCGCCCTTTGAAGCTGGACGCGATTTCAAAGTTGACAAAAATAATTTCGCGCCGCGTTTAGGTGTTGTTTATGGCTTGAGAGAAGGAAACCGACCGACGGTTATTCGCGCGAGTGCTGGAATTTACTACGATACGGTTTACCTTGCAATGTATGAAAATGCAATCCAAGGGAATGGAACTGGTAGATACCTCAGTGTTTCGAGAGATCCGAGAATTGCATCTCAAACAGCGACTTCTCCGCTTTTCCCTAATGTTATTCCGTCTGGAACTACTTTAGGTTCATTGGGAATTACGCCGAACGTGGAACTGATTTCGCCTGATTTCGAGAATATGTATGCAATGCATTTTCAGACTCAGCTTGAGCAGGCACTGACCAATGACTTCTCTTTCACAGTTGGCTACATTCACTCGCAGGGGCGGCATTTGCCAGTCTATGTCCAAACTAATAACTTTCAAACCGCCTCAACCTTGCCTGATGGCAGACCTATATACGGAGGACGGATTAATCCGAATTACGGCAACATCCTGCTTGTAGATTCAGGCGGAAATTCGCACTACAATGCCTTAACTCTTCAGTTGAACAAGCGTTTTTCTCAGGGGTATCAATTTAGTTTGAATTACACCCTGTCCAGAGCAAGAGATAATGCTCCGGAACGTAATCTCCAAGGCGTTGGAGCTGCATCGCAAAGCGATCCTTCAAATAGAAATTTTGATTGGGCTTACGGTGTAGCAGACCAGCGGCATACTTTTTCAGGAAGTATCACGGCTCGTCCTGCATTCGATGTTGAAAATAGAGCGTTAAGATACATTCTTAACAATAACCAGTTCGGATTCTTTATTCTTGCCGGCAGCGGAGAAACTTTCCCGATCACGACTAACGTTGATTTGAATAGAGACGGTATTGGAAATGATATTCCGGTCGGATTGGAAAGAAATGCGGGTAGAGCGCCTGGATTCTTTAACGTTGACGCTCGTTATTCGCGGATTATTCCCATTACCGAAAGATTCAGAATTGAACTGATTGCTGAAGCTACAAACATCTTCAACATCAACAGTACTGTTACTTATGGTAATACCATAATCACTAACACCGGAGCTTCAAGGTTTAATGCGACAACCGGAGAACTCCTGGTTCCGGTTTCCAGCTTGTATGACACATTCTTCACTCCTACAGCGCAGGAAAGCCGACAAGGACAATTTGGCATTAAGTTTATCTTTTAGCCGTTAACGATTTACAACTTTGGGATCTTGGGGAAATCTAAGATCCCAAAGTTAAATTTGGATAAAGTGAAACCAAAAGAACCAACTGAAATTGAGAATGTCGAAGAACTCCCTGACAGCTGGTGGTACCGCGTCTATTTAGGCGTAATCTTGACGACCATCATTGTAATTTCGGCATTATGGCTTTTTAGCAAGACATTTTCGTGAAAAATATATCAGCTTGCGAGCTGTAAATAGAAAATCAAGACAACATGAGATTTCTAGATTGGGCAGTGGTTGTCGCTTATTTGGTCTATGTCATTTATGACGGCATACGCATGACCAAACACAGCGGCAACGTTGAAGGTTATTTTCTTGCCAGCCGAAGTTTGCCATGGTGGGCTGTCGGGCTCTCGGTGATGGCAACACAACTTTCCGCCATTACTCTCGTCGGGACAACCGGACAAGGGTACTCGGACGGAATGCGGTTTATCCAGTTTTATTACGGGTTGCCATTAGCAATGGTGATTCTTTGTATGACCGCTGTTCCGTTTTTCTATCGGGCAAAGGTTTACACCGCTTACGAGTATCTTGAAAGGCGTTTTGACGCAAAAACCCGCAGTTTAACGAGTTTCTGCTTTTTGATTTCTCGCGGCTTAAGTCTCGGTGTTGTCATTGCTGCGCCGTCAGTAGTTCTTTCTATCGTTTTAGGGTGGGATGAAGTAACAACGATTTTTGTAATGGGGCTTTCAACGACCATTTACACAATGATCGGCGGAGTGCAGGCAGTGACCTGGACCGACGTAAAGCAGATGTGCATTATCTTCTTCGGGCTTGGAGTGGTTCTAGTAATGATCCTGTCGAGTTTTCCCGCGGATGTTTCTGTCACAGACGGGCTTCATCTGGCGGGCGCGACAGGAAGATTAGAGACGCTCAACACAAGCTTCGACTTGAAGGATAGATACACAATTTGGTCGGGACTCATCGGCGGTTTATTTTTGATGCTCGCGTATTTCGGTACCGACCAAACACAGGTACAGAGATTTTTGACGGCAAAATCCGTCAGCGAAGGTCGAACATCGCTTTTAATGAGCGCCTTCCTGAAAATTCCGATGCAGTTTTTAGTGCTGATTATCGGTGTGATGGTGTTTGTTTTTTACCAATTTAATACACCGCCGATGATTTTCCATTCTGTCGAAGCAAATAAGGCAGAGGTGGCAAAACCGGTGGAGTTTCAGGCGTTAAGGGCGCAATATGAAGCTGCCCATGCTGCCCGTGAGCAAGCCGCCGTTAATTACGTTACCACGAGGCGACAGGCGGACGAGGCGGCAGCAGAAGCGGCTAAACAAAGCTATCTGCAGGCAGACGCGCAGTTTAACGCTTCACGCAAAAACGCGACCGAATTCATCAAAACCACGAATAACAACAAGAGTTTCAATGACGTGAATTACGTCTTCCCGATGTTCATCATTCAGAATATGCCCGCCGGGGTTATCGGTCTGATTATCGCGGCGATTTTCGCAGCAGCAATGTCCACTATTTCAGCAGAGCTTAATTCACTCGCCACTGCGACCGTGATTGACTTTTATCGGCGGCATTTCAAGACAGAGGCGACCGATAGGCATTACGTCACAATAGGACGCACCGCGACGTTCTTCTGGGGAATATTTGCCTGCATTGCGGCGACCTATGCAACATCGCTCGGCTCTTTAATTGAGGTCGTCAACCGTTTTGGTTCGTTTTTCTACGGCTCCTTGCTCGGAGTTTTTGTTCTGGCGGTTGCCATCCCACGCGCTAGGTCACGAGGAGCATTTTTCGGGCTGATGTTCGGGGTTGTGTTTGTCTGGATTGCTAGCAGATACACGGATATTGAATTTTTGTGGTTTAACGTCATCGGTTGTGTTGTAACGGTGATTGCGGGGTATTTAATCAGTTTGACTGTTAGAGAGGAAAATAATGCAATTGTTAGTTAAAAGATTTACAGCTTTTTTCTTGATGTTTTTGCTGATCGGTTTGAACTTTTCGCTAAGTGATGCGCAAGTTCGTCCGATTTATGACATGGGCGCCAGCGGTTTGGGGCAGAAACTCAAGCGTTTGCAAACAACTGCAAGCGCAATGCACACGGCGGCGCATCCTGACGACGAAGATTCGGGATTAATGGCGCGCTTGGCGCGCGGCGATAATGCCAGAGTTTCTTACCTTTCGCTTACCCGCGGTGAAGGCGGGCAGAATGTCATCGGACCCGAACTATTTGAATCGCTCGGCATTATTCGCGCTGAAGAGCTTCTCCAAGCGCGTCGGCTTGATGGCGGAGATCAATTTTTCACGCGCTTTATGGAGTACGGCTTTTCAAAGCGACGCGAAGAAGCTGCTCGAATTTGGAATGAAAATGCAGTCTTAGGCGACATGGTTCGCGCCATAAGACTTTATCGTCCTTTAGTGATTATTTCTCGTTTTTCGGGAACTCCGGCTGACGGACACGGTCAACATCAACTCGCTGGTTATCTAACGCCGATTGCTTATAAAGCAGCCGCCGACCCGAATCAATTTCCCGAACATTTTCAGGAAGGTTTGCGCCCGTGGCAAGCGAAAAAACTTTATGTCGGGCAGGGCTTTTCTCCAAATGCGCAGAATCCGGCTAGTTTAACTCTCAGCACAGGCGATTATGACCCGCTGATTGGGCGTACATATTTTGAAATCGCGATGGAAGGCAGAAGCCAGCATAAATCGCAGGAAATGGGATCGCTTGAACTCCGCGGAAGACAAACCTCAGGCGTTCGCCTTCTCGAATCAAATGTTGGAAGAAACGAAACCGAAAGAAACGTTTTTGATGGTATTGACACTTCAATTAGCGGCATAGCTAAGACTGCTGGATTAAACGACGATTTCTTAAACGATGAATTAAGAGATATTCAAAGCGCGGCTGCAAAAGCATTAGCAAATTTCGATGCTTTAAATCCCGGCAAAACCATTGAGCCTTTAGTAGAAGGATTACGTGAAATCCGTGAAGCGCGACGTGAAATTGCACAAAGACCAAATGCCGCGCAAAATACGGCGCTTGCCGATGCTGATTTCCTGCTTGCTCATGAAGAGCGCGAGTTTTCCGAAGCATTGCAAATGGCAGCGGGCGTTATCGTTGACGCATTAAGCGATAATGAAATGATTGTCGCTGGTGATTCGACGCCGGTTGCTGTGCGAGTTTTCGCGCCTGAATCGGCAAATGTAAAAGTTACCGGAGCCAACCTGCGCGTTCCGCAAGGCTGGACGGCGAACGTTGCTCCGCAGCCGACACCTGCGCCCGCTCAAGGCTTTCGACCGCGAAATGAAGCTGCTTTAAATGCTTACTTCTTTAATGTTTCCGCCGCGTCAAACGCTAAACCGACCCAGCCTTACTGGTTGGAAAATCAACGCCAAAGCTACACTTTCAATTGGTCTGAAGCCGGCGCGAACAAAAACATGCCGTTCCAATCGCCTTTAGCTACAGCCGAAGTGAGAATGACAATCGGTGGAGAAGAAATTACTGTTACAAAGCCGGTTGAATATCGCTATGCACATGATATTCGCGGCGAACTTCGCCGGAATTTAAGTGTTGTGCCGATGGTGACAGTTTCGTTTGATTCAAATTTAATCATCGCTAAGGTTTCGCCAAAAGTACAGAGACAGAGGCTTGTCGCGTCAGTAACCAACAACGCGCCGCGCGCAATCAATGGAACTCTCAGTCTTACTTTGCCAGCCGGTTGGACTGCAACTCCTGCTTCAAAAGAATTTTCTTTAAAAGGAAGAGGCGAGAAAACTGCCGTTGTTTATGATGTAACGGTTCCTGCTAATACTAAAGCGGATTCTTACAGAATTTTGGCGAATGCGGTTGTAAATGGGCAAACTTACAGCCAAACGATGCACGAAGTCGCTTATCCGCACATTCAAACGCATCGCCGCTACACGCCAGCCGAAGTTTCGGCAAAGGTCGTAAATTTGAATGTTGCTCCTGTCAGAGTCGGTTACATTATGGGTACGGGCGACAGAGTTCCTGAAGCCATCAAGCTTTTGGGATTGGACGTCACGATGTTGAACGAAACAGATCTTGCAACAGGTGATTTGTCCAGATTCGACACCATCGTCGTCGGTATTCGCGCTTCGCAGGTCAGACCGGATTTCGTGGCGAATAATGGCAGACTGCTTGATTTTGTCAGAAACGGCGGAACTCTGATTGTTCAATATCAGCAGCAAGAATATCTTCGGGAAAATATGCTGCCGTTCCCGGCGAAAATGGAAGCGGTGGTCAATGGAACTCAACGAATTTCAAACGTCCGCGTAGTTGACGAAAACGCTCCTGTCAAGATTTTGGTTCCGAATCATCCGGTATTTAATTATCCGAACAAGATTGTCGCCAGCGATTGGGACAATTGGGTGCAGGAGCGCAATCTTTACAGCTTAACCGGACTTGACCCGCAATACACTGCGCTGCTTTCAACGCAGGACGAAGGCGAACCGGAAGTCACGGGCGGATTGGTTCACGCGAAAATCGGAAAAGGGAATTATATTTATAATTCTTATTCCTTTTTCCGTCAGCTTCCGACCGGAAACCCAGGCGCTTACCGACTTTTTGCGAATATGTTGAGCTTGCCGAAGGCAAGACCGGCGGCAAAATAAAAACAGTTAATACAATTAAAGACACAGAGGCTAAATTCAGCTTTTCTCTGTGTCTTTAATTTTTTTAGAGTTAAATTTTTGGAGAGTAAAAAAGTGTTATCTGAAACAAAAGAGAAATTTCCTGCGCCAAGTTATACGGAAAACGTGCTTGCCGATAGCTTTGAAGATGCCAAACAGTATTTCTTAAGCGCGCTTTTGGAAGTAGATTATGCGCACGGCGTTATGCTCGCTGAACAGAACATTATCAGTGAAGATGAATTGAAAATGCTCTTAAAAGCCTTGCGTTCGCTTGATTTGAACCAGATTCGGGCTACAAAATACGACGGTTCATATGAAGATTTGTTTTTTTTACTTCAGCGCGAAATAACCAAGAACTGTGACCCCGACGTTGCCGGAAAGCTCCACACCGCGCGCAGCCGAAACGACATTGACGTAACTATTTACCGACTTCATCTACGCCAGGACGCGCTAAAACTTCTACAGGCGACAATGAATCTGCGCAGCACAATGCTCAATTTAGCTGCGCAACATCACGAAACATTAATTCCGGCTTATACGCACACACAGCCCGCACAGCCTTCAACGCTGGCTCATTTTCTTCTGGCGATTGCCGAAAATTTGGGGCGCGATATTAAAAGGTTACAAAGGGCGTTTGAAAATATGAATTACAGCCCGATGGGCGCGTGCGCGATTACAACAACTGGATTTCCTATTAACCGCGAACGCACCTCTGAACTTCTAGGTTTTACCGCGCCGACTGTAAATTCTTATGCTTCGATTTCTTCGATTGATTATTTTACCGAAATGCTCGGCGCGACAATAGCATTGCTCGTCAACGTCGGAAAATTTTCGCAGGAATTTCTGCTGATGGCGATGCAGGAGTTCGACGTGATTATTTTGTCGGATGGTTATGTGCAAACTTCTTCGATCATGCCGCAAAAACGCAATCCAGTTGCGCTTGAACACGTCCGCGCCATTGCCAGCAAAGGTCTGGGACAAGCCATGGGCGTCATGACGGCAGTGCACAATACGCCGTTTGGTGATATTAACGATTCTGAAGACGACATCCAGCCGTTAATTTATAGCGCTATCCGCGACGCAAATCGTGCAGTTTCGCTTCTCGCAAACTCGCTGAAAGCCGCAACTTTCAAAATCGACACATTGCGAAAACGCGCCGAAGAAAATTTTATAACCGTTACCGAACTTGCTGACACAATCGTGCGCCGCGAAAACCTATCGTTTCGCAACGCGCATCATATTGTCGCCAAATCCGTAAAAGACGCTATTGAAGCAAAAAGCGAGATCACGCACCATATTCTGCAAGCGGCGGCGCGCGAAGTTATCGGTAAAGAACTTTCGCTTTCCGCCGAAGAAACCGTACAAGCAATGTCTGCGGCAAATTTCGTCGGCATCAGAACAATTTATGGCGGACCTGCACCGGAAGAAACTCGCCGCGCTTTACAGGTTGAACGCGAACAAGCAGAAACGGATGAACGATGGTTTACAGAAAAAACGGCGTTTTTAGACAATGCTAGACAAAATCTAAACCAAATTGTGGACGGATATTTAGAGCAGATTTCATTTAATTACTATACATAGCCGCAATGCCTGATCCAATTTCTGGCATCTGCGGCTGTGATTGTTTTTAATGCCCGGCTGATGGTCTCCGATAATGCCGGATAAGTTCTCGCA
>JALZCH010000098.1 GCA_030863175.1 Acidobacteriota bacterium | reverse complement strand
TGCGAGAACTTATCCGGCATTATCGGAGACCATCAGCCGGGCATTAAAAACAATCACAGCCGCAGATGCCAGAAATTGGATCAGGCATTGCGGCTATGTATAGTAATTAAATGAAATCTGCTCTAATTGGGTTCAGATTTGGTGAACGTCTTCAGAAATTAACTGAAAAGCAGATAGAAATACACAAACTCTAACGAAAGATCCAACAGTTACAATTAATTCGATTTGCAAGTGCCCGGAGTTATGCTTCCGACGCTTTATCGTTATTGCCCTTCCCCTTTTATGAGAAAAAATAAAAAGTAAAGTTCAATTGTCGGCAATTAAGCAAATAATACGAAGGCATTACATGTGCGGATCATAGACATCATTTCAACTATATGATGAATTATGAACAACAAAGTTAAGGCTCGATTAGAATGAGTAAAACTCTATGAAAACACCAGAAATGCTGGTCTTGTTTGCCGTCGTTGCGGTATTTCTCGACCAACTTTGAGAAAATGTCGCCGCCATTTTCAACAAAAAGGAATTGCCGGTTTGGAAGATTTGAGTCGTCGTCCGCACAATTCACCAAAGAGAAAAGTTCTTGAAGTTCAAATCTTTTGGGTTTCTGGATTGAGAAAACGCAGATTAGGTTCTCGCCGCATTCAGAACGATCTCCTCAAAACTATAATTTTACGCTTTCTCGCGCCTCTCTCTAAAGTTCCTCAGAAATTAAAAGCACCGACGCTCAGAAGAAGCCGGATTCCAGGTAAAAGCAGATTTCGATATGAGAGACCAATTCAGGCGAGTGCCTTTAAATTGATACTTGCAGGACAAATCTTTATCAATACACAGCAATTGATGATTGCACCAGAATCAGAGTTTTAACTCTTTACAACCGTCGTACAGCCGCTAATTCTTTATTTCGAATGTCTAAAAAATCCGTCAAACAATCTTTTGAAAAACCTTGAATGGTGATTGTTTTTTTATCAAAAAAGGGCGTGTTGTAGGATTTTATTATCAGTGTTAACAACGCACGACTTCCCTTTTTTCAGGAACAATCTTTTTGAGATAAACAAGGAGCGAGCATTAATTAACGCTCGCTCCTTGTTTGATAGTTTTTAACCAATTGCAGCATCCCTGAAAGAGCGGAAACATCCTCAATGTTCCGACTGTCCACGAAATATCGCGTCCTATGTCTTGTTTTCGCGGTGTATCGCAGCGACATCTTCAAGCATCTTTTGCAAATCGGTTTTCGTCAGCCATTTTCCACTGACCATAACGCCTGCAATTTGTTTGGAATTGCCGATCGAATCCAGCGGATTGGCGTCCAGCAGAAGCAGATCAGCGCGCTTACCTTTTTCAACGGTACCTATTTCTTTGAGCATTCCCAGGTTTTCCGCGCCGTTTCTTGTCGCGGCTTCGAGAACTGCGTAATTTGAAAGTCCGGCTTCTGCCAAACTTTGCATTTCGCGGTGAGTTGCAAATCCCGGAACGAGAAAAAATTGCGGAGAATCGGGACCGACGACAATTTTTGCTCCTGCTTTATAAAGTTCTCGAACTAGCAGGTTCCGCAGTTCAATGTAGCGTTTTTTTTCTTCTGGAGAGCCGGGAATATTGAGAGTTCCGGCTTTTTGCTTGGCGAAATTATCGCGCATTTTTGAAGGAATATATTGCATTTCCTCCCATTTCAAATACTCTTCCGGTTTGGCGTCTGAGACTACGAGTTTGAAAAGCGTCAGCGTCGGCGTGTTGGCAACATTGCTGTTCTTTGTCTCTCTGGCTAATTCAGCGAATTTCTTTTCATCAACGAATTTAAGAGTTTCACCCAGTACAACTTGCGAAGTTGTGATTTCAACATTTGCGTTCGGGGCAACCACAGCCGCTTGCAGATAATTGTCGAGATGTTCGATTGAAGTTTGTTTCGCCGCAAGCGCGCGTTTTAATCCGACGCTGGCGGTAACGTGACCGGCGAACTGAATTCCGACTTCGCGGGCAGTTTTGGCAATCGCTTCGTAAACTTCAGGTTTTAAGTTTTCGTGTACTTTGAGCAAATCGTATCCGGCTTTTTTCTGGTCGTTGACGACCTTGACGGCAGCTTCGACCGAAGAAACGCTGTTTCCGTGGAGCGGCGGTCCGGCAGTGAAAATTTGCGGACCTATGATTTCACCTTTGTTGATTTTGTCACGCAAAACGACATTGCTCGGCGACCCGAGCATATTACGCCCGGTTGTGACGCCGTTTGCCAAAAGGAGCTGCAGTTGCTGGCTCGGCAAATCATTGTTTACGCCTTCGCCGGGAGGCAGATGCAGGTGCATATCAACAATTCCGGGCATCAGGAATTTGCCGCGCCCGTCAATTCGCTGAGCGCCTGCCGGTATTTTCACCTTGTTTTCGTCGCCGATTTCAGCGATTCGTCCGGCGCGAATCAAAACCGTTTGATTTTTTAAAACGCGCTCTTTGTCTATCGGGATTACCGAGACGCCGACAAAAGCGATTGTTTCGTTTTGGTTTTCGGTAATCTCAGCTTCTGTCGTCTGCCAATTTCTCGGAGCACTAAGCACAATCACTAAAAACGCTAATATCGAGCCGAGCAGGATAAATCTAAGTTTGTTCATCTCTATTTCACCTTTGTTCTAATTCCAAAAGTTTAAAACCGATTAAATGCAGCGCCTTATTCGCGTTTACTCATTCGAGGATTGAGTTGTGTACGACGTAATATTTAAGTTCTGCGGGTCAAAGATTCCTTCAGCTAATTTAACGTTCGGCTTAATGTCAAAATATTCTTCAAGAAAAACCAACTTTCCGTCCAGGAAAAAATCTACACGAGCCGCAACCCAGCCGCCGCCTTTGATCTTCCGATAGTCATTAAACTGAATTTCCTGCGTTCGCGCTCCGTCTTTTCCGACTGGCTGAATCGAGCGCAGAAAATACAGATTTTTCTTATCAATCCAAAATTGCCTACTGCGGAGATCGCCTTTATCCGCTCCGACGACATAAACGGCTCATCCCTGCAAGACATCTTCGTGGAACTTCGACGAATCGATTTTCATATCTTCCAGTTGTTTGAGCGTTGCTAAAGCAGACTGACCGTAAACGTCAAAGCCCAGCAAAAGCAGTAAATGTCCCGTGCGGCGACTGCCGACGACTTTTCCGCCTTTGAAGTCGTGCTGCATACCGTTCTCATAGATAACGCCGTTGCCGCTTCCGATTCGTTCAAAATCAATTCGCAAGCATCCCGGTAGTGACATTGTTTCGTACCAGACTGATTTTTCTGTCGTTCCGTCCGGTTTAAAATTGGTCGTGTTCTGAGCAAAAGTCAGAGTTTTGTACCACTTCCCTTCATATTTGGCGCGCATTGCTTCGATGAGTTCGGCGGACGTTTTGATTTTTGCCGCAGCAGGAATAACGAACAAAGTCAGTAACAGCAGCGAAAAAATAAGTTTCATATTTTCTAATTGATTTATTAATTAAGAAAAAGACTGAAAGATTACGTGAAAGCCGCCGCTTTGGTTTCATTCAAAGGGCGGTTTGCCGTTCTGATAGCCCAAATTTATTTATATTCATTAATTCTTGGTTTAATTTCGATTTTTACCAAACGTTGACAGTTGTTTGATTTAAAACCCGACTGTTTTTATCGATAGCACGAAACCGGAATTTGCCTTTTGGTAGCATGAGAATTTTCTTTTCCCCATGTTCTACAAGTATTTGATCGATTGGAATTGTTGTCGCGGGTTGATCAAGTTCAAAAGCCTGGATTAGCTGCAAGCCTTTTCCAATTAAAAAGCGTTCGGGAATTTTGACTTTCTTCCTTCCCAATTCCGTCTCCATCCAATCAGGGCGTCCGTGTAGGATATTCACTCTCGGGAAAAAAACATAGACATCACAAAATCCCGGTCCTAAAATATTGTTCTCTGTTTTATTAACAAAAATTGTCGGCTGCTTAACAAGTCCACGTGAAACAGCAAATCGATAAAGCGGGTGCTCTTCTTCCGGCGTCAGCCTTTGATTCATCGTTGGTGCGTAAACGGTAAAAGGATCAATACCGCTGATCTTTTTCAAGACGTTCGCCATTGGTGTCCACCCGTCTTGAGCAATCTCTTCCGAAGCGTGACCACGACCAGCGAGAATCAGAATTTTCGCCTGTGAATCCTTGTCAAGGATTCGTTCTTTAATATTGATCGCCTGTTTTTGGTCACGGAAACTTTGGTTGTCTGCCGAACCTCGTTCGGTGGTGTCATAAGCGATTAATTTATATCCCAATTTAATTGCAGTGCGAACAGCCGAAGCGTAAACAGGATCTCTCGTATAATATCCGGTTTTATAATCAGGATATTTAAAACCTGAACGCATAACATTATCGGTAAAAGTTTCGGCGGCAAGATAACGGTACCCATGCTTCCATAACCTTTTTAATAGCTGCTCATACAAAGAACGCGTTTGCGGCAAATGGTGCTCTTCAGCCCGGATAACAATTCGGGTTTTTTGAGCCTCACGTTCGATAACATCAACAGCTTTCTCAGGTTTGAATGATTCCGGAATTGTTGTCAGATTTCCGCCTTTTCCCGTTGTGCGCAAGGATGGAAGCTGCATCGCCTGTAAGCCTGATAAAGGTAACCCCAAAAACTGCTCGAAATTAAATCGAACCTCCGGATAAATTGCAGCAAAAATTTTTGAAGCTCGATATTCCTTTTCAAGTTCAATCATTTCTGCATAAGTTGCTAGTGGATTGCCGGCTTCTAACTCTTCTTTTTTCAGTAGCCCGGGAAATATCAAATCCCTTTTCGACTCAGCTGCCTGATTTGTACCAGAGACTGTCTTATCCTGCGCTGGCACTACGAACGCCGAAAATAGAAACGATGTGGAAAACAAGAAGTAGAATGCGAATTTACTTTTTAAATTAGCCATAACTTATCCTCACTGGAATTTGCGGCAATCCAGATTTAAAATTTCTATTTACAAATGACTCAATTAGAGCGAATTTAAAGTGAATGTGATACATAGCCGCAATGTCTGATCTAATTCTGCGTATCCCTTGCAGTAATCTCTTTGATTGCCACACCGATTGCTTCCGATAATTTCTCGTAAGTTCTGGCTTCTGCCGCTCTCAAATAAGTTTTGAGTTTTGACCAGCACATTTCTATCGGATTTAAATTCGGCGAATACGGGAGCAAAAACAACAACTCAACTTTCGCTTTTTCAAACAGTGCTTGCACGAGACGTGTTTTGTAAACTGAGAGATTATCCCAAGCAACACAATCTCCCGGTTTAAGAACCGGCAAAAGAATTTCGGTTTAGAAAACTAGCACCGCTTCTGTATCGCAAGCACCTCGAACAGCGAAACTGGCAATCAATCCGGATCGGTCAATCGCGCCAATCAACGAAACGCTTTCTCCATAATTCTTCGGAACCTTGCCGATTGCTCTCATTCCCGCTCATTCTCGCCCGTAATGCCTAGCGTGAATCAGAAAAGTCAGTAAACAATAAAATTGGTTAATCAAACGAAATATTTATTCGAGTGATTTAATCGATAAAGAATGGATTTTATTGTCAGATTTAATGCCAGTCAATAAATCCGGCGCCAAACCCAC
>JALZCH010000097.1 GCA_030863175.1 Acidobacteriota bacterium | reverse complement strand
GAAGTTTCTGCTGCATTTGAAAGAATGTGAATTTCGTTTTAATCATCGTCGTGATGATTTATACCAGGTTTTGTTAAGAACCTTGCGGAATCATCCGCTATAATCTCTTAACTACCCCAGACCCTTTGCTATTAAGCGATGCGTGAAAGTGAAGGTGCCGCCCAACCAATCATTGGACGCGAGGCGCATCACGTACTTTCTTATGATGCTTGCGTGTTTTTGCGCCCGCGTCAACTCAGCCGTTAGCCCGTTTCGCTTAAATCTAAATAACGATAAGATTAGTAAATTTTCATGTGGCGCGAGTTGATTTCAAAACTATCAGAAGATTGCGAATTTAATCCGCCAGCTGCATTCGTTGAAATTCTTGCCGCCGAAGAATCTTTGGGCTTAACTTCACCTGATGAGCTAAAAGGTTTGTTTAAAGAAACTAATGGCGTAAGTAATAAATATGGCTCAGGTCTTATTTGGTCAACCGAACGTATTCAGCACGACAATATTGAGTTTCGCACGACTGAAGATTTCAGATTTGTATATGCCGTTTGACAGCCTCTTGTTTTTTGCCGACGCAGGCAACGGGGATCAATTTGCTTTTAGAATTTTAAAGGGCGAGATTAGGCGCAACGATGTTTTTGTATGGAATCACGAGGATGATAGCCGAACGTGGGTAGCGTCGAATTTGAAACAGTATCTTCAGTGGTGGCTGAGCGGAAAGCTGCAAATCTGATAACGGCGGGCTAACAAGTTATTGAACGCGAGGCGGAGCAGCTACTTTCATAAAACGTAACTTGTGAAACCATTACTTGTGTGTAGCTGGTTTCCTTACGGCATCTCAATTGTAGTGCGTCAATCTTCTGAAACCGGAGCTTGATATGAAACAAAGAATACTCCGAACACTTGTAATTCTTACTTTAGCTGCGTGCCTGAATGGACTGACTTTCAATAATTCAGTATTTGCCTGCGAATGTCGCCAACGAAACGACTTTGAGCAAGAGTTTAGTTTCTCAAAAGCTGTTTTCGTTGGTGAAGTTGTTGAAATAGACAAATCCACACCTGATGCGGTTATTACCTTTGAAGTTGAGAAGGTGTGGAAAGGGAGCAAAAGCAGAACAATAGCTGTCCGCACGAATAATCAAGGCAAAGCGTGTGGATTCAACTTCAGGCAGGGCGAAAAGTATCTTATTTATGCTTACGATGATGGAGTGCTGCGAACAAGCATTTGCACCCGGACGGCAGAAATCAAATCGGCTGATAATGATTTGAAAAAGTTAGCAAAAAAGAAAGAGTTGTGAATATCGGGCGTACGCATAACAAATCAATGAATATGAGCGCGAAACAGCTACACTTTTATCAACGCGACTTTTTACCGTGACACTTTGTGTATAAGGTTTCGCGCCCGCTAATTTCAATCGTTGTGCGCTTTAGTTGAATTCAGAAGATGGAACTTTATTATGAATGAACAAGCTTATACTCTGGCGATGTATCGTGTGAAGGCAAATCAGGAAAATGACTTTATTTCCGCATGGAATAAGCTGGCGGATACATTCACTGCGCTGCCAAATCCGCCTCTTTGGGGAACTTTAATCCGACATCAAACAGATCGAACGCTCTTTTACTCATTTGGTCCATGGCAGAGCGCTGAGCATGTCAAAGCTATGCGCGAGAGTGCTGAGGCACAAAACGCTTTCCGCAAACTTCATGAGTTTTGTGTTGAGTTGATCCCCGGAGATTTCGAGATTGTTACTCATGTAGATGTTCAAAGCGGAGCGCGCACATAAAAAGTCAATAAATGCGAGAGAAACATCGACTTTCATCAAAGGATTTGAAATACAATCCATTTGAATCCAAAAATAAATGCTGGCTGATTTGGAGCTAATGCGCATTCACATCCGGGCATTATTCACTCATAATGCCGAATCGCGGTTGTTATTTGTTAATGAGCCGAGCGGTGCAACCTTTCCCGCACCTCGTTTGTTTTTGGGTCGCACTCGCGGTGGTAACGTCTGGCGATTTCGGGCTGACGTACCGGAGAACATAGCGGCAGAATTGGACGCGCTTTGTGCCGATGAGCCGGCGGTGAGAGCGGAATTCAGCGAACCGCCCCGACATGTTGAGGCGTTCGTTCGATTACTCGAACAACACGCACCTGTCCGGAAAATGTCGAGAGGTTTGGCTTATCAATTCACCGAATACGCAACGTCGTCAAACGATTTGCTTCCTGTCACAGAAAACAATGCGGAGGTGCTGCAAGGCAAATTTGAGGAGTTAATTCCTGACGTTTCGCTTGAGCAACCGTTCGTCGCCCGGATCGAAGGGAATCGTGCGGTTTCGGTTTGTCGGAGCGTTCGCATAACGCTGGAAGCTCACGAAGCCGGACTTGAAACGCTGTCGGAATTTCGCGGAAAAGGTTATGCGCAGGAAGTCACAGCAGAATGGGCGCTTCGAGTGCGAGCTATCGGCGCGGTTCCGCTATACAGCACATCTTGGGAAAACACGGTTTCACAATCCGTCGCGCGAAAACTGAACTTAGAATGTTACGGCGTTGATTTTCAAATAATTTAATTTACTCGCGTTTTACCACTGCTAATTTTTGGAATTTTCTGTTAAGCTGAATCGCGCCAGCACGAATTATAGTCGGAAAATCGTTTCTAAATAGTTTTACCCGAAGGTTTTGCGCCGGTTTTTTCGCTGAAGAGTAATGGCAATAATTTTTCTCCATTAAGCGAAAAAGCCGAATCGTTTGATTTGCCGTAAGTCGAGAAAATAAATTCAAAATCTCAGTAAGAGACAAGAATAATGAACAAAGAGTCAACCAAAAAACATCGTCGCCAATTATTCCTCTCAATCTCTGCGCTCGCACTTATCTCTATGCTGAGCGCTCTGCCGCTCATGCCGCTCGTCGTTTCGTCTGCCGCCTCCGATCCGGAAACTCAAGCCGAAAAAACGGCGAATTCTGTCGAAGGATTAGAAAATTACGATATTCGGACGGATAAATCAGCCGCACCTAAAGTCGCTGTTTTTAGACGCGCTGCCGGGCAAAACGAGCTGGCGGCAACCGAAAGCAGGCAAAAGACAATCGCCGCCGAGGCTGCGCTAAAACGTCGCGTCCCGGCGCTTAAAATTGAGCGTAGCGCAGATTTGCGTGTCCCGGAAGTTATTGCGGCGGATTCGCGAGAAGAAAGCGCGTCACTGGCGAGCGCATTTTCGGGCAGCCGCGCCGACGCTTTGCGCAAATTTCTTAAGCAAAACGATGATCTCTTCGGTCTGGCGGATGGACAAGTTGACGATTTGAAAACCGTCGCCGATTATACGAACCCCGACGGCAATCTTTCTTTTGTTCACCTCGAACAATTCATCGGCGGCATTCCGGTTTTTCGCGGCGAAGTCAAAGCCGGATTCGACAAAAACGGTAAGATGTTTCGCGTCATCAACAATCTCGCGCCCGGCATTAATGACTACAATTTAAGCGAAAATTTCGGCTCCCCCGAAACCGTCGTCAATAAGGCTTTCAAGCACGTCGAACGCGAAATGAAAGACGACGATTTTCAACGGAACGCCGCTCTGCCAAGCGAGAAAAAAGTTGTGTTCGGAGCAGGAGATTGGGCGACGACCGCTGAAAAAATGTATTTTCCGATTGAAACGGGAGTGGCTCGAGCCGCCTGGCGAGTTCTGATCTGGGAAGATGCGGCGGCTTATTACATCATTGTTGACGCTGAAACAGGGACGTTGCTGTGGCGCAAAAACATTGCCGAAAGCCAGACCCAGCCGGCGACATACAACGTTTATGCAAACGAAACGAGTATGATGCGGGCGCTTGACAGTCCGGCTCCGATGTCGCCCGGAATCATTAATCCAGGTTTGGGAACGCAGGCTCCGGTTTTGCCTCGCACGAACGTGACGCTCATTGGAAATGAAGCTCCTTACGCTTTTAACCAAAAAGGCTGGATCACGGACGGCAACAACACGACCGACGGCAACAACGTCGAAGCCGGTTTAGACCGCGTTTCGCCGAATGGTGTGGATGCGGCGGTTACAGGCAGCAATCGCGTTTTCAATTTCGCGTTTAATCCCGGCGCGCCCGATGGCACGGGCGAAAGCCCGCTCGCGACCGAATATCAAAAAGGCGCCGTAACGCAGCTTTTTTATTTGACGAATCGTTATCACGACGAAATGTACCTGCTCGGTTTTACCGAAGCGGCGGGCAATTTTCAACACGAAAACTTTACCGGACAAGGTCGCGGCGGCGACCGAGTTTCGGCTGAAGCGCAGGATTCCGGCGGCACAAACAACGCCAATTTCTTCACTCCCGCGGACGGCACTCGCGGACGGATGCAGATGTACATCTGGACGCGAACGACCCCAAACCGCGACGGCGATCTGGACGCCGACATTGTGATTCACGAGTTAACACACGGTTTGTCGAATCGTCTACACGGCAATTCTTTGGGCTTAACGACAAATATGTCGCGCTCGATGGGCGAAGGTTGGGGAGATTTTTACGCGCACTGTTTGTTGAGCGAGCCGACAGATCCGCTCAACGGAGTTTATCCGAGCGGCGGTTACACGCTTTATCGTCCGACACTTCCGCACAATTATTATTACGGTGTCCGGCGTTTGCCCAAAGCGATTCTCTCGGCGACGGGCGGCGCAAACAATCGCCCGTTTAACCCGATGACATTCGCCGACATTGATTCGACGCAAGCCAACATCAACGACGGAGCTTATCCGGGACAAACCAACGCTGTGGCATTTGATCAGGTTCACGCCGCAGGCGAGATTTGGTCGAGCGCTTTATGGGAAGTGCGCGGCAAATTGATTCAAAGACTCGGACACGCGGCGGGAAATCGCCGGATTTTGCAGCTCGTCACCGACGGAATGAAGCTCTCGCCGCTTAACCCGACGTTCTTGCAGGCGCGCGACGCCATCGTCGCTGCAGCGCAGGCAAGCGGTTCGGGGGCTGATGTGATTGACGTTTGGGCTGGATTTGCCGCTCGCGGAATGGGCTTTTCCGCCCAGGTTTTAAACGCCGGAACTGGAGCCAATACGACGCGCGTAGCCGAAGCCTTCGATCTGCCGAACGTCGTGCAGACGCCGAATTTTACTTTTAGTGACGCCGCAGGCAACAACAACGGCTATGCTGAACCGGGCGAGCAACTTGTTTTCAACATTCCGCTTTCGAACAACGCGGGCGAAACGATTACAAACGTCAACCTGCAAATCACCGGCGGCGGCAACGCCGCTTACGGAGATATTGCCAACGCTCAAACGGTTGCGCGACAAATCAGTTTTACCGTTCCGGCAAACGCCCAATGCGGCAGCCTCCTAACTTTAACTTTTAACATCAGCAGCAGCCGGGGCAATCGCGCCGAAACTCGCATGATTCGCATTGGTGCTCCGGCATTCGCCGCGACTGGGCAAAATTTCGATTCCGCGTCAGTTCCGGCTTTGCCAGCCGGTTGGGAAAAGCAGCAAAGCGGTGCTTACACAACAGGCTGGGTGACAACTGGCGATGGCGCAAACAGTCAGCCGAATTCTTTGTTCGCACCTGATCCGGCGAGCGGCGGTTTGGCTGATGTTTCGACTCAGGCGCGTGTCGAATCGGCTGCATCGCAGCTTCGTTTTAAATTAAATTACAACACTGAACCCGGTTACGACGGCACGGTTTTCGAAATCAAGATCGGTGCGGGCGAATGGCAGGATATTCTAGCCGCGGGCGGTTCGTTCGTCTCAGGCGGCTACAATCAGAAATTCGCGTTCGATTCTGCTCACGAATTGACAGATCGTCTGGCATGGACGGGCATCTCAAACGGTTTTGTTGATGTGGTTCTCAATCTTCCGGCGTCCGCGAACAATCAAACAATCGGGCTGCGCTGGCGGACGATAGCTGACGGTGCCGTGGGCGGTACCGGGACAGGAATTGACGATTTACAAATTACCGACGGCAAATTGCAGGACGGGTATATCTGCGGCACGACTGCCGTTCCGCGCAATTCGCGCGCAGATTATGACGGTGACGGCAAAACCGACCGCGCAGTTTTCCGGGACGGCGCTTGGTATGAGCTGCGCAGCCAAACCGGAGCCGCCGGTCGGCAATTCGGACAAGCCGGCGACCAGCCGCTCGCCGGCGATTTTGACGGCGACGACAAGACGGACGCCGCCGTTATGCGAACCGTCAACGGCGCGCTCCATTTCTACGTCCTCAACAGCCGGAATAACACATTTGACGCAACCGTTTGGGGAACGCAGGGCGACATCTCGGCGATTGGCGATTACAACGGCGACAATCGCGACGACATCGGAGTTTTCCGCCCGTCAAACGGGACTTGGTATGTTCAGCCTGCAGGTGGCGGAGCGATCATCGCCTCGCAATTCGGAACAAATGGCGACAAGCCGGTTGCCGAAGATTATGACGGCGACGGCAAAACCGATTTCGCCGTTTTTCGTCCGTCAAACGCGACCTGGTACGTCCAGCAATCAACCGCCGGATTTACGGCTATGCCGTGGGGATTCATCGACGACCGACTCGTACCGGCGGATTACGACAATGATAACAAAGCGGATTTTGCCGTATTCCGTGCCGGAAATTGGTACATTCGCCGCTCGACCAACGGACAGCTTCAGGCAGTTAATTTCGGTTTACCAACCGATACGCCGGTTCCGGGCGATTACGACGGTGACGGAGCAGATGACGCGGCAGTTTATCGCGGCGGAAATTGGTACGTGCAAGGCTCCACTTCCGGCTTTAATGCCGTACAGTTCGGAGTTGCCTCGGACGTTCCGATACCGATGGTTTTTACTAAATAATTAAAACTGAAAAGCAGGATTCGAAAGGATCTCGCTTTTTTCCTGAGTCCAATTTCTATGAAAAAAAGTTGGTTGTTTGCGTTCCTGTTCGTCCTTTTAATGATTCCTTCCACAGCTTTGGGTCAGGTTACTATTATTGACAGCCCTTTTCTTTACAAACCGGCGGAAAGTTATAACGACTGTGACAATAACGTCTGTTTTATAGATACTGTTGTTTTGAATCAGCACCATCGCGACGTTCCGATTCGGATTCGCTTTCCGAGGGGAACGACAGGCAGGTTGCCCTTTATTCTCTGGTCGCACGGCGGCAACGCGAACGAGAATGGAAGAGAATTGAATGAAACGTGGGGCAGGACTTTAGCCAGAGCCGGATATATTGTCGTACATATGAGCCACCGCCCCTGGACTTCGGCTGAACGTGCGGCTCGGTGTCTGGAATTTGCTGCGGCAAACCAGGACGAATGTTTGAATTTGCCGATGATTGCGGTCAATCAGGCGCGAGACGCGAATGTGGTTTTAGGCGCATTGGACACGCTTGAGCAAAGTTTCCCTGTACTTAGCAACCGAATTGACCGAAATAATATTGCTGTTGCCGGATGGTCTGGCGGTTCGCTGACTGCAATGGCGTTAGCCGGCGCGAGATTTCGCCTCACAAATGCTTTTAACGATGTAAGTTTTGCCAGTGCGCTGCCGAAAGTTTTTCTAGCCTTGTCGCCGCAAGGACCTGATTATGCAGGTTTAAAGACCGATTCATGGAGAGAGATTTTCCGCCCCGTTTTGACCGCCACCGGATTAAGCGATTCAACCAAAGGCGAAGACCCGCCTTCGCGCCTCGTCGCTTTTCGTTCAATGCCGCCCGGTAAAAAATATCAGCTTTATATCAATCATCCGGCTACGATACACGCCACCTTCAATCTGGAAAACACCAAATTTCCACAATTTTCGCAATGGCTGGCTTCTTATACGCTTGCCTATTTCGACGCGAATCTGAAAAATAAAACAGCCGGACAGGCATTTCTGATTTCAAACCGCCTGCCTCTTTACGCAAGCCGAAAAGTAGTGACGATTTATCGAAAATAAAAATGCAGAAGGCGCGCACTCATTGAGTG
>JALZCH010000090.1 GCA_030863175.1 Acidobacteriota bacterium | reverse complement strand
GAATTGCTCAGAGCAATTCGCACGACTTCTATTTTGAAAATGAAACCGAGTTTCTATCGCTCCAATCGCGGAGTCGGATATTTTTTCAACATTTTCCAAGCCAGAATTAAACTATCATCATTGTCCTGACGGATAATTTCAAACGCAACCAGCACATCGGAAGTGCCGTAATTAATTGAGCGAAGAACGTAAGTATTTCCCGCGATTGCTGTCATTCGTCTTTTGAAAACGGCGTCTTTTTTCATTGAATCTTCGCTGATTTTGCGATATTCAACGCGGGCTTCGGGTTCAGTTGTCGGCGGTTTGTGTTGAGCCAGTTGCCGGACAATCGGATTTTCAAGAGTGACATCTTCAATCCGAACATCTCCGAGCTTTGCAATCATTCCATAATCGGCTCCGGCAAATCCGACCGATAAATCGCCCTGTTCGAGCGAAATGTCTGAGCCGTAACCGTATTCATGCGTTAAGCGGCTGAAAGAATAATAAGCTCCGCCGCCGCGCGTAGTTAATTTATTGTCGTATTTTTCGCGCGGCATCAAGCGAATCAAACCTGTATCGGGCTGCTGCAAAAATTCAGCGTAAGTCGCGCGGTCCTCAGCCGCCGGATCGAGCAAAACGTTTTCACGCGCTTTAATTTGTTCACGGAGAGATTCTATTTCTTTCCAGACTGCGGAGCGATTTTGAGATTGAGCCAAAACCGGAAGACTGGAAAAAGCCATCAACGCGACGATGATAAATCTGCGAAAATTCATAATTTGTTCTCCTTTTCCGGGAAAGCGCGTTGCCAGCATCTTACGCTCCAATTAGAATAGCAGTCAATAAATTATGAACGTAACCAATCTTTATTGCTCGAACTGCGCCGAAACTTATGAGCCGAATAAGCTTTATAATCTCTGCGCCGCCTGCGGAAAACCTTTGCTCGTCAATTACGATCTAGGGCAAGCCGCTCGAACTTTAACCAGAGAATCTTTAAAAAGCCGCGTTGCTTCGCTCTGGCGTTACCGAGAAGTTTTGCCGGTCGAATCAGACGAAAACATTGTCAGTCTGGGCGAAGGCTTGACGCCGCTGCATAAAACCGAGCGGTTGGGCGGAAAACTTGGCTTGTCGAATCTTTACATCAAAGATGAATCTTTAAATCCGACGGCTTCATTCAAAGCTCGCGGAATGAGTGCGGCGGTTTCGATGGCGAAAGAATTGGGCGTGACGAAAGTCGCCGCGCCGTCGGCTGGAAATGCTGCTGGTGCGCTCGCGGCTTACGCGGCAAAAGCCGGAATGGAAGCGTATTTGTTCGTCCCGAAAGACACGCCGCGCGCCTGCGTCATCGAATGCGAACAACTTGGCGCAAATGTCACGCTCGTTGACGGATTGATAACTGATTGCGGAAAGATCGTCGCCGAACGCAAAGAGCGTGAAGGCTGGTTTGATGTTTCCACTTTGAAAGAGCCCTACCGAGTCGAAGGCAAAAAAACGATGGGCTATGAACTCGCGGAACAAATGAATTGGGAATTGCCCGATGTCGTTTTGTATCCCACGGGCGGCGGAACCGGCTTGGTCGGAATGTGGAAAGCGTTTGACGAAATGGAAAAAATGGGCTGGATTTCCGATAAACGCCCGCGAATGATTACGGTTCAATCGCTCGGCTGCCCGCCGATTGTCCGCGCATTTCACGAAGGATTAAACACCGGTGCCGAAATCGAAAACGCCCACACGGTCGCATCGGGTTTGCGCGTTCCGAAAGCCATCGGCGATTTTATTCTGCTGGACATTTTGCGAAAAAGCGGCGGAACTGCGGTCGCCGTCACGGATGAAGAATTAGTCGCCGATGTTCGGGAAATAGGAGCTGCGACCGGAATTTTTGCCGCTCCCGAAGGCGGCGCATGCCTTTCGGCATTGAAAAAAATGATTGAGCAAGGCGAAGTGGGAAACGACGAGCGAATTGTCATTTTTAATACCGGTTCAGGCTTAAAATATCTGGAAGCATTTCAAAGCGCGTGACGACAAAACCGACCAAACAGGATTTGTTTGCAGCCGTAGAAAAAACAATTTCGGATGTTATCGCACCGGATTTGAAAGTTTTGTTCTGCGGCATCAATCCCGGACTATATTCCGGAGCAACCGGACACCATTTTGCGCGACCGGGCAATCGTTTCTGGAAAACTCTGTACGCCGCCGGATTTTCCGAGCGATTGCTCGCGCCGCACGAACAAAACGAGCTTTTAAAAAACGGTTACGGAATCACCAACATTTGTGAACGTACGACGGCGCGCGCTGATGAACTTTCAAACGAAGAAATCAAAGCGGGCGGCGCGAAGTTGCGGGCAAAAGTTTTGCAGTTTCAACCGAAATTTTTAGCCGTTCTGGGAATTACAACTTATCGAATCGCTTTCGACAGTCCGAAAGCCGTTTTAGGGCTGCAAACCGAACAAATCGGGGAAACGCGAATCTGGGTTTTGCCGAATCCGAGCGGTTTAAACGCGCATTATCAAGCGGGCGATCTCGCCAAACTTTTCCGCGAATTGCGGGAAACAGTCGAAAGCGAAAAATAAATTGCAATTACAGAACGAAAAGATTGAAAGAATCTGGACGAAAGTCAACGATTTGCGGATTCATTCGCTCGAAGCGCGAAATCCGCTTTTTGCCGAAAAAACGCCGATTATTCTGATTCAAGGTCTGGGAATTTCAAATCGTTATCTGGTTCCGGTGATGCGAGAACTTTCAAAAAGCCGCGAAGTTTTCGCGCCGGATTTCCCTGGTTGGGGCGACAGCTCAAAGCCTTGGCACGTTTTTAACGTTCCCGAATTGGCGGAGTTTTTAGCGGATTGGATGACAACCCAAAATATCGAGCGGGCAAGCATCGTCGGGCATTCGCTCGGTGGGCAGATTGCTGCTGAATTTGCGGTGCGTCACCCCGAAATGGTCGAAAAAGTAGTTCTTGCCTCAACCACTTTTGAAAAGGGAAAACGCAATTTCTTTCGTCAATTCTGGCGCTTTTTGCTTAACGCGCCGCGTGAACCGCTCTCGCTCGTTTTCATTGCATTGCACAGCTATTTTAAATTCGGCACGCGGCGCGAAATTCTCACGCTCAAATATTCGCTCTCAGATAAAATCGAGGAAAAATTGCCGCACATTCAAGCGCCGACGCTCGTTTTACGCGGAGAGCGCGACACAGTTGTCCCGCAAAGTTGGGTTGAAACGATGACCGATTTGCTGCCAAACGGAAAAGCCCTGACAATCCCAGCCGGAACGCACGGCGTAATTTATCAATCACACGAAAAATTTGCCGCAGCCGTTTGCGAATTTCTTGATTGTTAATTGGCGAGCTTGCCGTATAATTTTCGGAAAAGGACAAAATTATGGCATCAGAATGGGCTGAAGAAGCAGAGCGTCAGGCGAAAGGAATTACGCGTGATCTCATCGAAGTTGGCAAAACAAAAGGCTTTCGCGTCACGTATCAAAAGCGTGAAGCCCGCTTCGCCCTTCGCGCCGGAACCGTCACGGCTTATTTTTCAGCTCACGATTACAACACCCCGAAAGGGATGGATTGGCTGAAGCTGCGGATTGATATTCTTCAAAAGGTGAAGCAACCGGCAGAGCAGATTTCGGAGCAGGAATAAATTTCATTTGGAGAAAAGAATTTTTAGTGAAAGCATTGAGGCTCGTAATATTCAAAATCTGCTTTGATCGCGGCGACTTGTTTTCCTTTAACAAACTTTCGCAAAGTTCCTTTTAATATCTTTTCGCCGTCCTTTCCTGCTTTCCTGCCTTTAAAAAACACGCCGTCGAATTTATATTCGATGTTTTTGACTTTATTAGTTTTAAATCTTAATCGGTTATTGGCGGTTTTAATTGAAATTGAACGAAAATCGTCGTCTTCATTGTCGGTTAAAATCATTGCCAACTAGGCAGGTTTCCCATTCTTTTCCTTTTCATCGTCTCTTGTAAGGAGAATTGTCCAAACTTCTCTCATCCCCTTAAAGTCATCCACCATATACCATCCGCCCGAATCTTCATCGAGAAATTCACCGTTAGACTGATTTACTCCGCTAAGCGAAGTTTCCTTAATTTCAGTTCTCGGAATTTCAGTTTTAATATTTCGGTCAACAATGGTAATTGGCGCAGCTGGTTTGAGTTCAGATTTTGTCAGATTCTGAACAAAAACACCGAATAAAAAAGCTAGTGAAGCAATTGATAAGTTAAATAAAATCCTTTTCATCCGACCTGAATCCTTCAAATCGAAATTTACTCTTAGAATTTATAAAAGTAAACAAAATTTCGTTCTCTCAAATCTTTAAAAAGTAGTTCTTCAACAAGAGATTTTACTGTTGATTTAAAAGCGCAAAGCTTTAGCTGCAAATGCAAATAGATTCAACGAGCGTCATAATCGCCGATGTGGTAAAGAGCTTTGTTATTGAAGCAGGGGTGAAAATGGATGGGGTTAGTAATCGGTTGTTTGTTGTCAGGTTTCACCGTGCCGAAACCTTCGACATCAATTACTCTGCCGTTTTGTACGACGACGATGGTGAGACCGAGAATCCGGTTTTCGAGCATCGTCCTTTCGAGTATAAATTCAAGCTGCGCTTGTAAAATGGCTCTGCTGTTTTGAGCAAAGATCGTTAACGCGCCAACTAAAAGCAGAAACAAAACCGTGTGAAAAGTTTTTTTCAAAACATTTTCCTCCTTTACCGATAAAAGGACGGCTTGTTTCTGCTAAGTGTTAACAAAACAAATTCGATTTGTTACAGAATTGCTCTACTTAATTTTGAGAGTGAATCAAACGGCGAAGTCCGCCGGAAAACTTGACATCAATTTTTTGCGGCTCAATAACGCTCATCACTTCGCCATAGCCGAAAGAAGAATGCATCATCGTTTGACCTTTGCGATATGTGCGCGTGCGGTCATAAGGCGTTCCTGTTTTCGGCGTGGCATCTGCGTCCAAAGCTTTAGCGGATAATTTAAAGGAACTAAGGACCGCGCAAACCGAGCAGATAACTTTTGAAATCTGACCTTTTTTGGTTACTGAGGCGACGGTGTGGCTTTGTTCATCACCGCATTTCAAACAATTCTTGCTGACCAATTGACCGATTGTAAAAGTTTCTTTTTCCATATTTGACTCTTTTCTCTTTGTTTAACTCGTCGCTTCAAACGCGACCGAAAATGTTGTTTTCTGAAATAAAAAAGCGGCTTCGGCATATTTGATCGCCAAAGCCGCCTTGGTTATTACTGTTAAATTATTTGAAATCTTACCAGCGCGAACCGCCACCGCCGTATCCACCGCCGCGATTGCCGCCACCACCGCCGCCACGATTGCCACCGCGACCGCCACCACCGCCGCCATAACC
>JALZCH010000088.1 GCA_030863175.1 Acidobacteriota bacterium | reverse complement strand
GAATTGCTCTGAGCAATTCGCACGACTTGTCACCATGGGCGACAATATCAAAAATTTTCTTTCATAACTTTTTCAGAAAAAACTCAAATAAATTTCATTCCGGCTTAAATATTTTTCTTCGTAAGTTTCTCATAATTTGAACATCGCTTTCTACGCCCGATTTTTACGGACGTTAGAAAAACAGAAAAGGAGATTTCAAATGAGATACATATTACCGTTATTTTTGCTTTTCTTTTCATTAACCGTTTACGGTCAACACGGAAATCATCAACCCGCCCAAAGGCAAGCGACTCTGCTGCCTGGAATGGGCGACGTTAATCATCCGGTTTCAACCGAAAATCCGGAAGCGCAAAAGTTTTTTAATCAAGGTTTGGCTTTGCTCTACGGCTTCAATCACGACGAAGCTATTTTGTCGTTCAAACGAGCCGCCAAGCTTGATCCGAACCTGGCAATGGCTTATTGGGGAGCAGCGCTCGCGCTCGGCTCAAACTACAATTTGCAAGCCGATCCGGCGCAATTAAAAGAAGCGTTTGCTAATTTGCAAAAAGCGATTCAGCTTGCGCCAAAAGCATCGGAACACGAACGCGCTTACATTGAGGCTTTGTCGAAACGCTATTCAAGCGATCCGAAAGCCGACCAACAAAAGCTCGCCGCCAACTACAAAGCTGCAATGGCTGAATTGGTCAAAAAGTATCCGGATGATTTAGACGCGGCTACGCTTTATGCCGAAAGTATGATGAATCTGCGTCCCTGGAAATTGTGGACGCCGGACGGGAAACCAGCCGAAGGGACGCTCGAAATCGTTGCGGTTCTGGAAAGCGTTCTCAAACGCAATCCGAAGCACACGGGCGCAAATCATTACTACATTCACGCCATTGAGGCGTCAAAAAATCCCGAACGCGGATTAGCGAGCGCGGCACGGCTTGGGAAATTAGCGCCCGCCGCCGGGCATCTCGTTCATATGCCGTCACACATCTACATTCGCACCGGCGATTACGTCGAAGCCGCCACATCGAATGCCGACGCGATTGTTGCTGACCGCAAATATCTCGAACGCACGGGCGCGCAGGGCGCGTATCCGATGATGTATTACAACCACAACATCCATTTTCTTGCTGCGGCGCACGCGATGAACGGGCGTTTTGCTGACGCTTTAAAAACCGCCCAGGAGCTTGAATCAAACGTCAAACCGCATTTGAAAGCGATGCCTATGCTCGAATTTTTTATGCCGTACACGACTGTTGCGCTCGTTCGTTTTCAAAAATGGGACGAAATGCTCAAAGCGCCGAAACCGGATGAAAATTTGAAAATAACCACAGCTTTCTGGCATTTCGGTCGCGGAATGGCTTTTGCCGGAATCAAACAAACTGCAAAAGCAGAAACCGAGTTAAAATCGCTGCAAAGCTTGATTCAAGTCGTTCCTGCTGATACTCCTTTCGGCAATAGCGCCGCGCGAGACGTTTTAAAAGTCGGCGAAAATCTACTTGCCGGACAAATTCTGCTCGCCAAGGGCGACAAAACAAAAGCAATCGAACAGCTTCGCAAAGCAGTTGAAGCCGAAAAAGCGGTTGGCTACAACGAACCGCCCGATTGGGATTTGCCCATCCGCGAATGGCTCGGCGGAGCGCTTCTGCTCAGCGGCGACAGCGCTGCAGCCGAACAAATTTTTCGTGAAGAAATCGAAATACACCCGCGAAACGGGCGCGCGCTTTTCGGACTGCACGAAAGCCTGAAACGCCAGAAAAAAGATTCGGCGGCACGTTTTGTACAAAGCGAATTTGAAAGGGCTTGGGAAAATTCGGACACCAAATTGCGCGTCGAAAACTTGGCGGGCGAGCCGAACACAAACGAAAACGCCGTCAAATCGGATGATGTTTCAAATTCGGCTTCAACGGTTCAAATCGTCAAAACTTCGCACAATGCATCCGACACGACAAATTACGGCGAACACAGCGCACCGAAGCTTACCTTTTCGGATGTGAAATTAAAAACCGACGTCCGGCTGCGTTATGCCGAACAGGGCGATCCAAACGGGCAAACAATAATTTTGCTCCACGGGTACAGCGACTCATCGTTTTCGTACAGCCGGATTTTGCCGCTTCTTAACCCGAAATATCACGTTTTTGCTCTCGATCAACGCGGTCACGGTGATTCTGAGCGACCGAAAAACGGATATAAGTTCGACAACTTCGCCGCCGATGTTGTCGCATTTATGGACGCAAAAAACATCAAACGAGCAATCGTTGTCGGTCATTCGATGGGTAGCTTCGTCGCGCAAGGAGTCGCGCTCGCAGCGCCGAAACGAGTCGAAAAGCTCGTCCTCATCGGTTCCGCAACTACTGTTCGCAACGATGTTGTTTTGGAATTGCAAAAAGCGGTTAACGAATTTAAAGACACGGTGCCGGGTGATTTTGTCCGTGATTTTCAAATCAGCACAAGTTCTCCGTCTTTGCCGTCAGAATTCCTCAACAGCGTAATTGCCCAAAGCATGAAATTGCCGGCTCGCGTTTGGCGCGAAACGATGAAGGGAATGTTGTCAGGTGATTACAAAACGAAACTTGACCAAATCAAAGTGCCGACGCTTATTTTTTGGGGCGACAAGGAAACGGTTTTTCTCCGTCAAGAACAGGATTTGCTGAAAGCGAGAATCGCCAATTCGGTTTTGAAAGTTTATCCCGGCACCGGACATTCACCGCATTGGGAGCAACCTGAAAAATTCGCCAAAGACCTTGAAAATTTTGTCTCCGGCAAATAAATAAGGTTTTCTAAATTTTACTTTTCTCGATAACCAAAGCCGAGTTTTTCGAGCCAAAGCCGATGCAGTTGCACAAAGCAACTCGCACGGCTTTTTCTTTTGCCCGATTCGGCGTGTAATCCAAATCGCACGCCGAATCGGGCTCGTCCAGATTGATTGTCGGTGCGATGATGTTTTCATTTAGAGCCAGCAAAGCCGCGCCAATGCCTGCCGCGCCCGATGCGCCTTGCGGATGCCCGACCTGTGATTTTGTTGCCGACATCGGCATTTTATAGGCGTGTTTGCCAAACGCTAATTTGATGGCTTGCGTTTCAATACGGTCGTTTAGCACAGTCGAAGTTCCGTGCAGATTGACATAGTCAACTTCTTCCGCACGTCGCCCGGCGTCTGCAAGAGCCAGTTTCATCGCTCTTGCAGGCTCGTTACCGTCTTCCGCCAGACGAACTCTGTGATAAGCGTCGCAAGTCGCACCGTAGCCTGTGATTTCACCGAAAATTCTTGCGCCTCGTTTCAAAGCGCTTTCCAGATCTTCCAAAACGTAAATCCAAGCGCCTTCGCCCAAAACCATTCCCGAACGATTTTTTGAAAAAGGACGTGAAGCTTGTTCCGGTGCATCATTCCATTTGTCGGTCAAAACAGTCATCAATTCAAAACCGCGAACAATTCCCGGCGCAATCGGTGCATCAACTCCGCCAACGAGCATTTTGTTTTGACGCCCAAGTGCGATGTGCTGAGCCGCATAAAAAACTGCATCGGTCGAGCTTGTACAGCCCGTGGAAATAACGTGCGACAACCCGCGCAAGCCGAAAGCCATTGAAAGCTCGCTAGAAAGACCGCCGTGAGTCGAGGCGGGAATCGTATAAACGCTCGCTTTTTGTTCCTCGCCCGTGTACCAGTAGCCGTATTGTCGTTCGGTAAAAGCCAGTCCGCCGCCGCCTGTGCCGAGAATTACGCCAAAATTCTGCCGTTCTTCAAGCTGCAAATCATTGGGCTGCAATTTCGCGTCGTCCAAAGCCTCGCGTGCGGCGCGCAGAGCAAGCGGAACCGTGCGCGGAACGTGTTTGCGGTCTTTTGGGTTGAGTTCTGCTTCCCAATCAAAATCCGCAATCTCAGCGGCAATTTGCACTTTGAAATCGGAAATGTCAAAGCTCGAAATTCGCTTGACGCCGCTTTTTCCGGATTTGAGAGATTCCCAAAAAGCTTTGCGCCCGATTCCGATGGGAGTCACACAACCGATTCCGGTGATGACGACGCGGCGCGGTTTTGAAAAATTCTTTAACACATAAGCCCCTTGATCCGTAATTGAGTATCAGCAGAATAACATTTGCAGACAGGGATTTGAAAAAATAAACTCTGTGAGCCAAACAAAAAAAGCACTGGCTCGTTTCTGAGCCAGTGCTTTTTTGTTTCGCTTTATTTTATTTTATGTCGTAGCTTCCACTTTAGTTCCGCATTCGTTACAGAATTTTGCGCCAGGATTTAGCTCAGACTGGCAATTGGCGCATTTTTGTTTTTCCTGCTTTGTACCGCATTCGGAACAGAATTTCGCGCCTTCGCGCAGTTCCGCCCCGCAAGCCACGCACGGAATTTTTGCCGCTTCCATTTTCGAGCCGCATTCGCCGCAGAATCTTAAGCCTGGTGCATTCGGTTTACCGCAGTTCGGGCACGGAACAGTCTGAGTTTGCTGTTGCTGCTGTCCCTGACCTTGATTGCCTTGTTGACCCTGACCGAAAGCATTTGCCATTTGACCGCCGATTGCAAAGCCAGCGCCCAAACCAGCGCCCAAACCTGCCCCGCCTCCTTCGTTTCTCGCGGCATCGCGCATCGCGTCGGCTGCCTGAAACTGCATATAACGATTGGCATCTCCGAGCGCTCCCATCGAAGTGCGTTTGTCGAGGGCTTTTTCGACTTCTTCCGGCAAGCTGATGTTTTCAATGTAAAACTTGGTTACTTCAAGACCGAACGTGCGGAAATCTTCGTTGATTTTTGTCCTAAGTGCGCCGCCTAATTCTTCGTATTGCGCAGCAAGGTCGAGAGCGGGAATTTTCAACTCGCCAAGCGCATCGGAAAATCCGCTGACGATGGCGCGTTTTAATTGACCTTCGATGTCTTCGGTCTGAAAATGCGCGTTGGTTCCGGCGATTTCCTTGATAAAAGTTTGCGGGTCAGCGACGCGCAAGCTGTATGTTCCAAAAGCGCGCAGACGCACCATTCCGAAATCCGCATCGCGCATCATAATCGGGTTTGCCGTTCCCCATTTTTTGTCGGTGAATTGCTTGGTGTTGACGAAATAAACTTCGGATTTAAACGGCGAGTTAAAACCGTGCGACCACGCGCCGAGCTTAGTTAAAATCGGGGTGTTGCCGCCGTCAATCGTGTAGCGACCGGGACCGAAAGTGTCCGCTGCCTGTCCTTGATAAACAAACACGGCGGCTTGCGATTCGCGCACTATAAGCTGCGCGCCGTTTTTGATTTCCTGTCCCTGCACCGGAAAACGATGCACAAGCGTGTCCTGCGTGTTGTCGAGCCATTCGATGACTTCGATAAACTGGCTGCGGGCAAAATCCGTTACTTTGTCAAATATTCCCATTTTAAAATTTCTCCTTTTTGTCGCCTAAATCAGGCAATTGATTTACGTTTTTCGTCCCGTTGTTGTTCAAATCCCATTCGCAAATATCGCATAAACAGATGCGAAATTAAAGCAAAATCCCGGCTCCCTTTCAAAATACGATTCGCCGCAGAACAAAAATTCCAAGTTGACATCCGCCCTCACAATGAGATATTTTCTAAAATTCTTAATGAAATTAAAATTCATTTTCATTTTCGCCGAAAGGATTCAAAAGTGATCAACAGTTTTCGATTCAGAATTTTCTTCGCTTTCGTTCTTATTTCCCTCGTTTTTGCAATTCCCGTTTTTGCGCAAAATGTTTTTACGATTGACGGAACGGTCAAGGACCGCAACGGCGCGGTCGTCGGGCGCGCTGAAGCACGGCTTCTGAATGCCGCGAAAAAAATCGTTGCCGAAACAAAAACAAATGAATTGGGCGAATTTCGTTTTGAAGTTCCCTCAGGCGTTTATTCCCTAATTGTAAGAAAAGATGGGATGAACGAAGCGGCGAGAGATTTGAATATCGGCGAGTCGCAAACGCTCGAGATATTTTTAGAGCCGAAAACGCCCGAAGCGAGCGTGACGGTTACTTCGAATTCGGAATTTGCCGAGATCGAAAGCCAAACGGTGACGAAAACGGCGACTCCTTTACGCGATTTGCCGCAATCGGTCGAAGTTATCGGTCAAAAACTGCTCGAATCGCAAAACGCGCGCTCGATGCAGGACGCGCTTTACAACGTAACTGCTGTCACTGTTGCGCAGGGCGAAGGGCGCCGCGACCAGTTTTTTATTCGCGGCTTTACCGCACTCGGCGATCAATTCATTGACGGCGTGCGCGACGATGCGCCGTATTACCGCGATTTGGCTAACGTCGAGCGGCTTGAAGTAGTCAAAGGTCCGGCGGCGGTTCTTTTCGGACGCGGCTCGTCGGGCGGCTTGATTAACCGCGTAACGAAACAGCCGAGTTTTTCGAATAAAGTCGGCGGCGCGGAATTTTCGTTCGGTTCTTACGGCTTGAAACGCGGCTCTGTTGATTACGGTCAGCCGATTTTTGGCGATAAGCTCGCGTTTCGACTCGTCGGAGCTTATGAGAAGAGCGGCAGTTTTCGTCATTTTTATTTTCTCGACCGCTACAACATTGCGCCGTCGCTCGCTTGGCGACCATTGGAAAACACCGATGTAACGGTTCAATTTGAATATTTAAACGACCAGCGGTTGCCGGATAGGGGAATTCCCTCTTTTCGCGGGCAAGCGCTAGTCGTTCCGATTGCGACTTATTACGGCGCTCCTGAGTTTGACGAATTGCGACATCGTGTCACGTCGCAAGCCGTTCGTTTCGAGCATCGTTTTTCGGATTTCTGGCTCGTCCGCAACGTTTTCCGGCACACTGGATATGCGAGCGATTTTTACAATACGGTTCCGAGCGGAGTTTGTCTTTTTAATTCGGCGACCGGCACTTGTTCCTCAAACGTTCCGGCGAGCGTTGATATTTCCGACAGCCGCTTGCGAGTTTCGCGCACTCATTACACGAGCAGCTCAAAACAAAACAATTATTTTAATCAGACCGAAACAGTCGGAATTGTTCGCGCCTTCAGTTGGCAGCACACGTTTTTAGCAGGCGTCGAATTGGGCACACAGGACAAAAACACAATCCGTTTTGACTACGAAACCGCACCACAGTTTTTGAGAAATTCGTATGTCACGCTTTTTAATCCTATTTTGACGCCGCTTGTGACAAGAGCTGCACCGTCGAATTACAACGATTTCGCGGGCAGAGTTTTCGGCGTCTATTTTCAGGACCAGATTAATTTTTCGCGCCAATGGAAAGCTCTTGTCGGCGCTCGTTACGACCGTTTTGTCCAGAAGCTCGATGATTTGCGCCCGAATTCGATTGATTTGAAGCGAACCGACAAACAATGGAGTCCACGCGCCGGTTTGGTTTATCAGCCGCAGGATTGGCTGTCGCTTTACGCTTCTTGGACTCGCTCGTTTCAGCCTTCGGGCGAAAATCTTTCGCTCGCTGCAAACAACGCCGAACTTGAACCCGAAACCACGCAAAATTATGAAACCGGAATCAAAGCGGCAATTCCCAAAACCCGCCTCAACGCCACACTCGCCGTTTTCCGGCTCGACCGCAACAATATCAAAACGACCGATCCGCAAAATCCGACCAGATTACTGCTCGTGGGACAACAGCGAACCGACGGAATTGAAGCAACCCTTTTCGGTTCGCCAATTGAAAAGCTTGAAATTTATGCAGGCTACGCCTTGCTGTCGGCGCGTATTCTTCGTTCAAACAACGTGTCAGCGGGCGTGCCGCTCGAAGGACGGCGCGCCGGACTCGCGCCGCAAAGCTCCGGCAATTTCTGGGCGACTTACCAACTTCCACGCAATTTCCGCATCGGTTTCGGCGCTTTTGCTCGCACGAAAGTTTTCACTTCGGCAAATAATCTCGTCACGCTGCCCGGCTTCGTAAGATTCGACGCTTCGCTCACCTGGCGCGCGGAGAAACATTACGAAATCGGCTTTAACCTCAAAAACATTACCAATCGCCGCTACTACGAAACATCAAACGGCGATAACAATATTTTAGCCGGTTCGCCTATAAACGGCTCGGTAACGCTGCGTTATCGTTGGTAAAATTATTCTGATTCATGTCAGAACCGCCCGATACCGCAGCGGTTCTGACATGATTTTCTTTAAATTTCCTTAGGCTTAAACAAATTTTTCAGCTTACCGCCTCGCATCGTTTCGCTCCAGCTTTCAATCGGCAATGCTATTTCGGCGAGTGCCGCTGTAGGCATTGCGTGAAGCTCGCCAGTCAAGTTCTCGACAAGCTGTTCAAAACCGGGATTGTGTCCGACGATCAACAGTTTCCGACAATCGTTTTCGACCTCGGAAACAATTTCAATCAAATAGCCGATGCTCGCTTCGTAGATACGCCGCTCGAAACGAATGTTCGCCTCAAATCCGGCGGCGTCTTTGACGATTTGCGCCGTTTCGCGCGCTCTGCGAGCGGGCGAAGAAACGATCAAATCCGGCTCGATTCCCCGCTCGCGCATAAATTCGCCCATTTTTCGCGCGGCTGTTAAACCGCGCTCATTTAAAGGGCGTTCAAAATCAGTCAGCGAAGCGTCGTTCCAGTCCGATTTAGCGTGGCGCAAAACGTACAAAGTCTTCATTCAGCGATTTTCCTCATTCTGTTGCTCATCGGAATTAGTCCGTTGTTCGTCTGAACCTGAATCAGCTTCATCTTCGTTATCATCCTCTCCATCCGAATCATCGTCCGAGTCCTCTTCATCACCATCTTCATCTTCTTCATCCTCGGAATCATCATCGTCGTCTTCATCATCTTCGTTATCATCCGAATCATCGTCTGAATCATCTTCGTCATCGGAATCATCATCTTCTGAATCATCGTCCGACTCATCTTCATCTTCGTCATCATCTGAATCGTCGGCTTCTTCGGACTCATTTTCGTCGTTTTCATCCGTTTCTTCTTCGTCTGCTAATGAATCAGTTTCTTCATCAACGGCGACGTCAGACTCGTTTTCTTCGCCTTCCGAAACGGCATGCAACGTAATCGGGCGCAAATGAGAAATTTCTTTTAAAGCAGCGAGCAGCCTTTTGCGCGGCACGGCGTTTTTGCCTTTACCAACGTTGCGAATTAAATCCGCGAGCGACAGAATCCCGACCAAAACGCCGTCTTTGTTAACAACCGGTAAACGCCGGAGCTGGTGCCGTTTCAATGTTTTCAATGCAATCTCGATCGCGTCGCCCGGCGCACAGGTTTGTACTTCGTTTTGACTGATAACTTCGCTGATTTTGATTTCGCTTGGCACGCGATTTTTAGTCACGGCGGCGAAACAGATGTCACGATCGGTTATCATCCCGATCACGCGCTGATTTTCGTCCACAACGGGAACAACGCCGCAATCGCGCTGCCACATAATTTCAGCCGCCTGCGTTACAGGAGCGTCAGCTAGACAATATCCGACTTCAGTCGTCATTACATCACGTACTTTCATTATTGCCTCCAAATAAATTTGTTCGTTTTTCAAAGCTAAAATTTTTTGCTGTCAATTGGCAATGGTTTGGTGTAATTTTTTAGCGGATGAAAACGCAAAAGATTGCCGCCATTGATATTGGCTCGAACTCGATTAAGCTCGCTATGGCGCATGCCGCAGCGTCTGATTCGTTCCGCGTTTTTTTCGCCGAAAAAGATGCGGTTCGACTTGGTCACGAAACTCTCCGCGAGCGGCATTTGTCCGAAAAAGCGATTGAGCGCGCCGCGAACTCAATTGCCCGTTTCCGACAAATTGCGGAAATTCGCGGCGCTGAGAAGATTTTAGCTGTCGCTACGGCTTCGGTCCGGGCGGCGGACAATCAGCAGGAATTTATCGAAAAAATCGAACAAATGACCGGCGTCCGCGTCGAGATTCTTTCGCCGGTCGAAGAAGCCCGCCTGATCGGCATTGCAGTTTCGGTTTTGTGCGGGAAATCCGTCGAATCTCTGATAAACATTGACATCGGCGGCGGCTCGACCGAACTAAGCCTAATGCGGAGCGGCGAGCCGGAACAGCTTTTTTCGATGAAAGTCGGCGCGGTCGGCTTAACCGAAGCGTTTCTGAAAACTGATCCGCCAACCAAAAAAGAGCTGAAGGATTTGCAGCTTTTCATTCGCTCGCAACTGCTTCGTCCCATTTCGGAGCTGGATGAAGCGAAATGGAATCTGGCGACAGGAACTTCCGGCACAATCCTGTCAATCGGACGCGCGATTAACTTTGGCAAAACGGGCGAAACTGAAATTTCATTAAACGATCTTGTCGAATTTAACGAAAAAGCAGCGCGATTGACTCTGGAAAAACGCAAACAGGCGCCAGAGATGACGCCGCAACGTGCGGAAATTTTGATTGCGGGCGGGCAGATTCTTGAAGCGGCGATGCGTGCGCTCGGAATAAAAAATCTAAATCCTTGCGAATACGCCCTACGCGAAGGCGTGATTATTGACTATCTGCGCCAAATCGAAGCTGCGGAATTGCCGCCGATACCGGACACGGAAGATTACCGTTTACGCGGAGTTTTCGCTGTGGGTCGGCGTTTTAATTACGACGAGCGGCACAGTCTGCAAATCGCCGCGCTCGCCGAAAAGATTTTCGATAAAATTGCGCCGCGCTATGATTTGTCGCGCCACGACCGTACGCTTTTATCGGCTGCCGCTTTGCTCCACGACATCGGTTATGCGGTCGCGCATTCCGAATACCACAAACATTCGCTTTATCTCATCAAACACTCGGAACTGACGGGTTTTTCCGAAAGCGCGCACGCGGTCATCGCGAACATTGCACGATATCATCGCGGTAGAATGCCGACAGACAAACATTCGGATTTTATGAAATTAAGCGAGCAGGACAAAAAAACCGTGTGGCATCTGGGCGGCATTTTGCGGCTCGCCGATGCCCTGGACAAAGCTTGCAGCGCTGCGGCTATTAAAAATTTGGAAATCACGATGAAGGGGCGCGATTGTTTTTTTGAAATAGCAAGCGAAGCCGATTGTGATTTTGAAATCGCGCAGGAAAAAACAGATATGTTCGAAGCTGCATTTGATTGCCGCGTAGTTTTTATGCGCAATCAAATTTCGCCAAAAATTTAACAGAAGTATAGATCAGTTGTTCATAGTTCGCTTTTAAATTCAGCACGAACGATGAACGACGAACAAATATGCAAGATAAAGAAGTACAAGAATTGGAAAAAGCGTTGGAGCAGATTTGGGAAATCGCTCTCAAAATGGGTTTAGACCCGTTTCCCACAAAATTTGAAATTGTTCCGGCGACAGTGATGTACGAAGTCGGCTCTTACGCGCTGCCCGGTCGTTATTCTCACTGGACTTTCGGAAAAGCGTATCACCGGATGAAAACGATGTACGATTTCGGTTTGTCGAAAATCTACGAAGTGGTTATCAACACCAATCCGAGCTATGCTTTTCTGCTCGAAACCAACAGCCTGCTGCAAAACAAGCTCGTCATCGCGCACGTTCTCGGTCACACCGACTTTTTTAAGAATAACGCATGGTTTTCAAAAACCGACCGCCGGATGGTTGACACCGTTTCGAGCCATACCTCGCGAATGCAGGAATATGAATTTAAATACGGGCGGAAAAAGGTCGAACAGCTTCTCGATTCGGTTCTCTCAATCGAAGAACACATTGACCCGAACTTTTTCATCCGCCGCAGAAACAGAAACGAAAAACAAGAACCGCTCGAAAAACGCGAAGGTCGCTACGACGATTTATTTGCTCTGGACAAAACGGAACCGAAAAAAGAGCCGGAAGACGAAATCGAACGCGCCGTGCAGCACGATCTGCAATTGATAATGGAAATGTTCGACGACCCGAAACCGAAAGATTTGGGCGAAAAAGACCTCGTTCATTTCATCATGAGAAACTCGCCGATTTTAGAACCGTGGCAGCGCGACATTATTGCGATGATTCACGAAGAGATGGAATACTTCGTGCCGCAAATGATGACAAAGACTATGAATGAAGGTTGGGCGTCGTTTTGGCATTCAAGAATTATGCGCGAGCTGGATTTGCCTGATTCCGAACATCTCGAATTCGCGGATTTGCATTCAAGCGTCGTCAGCCCGCATCACGGACAGTTAAATCCGTATTATGTCGGCTACAAGATTTTTGAAGATTTGGAAAAACGTTTCGGGCGCGAAAAGATTTTCGAAGTTCGCGAGATGGATAACGACGTTTCATTTTTGCGGAATTATTTGACCAAAGAGTTATGCGAAGAACTTGATTTGTTTGTTTTCGAGCTGGTCGAAGAGGAAGAGTGGACGATTACCGAAAAGAAATGGGAAAAAGTGCGCGACTCGCTTGTCGCAAATATGACGAATTTCGGTTTTCCGTATATCGTCGTTGCAGACGGCGATTATAACGGCAACCGCGAACTTTATCTCAAACACTTGTACGAAGGCTCGGAATTAGACCAGCGTTATGCGCAAAAAACTCTCGAACACGTTTATCGTTTGTGGGGGCGTCCCGTATATCTCGAAACCGTGACTGACGACGAGAAAACGGTTTTGCGCTACGACGGGGAAAATCACGAAGAAAACTAGCGATCAGAAATTGCAGGATGGACAGCGATTTTCAGGATCATTTATTCTTTTTCATCCTGAAAATTGCTGTTCATCCTGTTTGATTTGAGATGCAGAGAAAGGAAAACGCCAGAAAACGTAAAATCAACCGCGAGCGGCTGGAAATTCTTGAGCAATTGGAGAGCTGGCTGGAAACGCCGCTGCTCGTTTTAAGCTTTGTCTGGCTGGTTCTTTTCATTGTTGAGCAAATTTACGGGTTGACGCCGCTTCTCGATGCATTCAACACAACGATTTGGATAATTTTCATTGCTGACTTCGCCGTCAAATTTACGCTCGCTCCGCATAAAATCGCTTATCTCAAAACGAATTGGTTAACGGCAATCGCGCTCGCGCTGCCCGCTTTGCGCGTGTTCCGCATCTTTCGCGTTGCGGGCATACTCCGAGCCGCTAGAGTTACGCGGGGGCTTCGGCTTGTGAGAGTTTTAACGTCGCTTAATCGCGGAATGAAGACTCTCGGCGCGAGTCTGGGCAGGCGCGGTTTGCCTTACATCGTCGCGCTTTCTGCAATCGTCACTTTGGCGGGCGGTGCGGGAATTTACGCTCTGGAAAATGAAACGGAAAACGGGATTCAATCCTACGGCGAAGCTGTTTGGTGGACGGCGATGATTTTAACGACGATGGGTTCCGATTTTTTCCCGAAAACCGGCGAAGGTCGAATTCTCTGCTTTGTTCTGGCGGTTTACGGTTTTTGCGTTTTCGGCTACATCACCGCTTCTCTAGCGAGCTTTTTCATCGAGCGCGATGCCGGAAGCCAGGAAGCGGAAATTATCGGAACGCAGGAAATTGCGGTACTCCGCGCCGAAATTGCCGCTTTGCGAGCTGAAATTGGCGTCCTGACTAGACGCCAAAGTTGATTTGGGGACTTGATAAAACTTGTTCACTACCGAGCTTTTGAATTGAATGAACCTGAAAAAGTTGATCATCGTGTTCAGGAAAGTCAATTCGAAAATGCCCGCCGCGAGATTCTTCGCGCCACAACGCCGCGCGGGCAATCAGGGCTGCTACAGTCACAAAATTGCGCGAAGTCGCTCCCAAACTCGCCTCTGAAATCTGATCAAATTCGCGCAAAGCGCGTTTTAAACTCTCGGCATCGCGCCGAATTCCGACGCGCTCCCACATCAAACGCTTGACGCGCTTTCGGACAGCAACGGCAATCTCGCCTGATTGCGAACCGGAGATTGCGGATTGCGGATTTTCAACTTTGGTCTTTGAGTCTTGGGCATTGGACTCGGCGACAGCCGCTTGTCCGGCTCTCGCTCCGAAAACCAGACCTTCGAGCAGCGAGTTTGAAGCCAGCCGATTTGCGCCGTGAACTCCTGTGCAGGCGACTTCGCCCGCCGCATATAAACCGGGCAAAGTCGTTCGCCCGTCCAAATCCGTCCGTACGCCGCCCATAAAATAATGCACGGCAGGTGAAACCGGCAGCATATCGGTCGCCAGATTCAGCCCGTAAGATCGGCAGGTTTCGTAAATCTTGGGAAAGCGTTCCGACAAAAAATTTTCGGTGTGTGCCGACATATCCAAAAAAACGGTGCGTCTTCCGGTGCGCCGCATTTCGGCGACAATCGAGCGCGAAACAACATCGCGCGGCGCAAGCTCACCGAGTTCGTGGTAGTTGAACATAAAACGCTCACCGGCTGCGTTTCGTAAAACTCCGCCTTCGCCGCGCATCGCTTCGGAAAGCAAAAAACGCGGTGCATTTTCAAGACTCAAAACGGTCGGATGAAACTGGACAAACTCGAGGTCGGCGATTTCCGCTCCGGCGAGATAAGCCATCGCCATTCCGTCGCCCGTCGCGACATCCGGATTTGTGGTGTGCAGATAAAGCTGTCCGGCTCCGCCCGAAGCCAAAATGACCGCGCGCGCGCACATCTCGCGCGGAGTGCGCAAAACCGGATCGAGATAACGCACACCGCGAACCCGCCCGCCAGCGACAATCAAATTTTCGGTTGCCGCGTGCGGCATAAAAACGATACCGCTTTCGAGCCGCGCGCGGGCAATCAGCGAGCGGACGATTTCCTTTCCGGTCGAATCGCCGTGCGCGTGTAAGATACGGCGGCGCGAATGCGCGGCTTCCTGCGTAAAAACCAACTTGCCGCCTTCGCGATCAAACTCGGTTCCCCATTGAATTAGCTCTTGAATCCGCTTTGTCCCGTCTGAAACCAGAATTCTAACCGCCTCTTCGTCACACAAACCGGCGCCCGCGTACAAAGTATCTTCTTCGTGAAGCTCGGCGTGGTCGTCTTCTGACAAAACAACGGCAATTCCGCCTTGCGCGTATTCGGTGTTCGATTCGCTCGTCCGCGCTTTTGTCAAAACCGTCACGCGCGCACCGCTTGCGGCAAGCTCGATTGCGGCTCTTAAACCCGCAATTCCGCTGCCGATAACGATAAAATCAGTTTCCAAAACCATTACTCGAAATTTTGAACGCTTGCGCCCGAAAATACAAATTTGTGTAAAATCGAAAACGATGATAATTAGACCAGCAAAACGCCTTGAAGGCGAAATCACATTGCCAGGCGATAAATCAATCTCGCATCGCGCAGCCATCTTTGCCGCTTTGTCGGAAGGTATAACCCAAATCGAAAATTTTTCGACCGCCGACGATTGTGCAGCAACGCTCGATTGTCTGGAAAAACTCGGCGTCAAGATCGAAAGAAACGGAACTGAAATAGTCGTTCACGGCGTTGGCAAAAACAGATTTAGCGCGCCCATTGAGCCGCTCGACTGCCGCAACAGCGGGACGACGATGCGGCTTTTGGCTGGCGTTTTGGCGGGACAGAATTTCACTTCTGTTTTAACCGGCGACGAGTCTTTGCGAAAACGCCCGATGCGGCGGGTGATTCAACCGCTTGAACTGATGGGTGCCCGAATCGAATCAAACGACGGGCGCGCGCCTCTCACAATTCACGGCAAAAATCCGCTCCGGGCTATTTCTTTCGAGCCGCCAGTAGCGAGCGCACAGATCAAATCCTGTGTTTTGCTTGCCGGTTTAAACTCGAACGGCGAAACAAAAGTTCTGGAGAAAACACCGACGCGCGACCACACCGAGCGAATGTTTCAATGGCTAGGCGCTCAAATCGAAAACAAAAACGGCGAGATTTGTGTTTCAGGTGCCGCTAAACTGGGGGCGCGAGATATAAACGTTCCGTCAGATGTTTCTTCAGCCGCATTTTTTCTCGTTGCGGCAGCTTGTTTGAAAGATTCAAATTTAATTTTAAAAAATATCGGTTTAAATCCATCGCGCAACGCAGTTGTCGAAGTTTTACAAAATTTCGGCGCTCGCATCGAAATTTTAAATCGCAGCGAAACGGCAAACGAGCCGCGCGGAGATTTGCGGATCTTAGGCGGCAAGCTGCCGAAATCCGGCTCAAGAAATCTGCTTTCGGGCGAAGTTATTGCGAATTTAATTGATGAGTTGCCGATCCTGGCTGTTTTCGGGACGCAGCTTGAAAACGGGTTGGAAATCAGGGACGCGGCTGAATTGCGCGTCAAAGAATCGGACAGAATTCTCGCTGTGGTCGAAAATCTGCGGCGAATGGACGCTGGCGTTGAAGAGTTCGAAGACGGTTTACGGGTTGAAAAATCAAACCTGAAAGGCGCACCGGTTGATTCTTTCGGCGATCACCGAATCGCAATGTCCTTCGCTGTCGCAGGCTTGCTCGCCGAAGGCGAAACAACAATAGAAAACGCCGATGCAGTAGCGGTTTCATTTCCAAACTTCTTCGATTTGATTGAAAGCGCGAGTAAATCTTAGTGCAAAAAGTTGCGGAAGACACACAGGAAATAAGAGGTTTTCTTCAGCGCCCTTATAAGGCTGTTAATAACAAGTTAGGGCGAAGGTGTTTCATTTTCCCATTCTCCTGAGTAAATAATTTAATTCTGAAGGTGAAGATTAGTAATCCGCGAGAACTTAGACCGCAATTTTGCGGTCTAAGTTCTCTGCTTAGGAATTGTTATCGAGCGCTCAAAACGAGTTTAAAGGGCATAAAGTAACGTCCGTAATCGTAATCCGTTGTTTTGTTTTTAACGGTTTTCACGTCGCGAACTCTAGCGATGTTGTCGAATGAAACATCATTGTTACCGCCGCAGGTCGCGCGATTTGCAGGTTCCATTGTCCAGAAACTGCCGTCTTGTGAACGAGTAACCGTGACATAAGCTGTATTCGTTAAATCTCCGCGAAAATAGTGATAACCGATTTCGCGCTTTGACCCAGCAATATCACCTGCCGCAAGCTCCCAGCCTAAGCCGAGGCACTGGCTCGTTCCGGCAGCCATTTTTTGCATCGGGATATAGCCAGTGGAATTGATCGGAAATGTTCTCGCCTTAACGCCGCTTTGCGTATCGGCGGGGAGTGCTGAATTCGTTTCATCCTGCGGAAGCGAATAGATAAAACTAACGCTTCGAGCTCCCGAATTAAAAACAAAATGTCCGTAGCTGTTGAAAGCGGCTTGAACCGAATTGACTCCGTTTTGATACGGGGTTGTTACGTTATCCGATTTATCGGGGTCGTCCGATTGAACTCCGGAAGCGGCGCTGACCGAGTCATCAATCGTCACGTTGAGATAAAGCGTGGTTGTTCTTTGGGCGAAAGCGTTAGTTGTAAAGCCAACGCAAATCAGGGTTGCGACGAGAAAGTAAGTTAGTTTGTTCATAAAAATCTCCTGTTGATTTGGTGTTGCGGCTCTAACAATTGTGCGATTTTCTGCCGCAAAAAGAATTGAGCGGAAGAAGTTACGGCGGATTATTGAACTAAACAAACGATAGACTCGTCTCAAAACGACAAATTATCGCTGAAGTCAAGATTGTTGCGAAAATTGTTAGAATCGGGTGTTTTTAAACCTTCATTAATTGAACGCGACAATCGTCCGAAAATCGGCTCACGAGTCAATGATTTTGTTTGACTTGAACTAGCCAACCTGCTTATTCTTTCACCGCAATTGAGCTTTTTCTTCAAAATAATTTTTTAATGAATGAAATTGCGCTTTCATCCCAAAAATTAACCGAACTGCTAAGAGCGTGGAGCAACGGAGACCGGGAAGCGGAAAACGAGCTTTTCCATCTTGTCTACGATGAGCTGCACCGGCAAGCTCATCGCCATTTGCGCCGCGAACGCGCCAATCACTCGCTGCAAACGAGCGCTCTGATCAACGAGGCGTATTTGAAGCTGGTTGAACAGCACAATGTCAACTGGCAAAATCGGGCACACTTTTTCGGACTCGCGGGTGAGATGATGCGGCGGATTCTGGTTGATTATGCAAAAACCAAAAATCGTCTCAAACGCGGCAGAGAGGCTGTCAATGTTCCGCTCGAAGAAGCGTTGCTGATTCCTCTCGAAGAACAGGAAATTGATTTGTTGGCGCTCGACGAAGCGCTCAACCGATTGGCTGAATTGGATGAACAGCAAGCAAAGATTGTCGAACTACGTTATTTTAGCGGGCTAAACATCGAGGAAACGGCGGAAGCTCTGAAAATTTCGCCCGCAACCGTCAAACGCGATTGGAATATGGCAAAGGCTTGGCTGCATCGAGAATTGAGTCGCAACGGAAGCTAATGAACCGGGAAGAATACCAAAGAGTCAAAGAAATTTTTCAAACAGCGCTGGAGCTTGCGCCCGCCAAACGCGGCGCTTATCTAGCCGCGGCTTGCGCGGGCAATTCGGCTTTACGCGAAGAAGTCGAGAGCTTGCTGGCTTCGTTTGAAAGCAAATTTCTGGAAAAAACTGCCGTCCGTGAAGTTGCCGAATTAATTGTTGGCGCTTCGCTTGTTGTCGGGCAGAAAGTCAGACGCTACACAATTTTAAAAAGGCTCGGCGAAGGCGGGATGGGCGAAGTTTTCCTCGCTGAGGATGAGGAATTAAAACGTCCAGTCGCGCTTAAAGTTTTGCATTCGCAAACAGCTGCTGACCGCGAGCGGGTTCGTCGTTTTGTGGTTGAAGCGCGAGCGGCTTCGGCTCTTAATCATCCAAATATTCTTACGATTTATGAAATTGGAGAATCCGGCGGTGTTCGCTTTATCGTTTCGGAATTTATCAAAGGTGAAACGTTGCGCGCCCGCTTGATTAGCCGACGGCTGACCGTTGCTGAGAGTTTGGAGATTGCGGCTCAAACTGCCGCCGCGCTCATTGCGTCACATTCTGCCGGAATCATTCACCGCGACATTAAGCCGGAAAACGTAATGATTCGAGAAGACGGTTTGGTGAAAGTTTTGGATTTCGGCTTGGCGAAGCTGACTGAGCAAAGCTTGGACATATTTGATAGCCGGGTTTCGAGGCATAACTACGCGGAAACGATTCCAAGCGTCGTGATGGGAACAATTGCGTATATGTCGCCCGAACAAACGCGCGGTTTCGCCGTTGACGCGCGCTCGGACATCTGGAGTTTGGGCGTTTGTTTGTATGAAATGCTCGTTGGAAGATTGCCATTTATCGGCACGACAAACAGCGATGTGATCGCTGAAATTCTGAAGACAGAACCAGCGAAGCCGAGCGTTTTTGATGTTGAAATTCCATTAGAACTGGAAAAACTTTTGTTCAAGATGCTGGCAAAAGACAGCCAACAGAGAATTCAAACTGCAAAAGACGTCCTTGCTGCGCTAACTCAGCTAAAGAAACAAACCGAAACAAATTTAGATCTTCATGGAACTCTAAAAACTGTCGAAAATAAATTTGCGCAAAATAAAGCTCACGAAACAAACGAAACTGTTGTTCACGAAACAAAACAAACTGCGCGCAAGTCCGGCAAAATTCAAACCCGCAAGCACAGCATTGCTGTTGTTTCATTGATTCTGATTGTTTTAATTACTGGCACCGGCTTTGGCATCTACCAATTTCTGACAAGCCCGTCACAAGCCAATCAAACTAAAAACGTAATTTCCGAAAATAGCTTGCAGCCGCTAAATAACAACGGCGAATCGCCTAACTCTTCCGGCATTGTTGCCTGGTACGAGGGAGAAAACAGCGCCGCCGATTGGTTTGGAAAGAATCACGGCAAACTGCAAAATGGAGTCAGGTTTTCAGCCGGAAAAGTAAATCAGGCTTTCAGTTTCGATGGAACCGACGATTTTGTTTTGATCGCGGATAATCCGTCGCTTGAACCAACGACAGCAATTTCAGTCGTTTTATGGTTTAAAGCAAACAATTCCGAAGGTGAACAAGCGCTTGTCAGTAAATATAATCACAATAATCCGGTCGCCGAAAACGACGACTCTTATTATTTGGGAACAATAAACGGCGGTTTAAGATGGCAGATCGAAACCAACGAAAGATATTTCATTTTAGACACTGCCAGGTTAAATATTTTTGACGGACAATTTCATCACGCCGCGGCAACATACAACGGCAATCAAATGGTTCTTTATCTAGACGGTCAGCCAATTGGCTCACGACAGGCAAGCGGAACATTTTACGATACGAACATTCCCGTTTATCTGGGAGCGACTTTGAACGATGGCGGAATCAACGTGCGCTTCTTTTCCGGTGAAATGGACGAAATACAAATCTACAATCGCGCCCTCTCACAAACAGATGTAAAAAACATCTACGAATCGAGCCTGATTGGAAAATAATCTCGTCGAACCGATAAAATTCAAGTAATAATTCAGAAAATATTTCAAAAATGCGTTTTTCGCGGAATCAGGTTATCGGCGCACTCTTTTTGCTGACTCTAATTTTGCTTTTCGCGCTCGCGCGTTTTATTTTTCAATTTTGAATTCGGAACAAAAACAACCAGTCATCGCCATCGTTGGACCGACGGCTTCGGGCAAAACCGAAATCGGCGTCGCTCTGGCGCTCAAAATTGGCGGCGAAATCATCAATTGCGATTCGGTTCAAATCTATCAAGAAATCGAAATTGCAACCGCGAAACCGACAATGGAAGAGAGGCGCGGCGTGCCGCATCATTTGATTGATTATGTTTCGCCTTCCGTCAATTACACGGCAGCGGATTGGGCGCGCGACGCAACCGAAAAAATCTACGAAATTGAACGTCGCGGCAAAATCCCAATTCTGGTCGGCGGCACCGGATTTTATTTGCGAAGCCTGCGGCAGCCATTTTTTGAATCGCCTAAAACAGACGAAAAGTTGCGCGAAAGATTAAAACAAATCCGCACTGAAAAGGGAGCGGAGTATTTGCATCGAATTTTAAAAAGAGTTGACTCAAAAGCTGCAGAAAATTTATTCCCGCGCGATTATGTTCGGGTTCAGCGCGCACTCGAAGTTCGTTTTCAAACCGGAAAACCGATTTCCGAACAGCAGCCCGCACGCGCCGAACCGCCCGAATTTGCGAGCAGATTAAAAGTTTTCGCCTTAAATCCACCGCGAGATTTGCTTTACGAGCGAATCAACCGCCGTGCCGAGTTGCATTTTGAAAAAGGTCTGGTTGAAGAAGTCGAACGCTTGCTCGAAAAGGGCGTTCCAGCTGAATCAAATGCGCTCGGCGCGCACGGTTATCGCCGCGTTGTCGAATATTTGCGAGGCGAGCGCAGTTTGGAAAGCGCAATCGAACAAACAAAGCTCGACGTCCGGCATTACGCCAAACGGCAATTAACCTGGTTTCGGCGTGAAGAAAATGTGATTTGGCTCGCGGGTTTCGGCGACCAGCCGGAGTCGCGGCAAAGGCTCTTTGAATATCTGAATTTAGCTGAAAAAATCGGGCTTTAAACGATTTTTTAAAATGAAAATTATCTTGTCAGTGCCGCCTGCGGTGTTGTAATCTATTCATTGAACGACACTTGTCGGGCGGAGGGCGTGTGGAAAAAACTGGTTCACAAAACATTCAGGATGCTTTTCTAAATACACTGCGGCGCGAAAAAGCCATTGTTACTATTCATCTGCTCCACGGCGCTACTTTAAGCGGACGTTTAAAGAGTTTTGATAAATTTTCGGTTTTGCTGGACGCCAGCGGTCAGGAGTTTTTAATTTTTAAACATGCGATAGCGACCGTGACACATCAACGGCGCCCGCCGGAACAGCAGCACCATCAATTCAGGTCGGAAAACCGTCCCGCGCCGTCGTCACAGCAGCCGCAGGAACCTGCAGCGTAATTTGGTTTAATTAACTTTGAGCGGCATCTTTCTCACTTTCGAAGGCTTGGACGGAAGCGGCAAAACAACGCAGCTTCGCCTTCTTGCCGATGCTCTGACTCGACGCGGTTTTGATGTTTTAGCGACGCGAGAACCGGGCGGGACGATTCTCGGAAAGCGAATCCGCGAGCTGATTCTTGAAGTTGAAGACGCGCCTGCGCCGCTTGCCGAATTACTGCTGTTCGCCGCTGACCGCGCGCAGCATCTTGAAACTCTAGTCAAACCGGCTCTCGCTGCCGGAAAAATCGTTATCTCAGATCGCTACGCCGATGCAACCGCCGCTTATCAAGGCGCCGGGCGAGGATTTCCAGCGGACAAAATCCGCCGAACAATCGAGCTGGCAACCGACAATTTCAAACCGGATTTGACGCTTTTCTTCGATTTGCCGACCGAAAAGGCTCTAGCGCGGGCAAACAGCCGTCCCGGCGAATTAAATCGTCTGGATAAAGAAACAATTGATTTTTTCGACAGCGTCCGATGCGCCTATCTTGAAATCGCCACTGCAGAACCGAAGCGCTTTCGAGTCATTGAAGCGAGCGGTTCGATTAACGAAATTCACGAGCAAACTCTGCAAATCGTCACGCAATTTCTCGAATCACGAAATCGCAAGTAAAATCGTCTTGTGTTCGACAGACTCATTGGAAACAATCAAATCAAAGAAATTTTCCGGCGAATGGTTCGCAATCGCCGGATTCCCAACGCTTTTATTTTTGCCGGAGACGCGGGCGTCGGCAAACAGCTTTTTGCGCTTGAACTTGCGAAAACGGTTTTGTGTCTCAATTCGCAATCCGGCGAAGCATGCGATAAATGCGCGGTGTGCCTTCGCGCCGTAAAATTCTCACAGCTTCCGCCGCATGACAGCGATCATAAAGACGAATACAAAAAAGTTTTCTGGAGCGAACACGCCGATGTTGGCAGAATTGTTCCGTATAAAAACAGTATTCTGGTTGACGCAATTCGAGATTTGACCGAACAGGCGAATCTCACGCCCTACGAAGGAAAATCCAGATTTTTCCTCATTGAGAACGCCGAAAAATTAAGCAGCGGACAAGGAGAAGCGGCAAACGCTCTTTTAAAAACCCTTGAAGAGCCGCCCGCCACGACACATCTGTTTCTGCTCACGTCGCGCGCCGATTCTCTGCTGCAAACGATTCTTTCGCGCTGCCAGATTATTCGTTTTGCCCCGATCGACACAGAAGAAATAGAAAAATACCTGCTTGAAAAGAAAAAAGTTTCTCCATCGGAAGCCAAACTGATTTCGCGACTTTCGCGCGGCAGTCTCGGCAATGCGCTCGCTATAAATCTCGAAGCTTATAAAACGCAACGCGAAATGATGCTCAATGTTTTGGACGCAATTACAATTTCCAACGACCGCGCGCGGCTGCTCAAAATCGCCGAAGAATTAAACGAAGCCAAATTGAAAGACGAATACGAACAGCGGCTCGAAGTTTTGGAAAATCTGATTCACGACGTTTGGACTTTGCGCCTTGGCGCGACAGATTTAATCAACGCTGATTTGCAGCCAAAGCTTGCCCGATTCGCCGAAAACACAGATTCGCGACGCGCTCAAGCATGGCTCGCAGAAATCGAAACGCTGCGCGAGCAGTTTGCCGTTAACATTAATCGCAAAATCGCAACCGACGCGCTTTTTCTCAAAATGGCGAACGCTTAAATTTTTGGGAACAAAAAGTTTGCTCCGGTGTCAAAGATAATGTAAATTCTGTCAACCCGGAGGAAAAATCTATGAACAAACAAATGCAGCGTCTTTTCGGTCTTTTTCTCGCAGTCCTGTTTTCGGTCGTTTTCGTCTCGGCTCAGGAAAATCAGGCTGTCCCAAAAACAATCAGAGTCGGCGTTTTAAACGGTAAGGCGACCAGTTTAGTGAAACCCGCTTACCCGCCAGCGGCAAAAGCCGTCAACGCTTCAGGCGCGGTCAACGTACAGGTTACGATTGATGAGGAAGGAAACGTGGCTGAAGCGACAGCCATCAGCGGGCATCCTCTTCTGCGTGCGGCGGCGGTTGAAGCGGCACGGACGTCGAAATTTTCACCGACGTTGCTTTCCGGACAGCCCGTAAAAGTGACGGGTATTATCGTTTACAATTTTGTGACCGATATGTCGCTGGCGCAAATCGGTTTTGCCATAGGCTCCGCGACGGCGAACTACAACGCAAGCTTCCCGGCAAATACAATTCGCTTTTCATTGCCCGCTGATTGGACAGACGCGCGGCAAATCGCGGATTCGCTGATAACCAAACAAAACTACGACAACTATCAGCAAGCAAAAACAAAGGCTGGCGAACGGCAAAATTCCGAAGCCGCAAAAACCGTCGAAACGACGAAAAACACAGAGCAGCGCCGAGGAGTTGTTTTTGTGATGGGCGACCGGGCAGAGATGGCAGAAGTTAAGGAGAGCTACGAGACACTGCTCAGCTCTCTTGGCGAAGCGATTAAAAATCATTTATCCGTCAAGGAAACTGAAAAATGGATATTCGCTCTCAGTATGGCTGCTGGAAAAACGCACGCACAAATTGAAGACGAAACAAAACTGAGACAAAATCTGAGCGAGCTTAAAATACTAGCGGCAAACGCACCGGCAAATTTTTCGTCCGAGCTTCTCGTTTATTTGCAAAAAATCTCGATGCTGGATGCGGACGGCGAGCTTGATGATGCCGATAAAGCTAAAATCCGGGAATTCACGTTGCGGCTGCGGTAAGTTAGTTAAATGGACAACTCGGTTTTTGAGAAAAAAGCGTTTGCGTCTTCAATAGCCGAACGCGGTTTAGCCGTTGCCGGTTTGGCGGCGTCAGCCGGAGTTCTATTTTTAATTAAAACTGTAAATCCAACCTCTTCAGGCTGGTTTCCGCAATGCCCTTTTTATGCTTTAACCGGTTTAAGCTGTCCGGGTTGCGGCGCGACACGCGGGATGCATCAGCTTTTAAACGGCGACATTGCAGCCGCACTCGATTACAATGCTCTGCTCGTTCTTTTCGCACCGATTATAATTTATTTTTTGATGAATCTCGTTTCTGTTGCGGCGCGGGGTCACACTCTCGGAATCGGGAAGCTTTCGCCCGCCGGAATTTGGGCTTTAGTCGTCGTGTTGTTTGTTTTCGGTGTTCTGCGAAATCTGCCGTTTTATCCGTTTACAATTTTAGCTCCATAAAAACAACCACCGAAAGAAGGGACACAGAGTTTTTTTTAGCCTCTGTGTCCTTCGGCGATTGTTTTAAGAAATTCGAACCAACGGTTTTTCGGCGCTGAGCGGTTTAGCGTCTTTGCCTTCGCGGCGCAGGATTTCGACTTCTTTGACGAACTCTTCGACAATGTTTTCACCCGCGACGCGGCGCATCGGGACGCCGTTTTTAAAGATCATTCCGACGTTTCTGCCGAACGTAACGCCAAGTTGAGAATCGTGCGCCTCGCCGGGACCATTAACGGCGCACCCCATAATCGAAAGATGTAACGGTTCTTCGACGTGAGCCAAACGGCGCTCGACTTCGGTCACGATTTCGACGAAATTATCAACGTCGAGTCGCCCGCAAGTCGGGCACGCGACGACCGTGACGCCGCGATTTCTGAGTCCCAAAGATTTTAAAATTTCCCAACCAACGCGCACTTCTTCGTGCGGTTCGGCTGCTAAAGAAACGCGAATCGTGTCGCCGATGCCTTCGTGAAGCAAAATTCCCAGTCCGATTGAAGACTTGATCGTGCCGCCAAACGGCGTTCCGGCTTCGGTTACGCCGAGGTGAAGCGGATAATTAACTCTGGTCGACATCAAGCGATACGCCGCGACCATTCGATTTACGTCCGACGCTTTGAGCGAAATGATAATGTCGGAAAACCCCAAATCTTCGAGAATTTGAACGTGCCGCATTCCGGATTCGACCATCGCTTCCGGCGTCGCGGTGCCATATTTTCGCAACAAGTCTTTTTCCAAAGAACCGCCGTTGACACCGATTCGGATCGGAACTTTTTGCGCTTCAGCCGCGCGGACGACTTCACGCACACGGTCAATCGAGCCGATGTTTCCGGGATTAAGTCGGAGTTTATCAACACCTGCTTCAAGCGCCAATAAAGCCATCTTGTAGTGAAAATGAATATCGGCGACGAGCGGGACATCAACTCTCTTTCGGATTTCCTTTAATCCTTTCGCATCATCCTCATCTTTGACGGCGAGCCGGACGATTTCGCAGCCTGCCGCAACCATTTCTTCGATTTGCTTAACCGTCGCGTCAACTTTCGCCGTGTCGGTTTTCGTCATTGATTGCACCGACACGGGAGCACCACCGCCAATCTGAATGTTTCTAATTTTTACGGCTTTTGTTTCACGTCTCATAAAAAAGTTAATCGTAAATAGTAAATCGTGAATAGTAAAACTTTTCTCATTAAAGAAAACAACTATTCACGATTTACCGTTTACGATTTACGAAAATTTAACGTCCGACGATTCGGGAAATATCAACAAACATCACTGTTACCATCAACAGCAAAATAATCGCCAGACCAGCCATTTGAATTCGCTCGCGGACAAGCATTGAAAGTTGCATTCCGAACAATGCAAGGATGCCTTCGATAGCCAAAACCATAATCTGTCCGCCATCGAGCATCGGAATTGGCAGCAGATTGAAGATTCCAAGACTCAAGCTGATCGCCATCAGCATCGCAAAAATGCCTTCCCAGCCCATTGCTTGCGCGGCTTGCGCCGATTGCTGAAAGATTCCGACCGGACCTGAAACAGTGTCGCGCGCTGCGCGATTTCCGGTGAAAACCTGTCCGAGAGCCGTCGCTGTCATTGATAAAATTTCCAGATTCGTATTGACGGCGTGGCTGACAGCCGTCCCAATGCTCGCGGGTTCGCGTGGGACGCTAATTTGCGCGGGTCCGATTCCGAGCCGTTCTTTGCCGTCGGGTAATTTACGAACCTGAGCTGTCAAATCAACATTTTGACCATTGCGCTCAACCTGAACATTAAGGGGCGCAGCTTTGTTTTCCTGAACGAATGTTACCATTTGCTGCCAGTTGCGAATGTTTGTGCCATTGACCGAAACGACTCGATCGCCCGGCTGCAACCCAGCTTCGGCAGCAGGCGAACCAAGTTCAACCTGACCGATAACAACAGGCTTGACACCGGCATCCGGATCAGCATCGAGAACCCCGAAATTTTGTCCGCTCACTTCAACTTTAGACGGCGTGATATTTAAAGAAATCCGCTGTCCGCTGCGCTCAACCGTAATCGGTAACGGCGTTCCCGGATGCAGAGCCGCATCAACTTCGATTTGCCGCCAGGTCGGATTTTCCCTGCCGTTAAATGTGACAATTCTGTCGCCCGGCTTAATTCCTGCTTGCACCGCCGCGCCGTCCGCTTTCATCGCGCCGACAACCGGCGTCGGCATTGCCGGAACGCCGTACATCATTGCCGCCGCAAACGGAATCGCCAGCGCCAGAACGATGTTCATAAACGGTCCGCCGATCATTACCAAAAACTTTTGCCAGCGCGGGCGCAGCTCGTACAATTCCGAAGCCGGAACGTGTTCGTTCGTGGAATCGCCACCTTCGAGCGGAGCGGTCACTTCGTCGCCGTACAATTTCACGTAAGCGCCGAGCGGAATCGCCGAAATTCGGTAATCGGTGTGTCCCCATTTAAAACCGAAAAGACGCGGTCCAAGCCCGAAAAACGAGTATGCCTCAACGCGCATTCCGAAAAATTTGGCTACGAGAAAATGTCCTAACTCGTGAATGTTGATGGCAACGCCGAGAATAAAAAGCGGTACTAGAACGTAATAAATTAGTATATCCATTGGGAAAGTTCTTTCTGCTGCGGTTGCAAGCGTTTCAGGTTATTATGAATGATTTGCCGAAAACTTAGAATCAAAACTCGCAAGAAGCGTTGCTAAAAAGTTTAAGTCTAAGGCTTGCAAACAGTCAAACAAATTCCGGCTGCTGCACGGTCTGCTTTTCAATTTCCTGTTCAGCCAGCATTCTTGATTCGCGGTCCACTGCCAAAATAATTTCAAGATTCTCTACAGCTTTTGTTTCATGGCGGTTCATTACCGTTTCGATAATTCGGGCAATTTCCGAAAGGCGAATTTTTCCGTCGAGAAATGCTTGAACCGCAATTTCATTGGCAGCGTTCATTGCTGCGGGCAAAGTTCCGCCGATTTTCAAAGCGCGATAAGCCAAGTTCAAACACGGAAAACGTTCGGTATCGGGTTCTTCAAACGTGAGCTGCGAGAATTTTGAAAAATCTAAAGGCTCAAGCTGGCAAGATTTTCTTTCCGGGAAAGTCAGCGCGTATTGAATCGCGTGGCGCATATCCGTTACACCCATTTGCGCGATTACCGAGCCGTCAACCATTTCAATCATTGAATGAACGACCGATTGAGGATGTACGACAACTGCAATCTCATCAGCGCCAAAACCAAAAAGTCTCTCCGCTTCGATAACTTCCAAGCCTTTGTTCATCAAAGTGGCAGAATCAATGGTATTTTTGACTCCCATTTTCCAGTTCGGGTGATTTAAGGCTTCTTCGATAGTCGCATTTTCAATTTCTTCTTTTGTTTTTGTGCGAAATGGTCCGCCCGAAGCAGTTAAAATAATTCGCCGCACTTCCTCGCGTTTTTCTCCTCGCAGACATTGATGAATCGCGTTATGTTCGGAATCAACCGGCAGAATTTCGGCTCGATTTTCCCGCGCGGCTTTCATCATCAATTCACCAGCGATGACGAGCGTTTCTTTGTTAGCAAGCGCGACGCGCTTTCCGGCTTCGAGGGCGCGCAAAGTCGGGACAAAACCGATCGCGCCGACCGTTGCGGAAACTACAGTATCGGCTTGCGCATGAGTCGCAACTTCAATCAATCCGCTTTCGCCAAAAGAGATTTTTTGCGGCGGCGTCGCGCCGATTTCGTGAAGCTTCCGAAGCAATTTCTCGCCACAGGCTTCGTTTTCAACCGAAACAAGTTCCGGCTTAAAGTGCAAAATCTGCCTCGCCAGCACCTCGACATTTCTTCCGGCGCCGAGCGCGACGACGCTAAACTCCGGTTCGCGCAAAAATTCTACAACTTTCAGCGTGTTGCAGCCGATTGAACCAGTCGAACCTAAAATTGAAATTCCCCGCTTGGACATAAAAAAAGGAGGTAGAAGGTAGAAGAGAGAAGAAGATATAATATCCTTTTAACCAATAAACTGAGCAAGTAAAAATCTTCTATCTTCTATCTTCTACCTCCTAAAAATAGAATCTAGCGAAATAGTAAAGAAGCGGAGCATTGAAAAGCAAACTGTCCAAACGGTCGAGCAGCCCGCCGTGACCGGGCAATAGATTGGCGGCGTCTTTGCTGCCCGCACCGCGCTTGATTGCGCTTTCCGCCAAATCGCCGATGACGCCGACAACCATCATCACCGCTGCGAGCGGCAGCGCGACGAACCATTTTAATTCGGTAAAAAACGTAAAGCTGGCGGCGGCGGCGAGCAGCAAACTCGCCAAAAGTGCGCCGATAGCGCCTTCCCAGGTTTTGCCGGGCGAAATAACGGGCGCGAGTTTGTGTTTTCCGATGAGTTTCCCTGTGTAGAGCGCGGCGATGTCAGCACCCATTAAAATCAAAAACAAAAACCCCAAAAGCTTGGTCGAAAGATTAGGATAATATTCAAAACCAACGCGTATGGCTACGAAATAACCGCCCAAAAACGTGATGTAAAAAACTCCCAGGACCGTGACGCCGATTGCCGCCAGCATTTTGGAAAAATCGCGCGCCCGTTGAAAACGAAAAGCCTGAGAAGCGACCGCCGCCGCGACAAACAGCGCGAGCGTCATCAACAATAAATCCGGCGCTTTTGTCGGCGCGTCAAACAGAAAAGCGATAAAGATAGCCGCCGAGCCAAGAAAACCGAGCGCAGCGTCGGCTTTGAGCTGCATCGTTTTGGTAAAATTAAAATATTCAAACAAAGCCAGAATGATGGCGGCAGCGGCAATCGCCACGAAGAACAAGTTAAATTCGTGATTCTGTGGAAAAAAATAAGGCAATACGATTGCCGCAATCAAACCGGGCAATGCGACAATCGCGGTAATAATTCGGTTCATTCAGTTGATTCAATAAAATTCAAATTCGCAAATCCGGTCGGCTGTAATCGCTCGGCGCGGAATTCGTTTTCGGCGGAGCCGTATTGACCTCGATTTTCTTCTTATTTTTGAGCCGAAAAAAACGATTGATTTCGACGATTCCCGGAACGACGAAAAATGCGCAAACCACGCCCAAAACCGCCGCTGTCAAAAAACGCGACCAATGCGTATTTTCCCAAATCCCGAATAATCCCAGCGTCCAATCAATCGCCGTCGGAACGGGCGCGAGAAACAGAACAATGCGCGGCGGCGCGTCCGTTTCGCTTATCGTACGCAAAAAAGGATAAGCCCAAATGCCGATTGCCAAGCCCGCATAAACACCGAAACAGCGCGAACAAACCGCAAGCTGTTCGCCCGCCAAATGCAGCGAGCGCTCGGAAAGCTGGTGACAAAGATACGAAAAAGGCGCGTAAATATAACCTGCAACTTCCGAACCAGCAGCTTTTAGAACTGGCGATGCGACAATTAAGCCAACCCAAAGCAAAACGAAAAGCGCGGTTGCGCCCCATGCCTCCAAATCGAGTTTTCTGGTTTTCCCGGGGGAAATGTAATTTTCCGCTGACAGGCTCACGCAATCTGTTTTAATTCAAATAGCGCACGTTCGGCAAGCGCGACCGTTTCGTTGACGTTTAAAGTGCCGTTCGTGATTTGAGCCGAATTAACAATAAAAACGTTTTCGAGCGAGGTTTTCATCGCAGGAAGATTGGCGGAATAATTCAAAGTTGAAAGCGCAAAAACCTGTCTTACGCGAGAGATTTTAAACTCCACAACGTCTGACCGCTGGAAATGCGGATACATTTTTTCAAGCGCCGCGAGAAATGTTTCTTTGATTTCGTCGTCTGTTTGCTCAAACATTGCATCATCCGGCGCGACGTATTTCGGCAAATAAACAAGCGCGTTTCCGCCGAACTCGCGTTTATCAACAAGCGCTGACATTTCGATAATTCCGGTAAACGGCGTTTCGTCCGTGATGTTTGTGACGTAAAAATTCGAGAGCGATTTTTTCATCAATACGGACGCGCAAATGATGCCTTGATATTTCACCGCTTCGAGTTTTTGTTTTTCGACTTCAGACAACTGCGGCGCGATCTTCGCGGCGACGTTTGAAGGGCAAGTTAAAAAGACCGTATCGAATTCGGATACGTTTGCCGCAGGGTTGATCGAACGCACGGAAACACTAGAAAAATCCCGCGCTCCGCTCAATTTAACTTCCGCTCGATATTTTTCGGCATTTTCGGCTGTGAACACTTTTATTTTGCCGTTCGTTTTTTCTATTTTCTCGACGCGCGAATTCAAACGAATCTCGATGCCTTTTGCCCGAAGATACGCGCCGAATTTTTCCAAAACCCGCGCATAACCGCCGCGCACGTAACCGAACATTTCACGTTTCAAACCCGAATTTCGCGCCGCATACATCCGCTGAATCGTCGCCCAGATAAACGCAGCGGAAGTCTCGCCATACGCTTCGCCGAGCTTGGCTTTGAGCAAGGGTTTCCACATTTTTTCAAACGTTTTTTTGCCCGAAAGCTTGGTCAGCCAGTCTTCGACCGAGATTTTTTCAAGTGCCCGCCAATCTTTCACTCGCGAAGCGTAAAAAATCGTCGCACCCAAACGGAATTTGGAAACCAAATCAAGCGAGGGAAACTTTAAAAATTCAAGCGTATTCGACATCGAAACGAGCTTACCGTCGGTATAAAATCCGGTTTTCGTTTCAACCCATTCAAATTCATCTTTCAGCCCGATTTCTTCGACGATTTTTCTGGTAAAAGCGTCCGACAAAAGCGTGACGTGATAATGTTTGTCCCAAACAATCTCGCTCAAATTCCAAGCCGCAGCCAATCCGCCGATTTCGCCTGCGGATTCAAAAATGGTAACTTTGTTGCCGTTTTCAGCGAGTCGCAAAGCGAGCGTCAAACCGAGAAAACCGCTTCCGATGATGGCGATGTTTTTTGATTTCATTCAGAAACTAAATCCCCAAAAATGAACGTAGATTCTAATTCTGATTCTTGCATCTTCATAACGACTTCGCTTGGACAACAATTATAATCTCTAAAATCAATACGTTCCCAAATTTTATGATTTTGCGGATCACGGGCTTTGAAACTGCCTGCAGTTCCAGGATAAAAGTGTCCGAATGGAGCAATAACAATCAAAGTGCCTTGATATATTAACGAGACTCTGCCTTTCGCCGGTTTAAATATGACTTTCCCGTTTTCATCGGTGACGGACAGATTTGCTTTCCATCCATCTCCCATATAACTATTCCAACTTCGGCTGACTTCAACATTTTTGCCTATTCGTCCATCTTCATAATAAACAGTAAATTTGGCTCCGGGAGCTAAAATTACTTCTCTTGGATAAAGCAAAACAGCAAAACAGACGACTAAAATTCCAAGTGGTAATTTGCCCAAATGCTTCTTCATAAAATCATCACTCAATTTCTGTGACAATCTGATTTTCAATTTCGTATCGCAAACCACAAACGCATTCAAACTCTGTTTGTATGGAATCGTCGAATTTATGAAAAAGCTGTCCGCATTTGCAGACCGCGCCGATTGAGCGGGCGGGCGAACCTAAAACCAGATGAAAATTCGGCACTGATTTTGTCACCGTACTGCCCATTCCGACCATCGCCCAGCGCCCGATTTCCAAATCGTTGCCGATTGTACAGTTTGCGCCGATGGTTGCGCCTTCGCGCACGAGAGTCGGCAAAGTATGTTCGTCCGGATCGGATGATCGCAGAGATTTTAAATCCGGCGTCGTGGCGCGTGGGAAACGGTCGTTTGTAAAAACAGTGTGAGCGGAAATCATCACGCCGTCTTCGATTGTCACTGCCGCGCAAATATAGACTGAAGCGTTGATTTTGACTCGGCTGCCGATTTTTACGTCGTAAGCGATGTAAGTTTTTTCGCCGATGATACATTCTTCGCCGATTTGCGCGCCGTGACGGATGTGGACGTTGTCCCAAATGCTCGTGCCTTCGCCGACTTCAACGCCGTTTTCGATGATTGCTGTCGGATGGATTTTAATCATAAATTCTTTGCTGCGAACAAACACGGAAGAACACGAAAATTTTATTGAAACTATTTTGCGCTCTTTTGTGTTTGTTCGCGGTTAATTGATTTCCATTCCTTGTATTTTTCCGGCAAACAATTCGCGCACGGACGAAACTCGGCAGCAACGGCGGTTTCTTCGTCAGCGAAAAAGACGCGGTTTTTCGCGTAAAAGCCTTTGGCGAGCCATCGCTTTGCGCCCGGACAATCGAGCGTGCCGTAGATTTGATCTTTTCGATGCCCGCCGAGAGCGCCTTTTGTCGGGCTTTCGTAAAATTTCCTGTCTGCGCCGAGCAGCGTGTAGGTTTTCATTTCAGGAGACTTTCGTCCAGTGATTCTGGTTCATTGAAGCGTAGGCGGCTTCAATAACCTGGACGGAAGCGAGCGCGTCCGGCGGATTTATCAATAACTCTTCCGCGCCCGCGATTTTGCCCGCAAAGTTTTCGATTTTCGAGCGGAAAGCCTGAACTTTGTCATATCCGCGCCCGAAAACCGTCCAGTCCGGATTTGAATGGAGTTTATATTTCGATTCGCGCCAGCCGACCTGCAAAGTTCCGTTCGCGCCGTAAATGCTGATGAAATAAGGCAAATCTTTGTTGATGCTCCACGTCAGATCAACGGTCGCCTGCACGCCCGTTTCGGTTTTCAGAAACATTCGCACGTTATCTTCGACTTCGATGTTCTGACCTTTTGCGCCTTCGATTGTCAAAACTTCCGAGATTGAGCCGAGGAAATAGCGGACAATATCAACCGAATGCGTTCCGTTGTCAATCAAAACGCCGCCTCCGCTTAAATTAGCATCGGAATTCCAGCGCCGCGTCATATCAACGCGCGCCGTAAAAGCGTTTTCAAAAAGCAGAATCTCACCCAAAATTCCCGAAGCAATCAGAGATTTGGCTTTTATGACGTCTTCGACGTAACGGAATTTCGATGCCATTGTAAAAACTGCTCCGGCGCGTTCGGCGGCTGAAATAATCTCGCGCGCTTCGCCCGTGCTCAAACACAAAGGTTTTTCGCACAAAACATTTGTGCCCCGGTTCAGAAAATAGATGGCGATTTCCGGATGAGAGGCGGGCGGCGTGGCGACAATTACCGCATCCAAATCAGCTTCGTTTTTCGCCAAATCTTTGTAATTGTCATAAACCCGCGCGCCGCACGTTTCGGCTAAAGCATTTGCGGCTTCGCGCCGAGTATCGGCAACCGCGACAAGCGCGCAGGCTTTGCTCGTTTGAAACGCCTGCGCGTAAGTTTGAGCGATTCCGCCTGCGCCGATTAATCCGAATTTGAGAGTATTTTTCATAGAAAATTTCACCGCAGAGACGCGGAGACACAGAGATTTTTAAACATTTAATTTCTCTGTGTCTCCGCGCCTCTGTGATTTAATTCATTTTTAATTTTTGAGCGGCTTCGCGCACGGCGGAAGCGATGTAAGCCACGTGTTCGTCATTGTAGCGTTCGTTCCATGGCAAAACGAGAATGTCGTGCAAGCCTTTGAAAGTTCCGGGGAATTTTTCCGTCGCGTAATCAACGGCTTCGGCGCGAGCCAGATTAAACGGGAAACAGCTGTCGCCGAAAGTGTTTTGTTTTTGAAAAACTTCGCACATAAACGCCGGTTTGACGATGTAGCGCGGCGCTGAAAAAATATTTTTCTCTTTGAGCAGCTTTGCCATGCCAACCGCGCCGCCTTCGATTTTCGCGTCGTCAACGCGCAAACAATATTTCCAGTAAACGTGCTTCGCTCCTTCATTTACGTGCGGCGTTTCGACTCCGTCAATTCCTCGCAGCATTTCGGTCAGCTTTTCGGCGGTCTGCACGCGATTCGAGACGGAAAAATCGAGCTTTTCCATTTGCGCGACCGCGACAGCAGCCTGCAATTCGCTGATGCGGTAATTCAGGGCGAGAAAATAATGGTCGGGATTTGCGTCGCCGTAGCCCCAAGCTTTATTGATGAACAAAAACATTCGGCGCGCGAGCGCGTCGTCATTTGTTACGACCATTCCGCCTTCGCCGGTCGTGATGTGTTTGCCCTGCTGTAAGCTGTAACAACCGATGTCACCGATTGTCCCGGCAAATTTGCCGTTTTCTTCGGCTAAAAACGCCTGCGCTGTGTCCTCGATGACGGGAATTTTGCGCGCTCGCGCGAGTTCCATAATCGGCTGCATCTCGCACGGATTTCCAAAAAGATGCGTGACAATAATTGCCTTTGTGCGTTCGCTTAAAACTCTTTCAATCGTTTCGGCGGTGACGTTGCATGTGCGCGGATCAACATCCGCAAAAACCGGAATTGCGCCTTGATAAACAATCGGCGTCAGCGCGCCCATATCAGTGATAGCGGTCGTCACGATTTCATCGCCCGGATTCGGGTTGATTGCCGCAATCGCGCAGTGAATAGCCGCCGTCCCGCTCGTGCAGGCGTAAGCGTGTTTCGCACCCATTTTTTCGGCAAATTTCTTTTCGAGTGTTTTGCCGAACTTGCCTTTGGTTGTGGTCAACGTGCCGCTTTTCAAAACTTCGGCGAGCAGTTCAAGCTCTTCAGCACCGAAAGTTCTGCCCGATGCGTCCTGATCGGAAGGAAGGGTCATTAATTCTTGGGATAATACAGGGTTCATATTCTTTTATCTTCCAATTTGGCGGGACTAACCGCGATTTTTTCGTTTTGGTTCAAATTCTTGTTCTGCAAACGCAGTCTGCCGAGCTTCGTTAACAGTTTTATGTGCCCGGCAATTGTTCTGGCGGTTTTCATTTTCGAAAAACCAAAAAGCCGGACTTCCAAAATTGCCGGATGTTCGACAACTTGTTCGCCGCGCAAAACCAGTTTTCCGAGCATTTCCGCGACACCCAAAAATCCGTCCTGCTCAAGTTCAATATTCTCAATCCGACTGCGGCGATAAACTCGAAAACAGCTTGTGTAAGTCGAAAGCTTTTGCCGCAAAACTTTTTTGTAAAGAAACGAAGCGCCTTTCGATAAACTCAGACGCCACGCCGGAACGTTTCTGACACCGCCCGCCGGATGATACGGAGAAGCCGTCACCATTGCCGAGTCTTCGGAAAGAAGCGGAATCATTTGCGCAAGTTCGTGCGGATCGTAAGTGCAATCGGCATCAATCGAGCAAACGATTTCGGTTTCCGCCGCCCGCAAACCGGTCATAATTCCGGCGGCGACACCTTTGTTTTCCTCATGGCGAATTATCCTGACGCTCGGTGCCGCTGCGAAAAGCTCGTTCAATTTTTCAAACGTTGCATCCTTGCTGCAATCATCTACGAAAATAAAAGACAAGTCATAATCAAGCGAATTTTCCAGACTTTTCAGCGTGTTTGTGAGATACGGAAGCGTTTTTTCTTCGTTGTAGCAGGGAACGACGATTGTTACTTTTTCCTTTTTTTCAAAGCCGAAGCGTTTGCCAAAAGCAGATTTTTTTAAAGCCGGCGTTTCGAGATTTGAATTCTCAAAACTCTTACTGTTTTTTACTCTCTGCGTGTTTAGCGGGTCTCTAAATTGAACATCAGCGACACCCAGAAAATCCGAGCAATTTGTAAATCGGTAACGGCTCAAATTTTCGTTCAAAATCCAAGCCATTTTGTCCAATTTGCGGTAATGCCGAACGCGCGTCATCGGCGAAGCGGCGTTAATTCGCGGCTGTTCTTCATCCAATTCCCAGACGTGGAAATACAACACAAACGGTGCCGTTTCGGTTTCCATCCAGTTTTCTACCTTCCGGCGCAAAAGTGTGTAAGGAAGCTGGCGAAAATAATTTCCGCCGGAAATCGGCAGAAGATAACTCCCGACGCGTGACGTCGAATACGGAATCGCCCATATTGTTTTTCCGGCGGCGCGATGTTCATGCGCGGTGCGGCGAAAACGAGCGTTTTTGACTGCGCTCCACGTCGGCAAAAACGAGGCGTCATAAACAAAATCTTCTTCCGCCAGAACGTTGAGCGTCCACAAATCGCGGGTGTAATTCAATTTTTCCGCGGCGCGGTGTCCGAAAACTTTCTGCCCGCTCGCTCGTTCCAAAATTTCGCGCGTGCGTCGCGCGTCGGCGCGAAATTCGGCGGGCGTCATTCTCGAAAGTGGGCAGTGATTGTAGCCGCGCGAAGCGATTTCGTGACCGCGCCGAACAATCTCCTGAATCAAATCCGGCGTGTTTTCAGCAATCCAGCCGAGAACGAAAAAAGTTGCTTTGGCGTTGTGTTTATCGAGTAAATCTAAGGTTTTGAGCGTGTTCTGAACATAGCGCGGTTCAAAGCGCGACCAAGTTTGTTCGCGAATCAGGCGGTCAAACGCTCCGACTTGAAAATAATCTTCGAGCAAAACCGTCAGCAAATTCGGCTTCCTCACAGATTCATTTTTTGTCGCAATTTCGCTCATCAAAAACTTTAATTAACTGTGATAAATTGAGTTTCCAGAATTTTGACGATTTTCTCGGCGGCGCGCCCGTCGCCAAAAGGATTTTCGATTTGTTTGACCGAATTTGTCCAGCTTTCGTCCTGATAATTTTCTTCCAACAGTTCGCTTAAACGCTGCTGTGAGCCGCCGACAAGTTTTGCGACTCCGGCTGCAATTGCTTCGGGTCGTTCAGTATTTTCGCGTAAAACTAAAAGCGGCTTTCCAAAGCTCGGAGCTTCTTCCTGCACGCCGCCCGAATCCGAAACGATCAGCCACGAGTTTGCCATTATTTGCGCGAAATCCGTGTAAGCGAGCGGCTCAAGCAGGAAAACGCGCGAATTTTCTTCAAAAATTTGGGCGACGGCTTGTCTCACAGCCGGATTCGGATGAACCGGAAAAAACAAAGCGGTGTCTCTATGTTTTTGAACAAAATCACGGAGAATGCGGAGATTTTCGGTCATCGTTGCGCCGAAGCTCTCGCGGCGATGAGTGGTCAGCAAAATGCGTTTTAAATCATCTGTCTTCGCCAGCAGTTTGCCGATTTCACCGCGTCCGTTTGTTTTTTTGCCGATAGATTGAAGCGCGTCAACAACCGGATTTCCAGTGACGAAAATCTGGCGCGCGTTGATGCCTTCATTGATAAGAGTTTCACGGTTAAATTTGGTGGCGGCGAAATGAAAGCGGGCGATTTGCGAAATCAAACGACGGTTCATTTCTTCCGGAAAAGGGCTGTCCGCGCATCCGGAACGCAAACCTGCCTCGACGTGACCAACGGCGATTTGGCGATGAAACGCCGCCATTGCTCCGGCAAGCGCGGTTGTCGTGTCGCCCTGCACCAGCACAACGTCGGGTTTTTCAAGCTCTAAAATTTTATCGAAAGCCGTCAAAACGCGCGCTGCGACATCATTCGGCTTTTGGTTTCGCCGCATCGAACGCAAATCGTGATTGATTCCGATTTTAAAAAGGTCAATGAACGGCTTGATTAAATCCGAATGTTGACCGGAAGAGACAACAATTGTTTCAAAAATTTTGCGATTCGCTTTTAACTTCTGAATAACGGGCGCGAGCTTGATGACTTCGGGGCGAGTGCCGAATAGAACTAAAATTTTAGCTTTTTTGTTCGGTCGACGGGTGAAAGGCTGCCGTTTAGCAGCAGATTTGTCGGGCGGCGGAAAGGCGAGAGGTTCAAAATCGGCGTTTTTCAGGTGCGGCAGCTTCATATTAAAAATTGTTCGCGCAAGCGATTTTGATTTCTTCTTTTGCAGCGGAATTTATCACCTCGTAAAAAAACAAAAGTTAAACGAATGTGTTTTCCGTGTTTTCGTTGACGGTAGAGAAAGGAGACGTAATGCGTCGCGTCTCTGCAAATGCAATTAATTATTACAGGATTAACAAATCAAAGACCATCAGCGGGCGGCAATTTATAAATATCTTTACAAGATGTGATTTGCTTGGCGAAGAATCGTTGCGGCGGGCACAGAAATTAAAAGAGCCGCACCTTTTGTAATTTAGCACGGCTCGCATCGGATTTGTCGAGAAAAATCTTTATTCGGGTTGACCTTTGCAGGTTGCGCCGTAAAGCGCGGGCTGTTTGGTGCTGATAATCGGGTAATTTTCAGCTTCGGCGTTCATTTCGAGCCAATCGGCGTATTCCCCCGGCAGAGACATATCAGCATAAATCGCTTCGACCGGGCATTCCGGCAGACAGGCGTCGCAATCAATGCAAGTGTCCGGGTTAATGTAAAGTCGGTCGGGCAGCTCGTGAAACGCTTCGACCGGGCAAACCGCCGCGCAATCGGTGTATTTGCATTCGACGCACGGTTCCGTCACAACGTAAGTCATCGAAATCTCTCCTCAAAACAATTGACAAATTTCAGTAAAAACAAATGCGAAAACAGAATATACTTGTCACAGGTTTTGAGACAAGTTTCACATTGTAATTTTTAGGTAAATCGAAGATGGAAAAAATCGAGTATCAAGGATTCCCGAATTGCATTCGACTCAATAACAACGGGCTGGAAATCGTTGCGACGACCGATGTCGGACCGAGAATTTTGTTTTTCGGCTTTCATGGCGGCGAAAATATTTTGGGCTTTCACCCGGACGCAAAAGTAGAAACGCCGCTTGGCACCTGGAAGCCTTACGGCGGTCATCGCTTGTGGATTGCGCCGGAAAATATGCCGCTTTCTTACGCGCCGGACAACGCGCCAATCGAATATTTTCTCGATGAAGCAAACAATTCCGCCCGGCTTCGCGCATTGGTCGAAGCGGCAACCGCAATGCAAAAAGAAATCGAGATTGCACCCGAAACGCAAGGCTTTTCTATTAAACATCGGATTACAAATCTCGGTGAGAATGAAATTGAATTTGCCCCGTGGGCTTTGACGATTATGCGCGGGGGCGGCGAAGCCGTAATTCCAAACGAGCCTTTCGCGCCGTATTCGCCGGAAACTTTGCTGCCCGTGCGTTCGTTTGCGGTTTGGTCTTATACGGACTTTACCGATTCGCGCTGGACTTTCGAGAAAGAATTTATCCGTCTCAAAACGGACGAGAGCCTGCCGAATCCGCAAAAAATCGGCGTTTTTAATCGGCGCGGCTGGGCGGCTTATGAGTGGCGGGATTTGTTGTTTGTGAAAGAATTTGACGTTGTTTTAAATGCCGCACATCCGGATATGAATTCAAACACCGAAGTTTACACGGCAGGCGGTTTCGTCGAAGTCGAAACGCTCGCGCCGCTGCAAAAAGTTGCGACCGGCGAATCAGCCGAACTCATCGAACGCTGGTTTTTGTTTGAGGGCAAAAATGCGGAAGATTTAAGACAAATTTCCTGACCGCATTGAGCGTCGGCTTATTTTTAATCTTTTTTTCCAAGCCGTTCTTTTATTTGAATGAGCTTTTGATTGATAAGATTTATTTGTCCCGAAACTTCGGCGTTTTGAGCGTCGGCGGCTTGTATTTCGCGGTTAATTTTCAGCGACCTTTCAAAATGGGCGGCGGCTTCTTTAAAAGCGCCGAACTCGACGAGCATTTCGGCGAAAGTAAAATGCGTCGAGGAAACATCGAATTTTGCTTCCCTGTTGCCCGCATCTTCCGCCGCGATGCGTTCAAAGATTTTCAGTCCCGTTTCCAGCATTTGGATTGCCGTTTCCCGTTCGCCGCATTTTGCCAGCGTTTCAGCCAGATTGACGCTCCCCGCACCGGCATAGCGGCGAAACACAGGATTTTCCGGCTCGATTTCAACAAGCTTTTGCGCCGCGTCAAATGAGCGACGATGAAACGGCAGAGCTTTTTGATAGAATTCAGCAGCGACCGGAAATTGGTGATTCTGAGCGGCTTTGTCCCCCAAACGCACGAACGCGGTTCCGGGTCGCTGTTCGGTCATCGCCAGAAGCTTTGCCCTGTCGGCGTTCTGCGAATCAGCGGTGAATAGATTTTCGGCAATCTTCAAAGCTCTTTCGTAATGCGAAAAGCCTTTTTCCGCGCCCGCCGCGTCGCCGACGCGAATATAGAGCTTTGCCAGCAGCAATTTGTACTCGGCATTCTCCGGTTCGCTTGCCGATAGCTCTTCCTGCAAACGAAGAGCGTTTTCCAGAATTGCCGCCGCTTCGCCGCTGCCCCCCGTGCGTTGTATCAAAATCGAAGCGAGCGCGTCGTAAACTCTGACCAAATCGACTTGCGCAGCTCTTTCACTTGGATTTTGCCGCACGACGTTTTCGAGCAAATCGGCGGCTTTGCGATAGTTTGCAATCGCGCCAGCCGTGTCACCGATGTTAGCCGTATAAATTTTGCCCTGCACGTCGCCGAGCTTTAAATAAGCGGCGGCGAGCTCGCGCTGCAAAACCGCATCGCCTGCAGTATCCGTAGCCAAACGGTCGAGATAAGCGGCGGCGTCTTTGACGAGCATTTCGCGAACAGAGGTCGAACCGGGCAACTTCGCAATCGCATCGTGATATTTAAAAACAAACGAATTGGCAAGCTGTCGAACGTCTGCAAACCGTTGTTCGGCAAGCGCACGCTGATGTTCGGCGCGCTGCCGTTGCCAGACTGCCGCCGAAATTCCGGCAAGCAACGCCAGAAAAATAAAAAGCGCCGAAAACACTCCGATTCGATTACGCCGAACGAATTTCGAAGCTCGATAAGAAATCGTGTCGGGACGTGCTGAAATCGGTAATCCGGCAAGATGCTGCCGCACGTCTTCGCTCAACGCTTCAACCGAAGAATAACGCCGCGCGGGTTCTTTTTTGAGAGCTTTGAGAACGATGTTGTCCAAATCTCCTCGGAGAGATTTTGGATTTTGGATTTTGGATTTTGGATTTGTTCGTTGTTTGTTTTCTTCGATCGCAGCGGTTTTCTGCAACGACCGACGGGCGACGGAAGATGGTCGTTCGGGTTGCGTTTCGCACACGGCTTTCACGATTTCGCCGTGCGATTTGCCATTGATTCGGTGCGGGTTTTCGCCTGTTAAAAGCTCGTAGAGAATTGTTCCTAGACTGTAAACATCGGTGGCAGTCGTGACGTTTTCGCCGCGCGCCTGTTCCGGCGAAGCATAAGCCGGAGTCATCAATCCAAACTGCGTCGCTGTTTTGTTTGTATCTTCGGATGAAAGAACTTTGGCAATGCCAAAATCAAGCAGCTTTACGTTTCCTTCGTTCGTTACAAGAATGTTCGAGGGCTTTAAGTCACGATGCACGACGAGTCTCGAATGAGCGAAAGAAACCGCAGCGCAAATCTGGCGAAAAAGCGCGAGCCGTTCCGCGACGGAAAGATTATTTCGGCGGCAAAATTCGTCAACCGGAATGCCTTTGACAAATTCCATCGCATAAAACGGCGCGCCTTCGTCGCTGATGCCGCCGTCAATCAGACGCGCGATGTTCGGATGCTCAAGCGAAGCTAAGATTTGGCGCTCGTGGCGAAAACGGCGGACGATTTCGTCCGTGTCCATCCCGCGTTTGATCAATTTCAGAGCGACGCGTTGTGCGAATTCCCCGTCGTCGCGAACGGCTTCGTAAACCGCGCCCATTCCGCCGCGCCCGATTTCGCGCACAATCCGAAAATCGCCGATTCGTCTGCCGACGATTGTTTCCGGCGCTTCCGGTTGCCAGACGCTTTTCAAATCCATAATCGGTCGGTCAAGCAGGATTTTTTCGGCTTCTTCCGCTTCAAGCATTTTTTCGACTTCGCGGCGCAGGCGCGCGTCGCCGCAGCCGTCAACTAAAAAAACAGCGCGCTCGGTCGCCGACAATTCGGCGGCGGCATTAAATAGCTGTTTAATTTTCTTCCATTCTTCGGGCGTCATAAAATTTTGAAAATTGTCGGATTGCTCGGATTGCGAGGAAAGAAAATCAAAACTAATCGAGCTGAGTCAGAAGCCAGGCTCTCGCCGAACGCCATTCGCGTTTAACCGTTGATTCGGAAACGCCGAGAACTTCAGCGATTTCTTCGGGCGTCAAGCCGCCGAAAAAGCGCATTTCGACAATCCGCGCCTGCTCCCGGTCAAACTCCGCCAAGCGTTTTAAAGCCGTATCGAGCAAAATCAAATCCACATCTTTTCCGTCGGAAAAGTTCGCCGCGTCGTCCAAAGCCAGACAAGTCGCACCAGCACCGCGTTTTTCGGCATTACGGGCACGTGCATGATTGACCAAAATTCGGCGCATTGCTTGTGAAGCAATCGAAAAGAAATGCGCGCGATTGCGCCAATCAATCGTATGCTGTTGGACGAGAATCAAATACGCTTCGTTAACGAGCGCCGTCGCCTGAAGAGTGTGGTCCGGGCGTTCGAGCGAAAGTTGGCGCGCGGCGACACGCTTTAGCTCATCGTACACGAGCGGCAAAAGCTCGTCTAAAGCCGATTTGTCTCCGATTTGCGCGTTTTTGAGTAGCCGGGTAACGTTTGTGCTTTGCCGGTCGCGGCTCATTTATAAATAGTTCTCGCCGCCGTGCATTTTAACAAGCCCCGTGCTACTTGACAAAACGTTTTCCGCTTTATTTTGTCGTTTCAAACAAAATTTCGCAGATTTTGTTGCTTGTTACCCTGAAATTTCCCACACTCACGAAAAAAATTTTGTTTTGGTGAACCTTTTTCTCAAAAAATATTGCGATTTAAATGGCGAACCCAATTCGCGTAAAAAATTCAAGCAATGAAAAACAACACCAATTTGAACTACTTTCGACCTCGAAAATTTATTTTTTTCGTTTTTATCGCTCTGACAATTCTTTTTTTTATTTTTGACGCCAACGCGCAAAATCCCGCTCCTGATTCGACCTTTAACGGAAACGGCAGACGAATCACCGATATGGGCGCGGCAAGCGAGAGCGCTTATGCCGTCATTGCACAGCCGGACGGAAAAATTGTGGCAGTTGGCGCTTCAAACGTAACGATGGCTCTTGTCCGTTACGATACAAACGGGCAGCTTGATACAAGTTTCGACGGCGACGGCATCGTTACCTTTTCAACCGGCGTCGTCGCAACCGCTGCGGCTTTGCAGCCGGACGGCAAGATTCTGGTTGGCGGCAGTTATGGAACGAACATCTTTAATGTCAGAGAAATTGCAGTCACGCGCTTTAATTCAAACGGAACAATTGACCCGACTTTCGATGGCGACGGAATCGCGCGGTCGGGTTTACAGTTCACAGATCCGGTGGTGTCTGGATTAATTCTTCAACCGGACGGGAAAATTGTGGTTTCCGGTTACGTGCGCAACGGCGGCGGCTTGGATTACAACATTACACTCACCCGCTATAATTCGGACGGCTCGCTTGATACGACCTTCGACGGCGACGGCAGAGTCATAACCGACATCAACAACGCCGCTGCGGTTGATGTAAATAACGGAATTGCCATTCAGCCAGACGGAAAATTTGTCGTCGCCGGCGGTTATAACACAGGCTCAACTTTCAGAGATACGCTGCTTGTTCGTTATAACCCCAACGGCTCGCTCGACACTTCTTTTGACGGCGATGGCTTGCTTTTTTACGATTTCGCACCGGGAAATAACGACGAAGCGACGAGTGTTGCAGTTCATGACGGGAAAATCATTATCGGCGCGACCGCGCCCGATTCTTTCGACACATATCTCGCTTTAGCCAGATTCAATTCCGACGGCACATTTGACACAACTTTTGACGGAGATGGGATTCGCGTTACAACCTATCAGACATCAGCGAAGCAAATTCTACTTCAGCCGCAGGGAAATATCCTCGTTCTCGGGGGTGCGGTCAACGGCGGTTACTCGCTTTTCAGATTTAAGCCGGACGGTTCAAATGAAACGACTTTTGGAACTCTCGGTTCGCGTCAAGGCATTCGCTACGGAACTATAACTTCGGCAAGCGCGATGACGACGCAGCCCGGCAGCAAAATTGTGGTGGTCGGCAGAGATTTAGCTAACTCGAACAATAACTTTTTCGCCGCCAGATTTACGGCTCTTGAACCGACCGCAGCTTCAGTTTCAGTCGGGGGCAAAGTTTTATCTTCAACTGGCAGAGCCATTTTCGGTGCGACCGTGTATCTGACCGACCGTGAAGGAAACACTCGTCAGACAACGACAAATTCGTTTGGCTATTATCGCTTTCATGACATTTCCGTTGGAGAGACTTATGTTTTGAATGTCTTTTCCAAACGTTACGCTTTCGTACCGCAGCTTATGACGATTACTGACGAAACATTCAATCTAAATTTCATTGCAGAAAATCCTGCGGGAGTAAAAAACTATGAAAAATAAAGGCGAGAGCTTATCACCCGCCTTTATTTTTCGCTTGCGAACATTTCCTCGGCGAAACCTAATTTCGTTAAAAGCTCGTTCCATGTTTTAATCGGCAGGCTGCCGCCCGTAGCTTGGTCGTGACCTTGCGCGTAGGAGCCTTCGGTTACATTCAAATCAATGGAGCGTAGGAAATCGAGAGCATTTACAGAATTGTGCGAGCGAGCCGCAAAATTGATTCTTCCTGCAATAAAACCGCTATTGGCGCAGATAACTATAAATTTTTCCGGAAGACGACTGCGCCAGATTTGCGCAATGAGCGGATGAATCTGACACGGCGAATTTATACGAAGGAGCGCGACGTTTCTGGCAAATTTCGGCGCTGCTTTTTTCGCTCTTTCAAGTTCGATCTTGACTTCTTCATGCGCTTGCCGCAAACGCCGGACTTCCTGCGAGTCCGAATTAACTAGTTCTTTCGGATTTGCTGATTTTAACAATGCCTGGGCGGCAGTTTCCGGCTCGTAAATTGAGGCGCGACGAGCCGCGTTTATCAGTGTCGTTGCTTCTTTTAAATATTTGGCGGTGTATTTTTTCTTTGCCGCACCGAGCAATTCAAAAGGCGCGCGTTCGCCTAAATCCGACATTGTGCCGATTGCCGCAATCCAATCAAAATTCGAAACGTCCGCGAGAGCCGCAAACAAATCGTAAACAATCAGCGAAGTGTTCGGAACCGGATTCCAATTGTACGCGCTGATTAATGTGTCTTTCGAAAGCACGCCGCCAGGGCGATGATGGTCAATAAAACAAACCGGAACGCTGCCGAAAAGCTCCTGCGGCTGGCTTCCCAAATCCAGAACGAACAAAAAATCCGGTGCGGCATTTTCAATAACGGGTTTTGTTTCCGCGCCCCAAGCATTTCTCTCGCGCGTCGGCAAAATGCGCCGGATGTTGTCAAAACCTAAACTCCGCATTGCTAATTCCCAGACAACTCCGGCTGTAACACCGTCAGCATCTGAATCGTGCAAACAAACCACGCGGCTGTGTTTTTCTATTCTTTCAAGGAAATTTTTAAAAGCTAAAATCGCTTTTTGTAAATCCGGGGTCGGATTCGGAACCTGACTGGCAGCTGTTTTCATTTTTGTTACCCTTTGCTTGTTTTTATTTTATTCAGAAGTCGAAAATAATCATTGTGTTGTCGGCAAATTGCGTTGTTCGCTTTAATTTATGCAAACCTATTGTTTCTCTGTTAAGATGTGCGAATTGTTTTTAACGATTTAAAGGGAGAATTTGAAGACGAACTGATGAAAGCCGAGAAAGATTTATCTTTGGATTTTTTGCGCGTCACGGAAGCGGCGGCGATTGAATCAGCCAAAACGATGGGTCAAGGCGACCGCAAGCATTCGGATCACGTCGCGGTCGAAGCGATGCGCGAAGTGATGGACACCGTGCCGATGCGCGGGCGAATTGTGATCGGCGAAGGCGAGCGCGACGAAGCGCCGATGCTTTACATCGGCGAAGAGCTCGGCGGCGGCAGCTTTAGCAGCGAGACGAAAAAGGAATTACCAGAAGTTGACATCGCCGTTGACCCGCTCGAAGGCACAAATCTGTGCGCCAAAGGCTTGAACAACGCCATCGCCGTACTTGCCGCCTCGGAACGCGGCGGACTGTTGAACGCTCCCGATATTTATATGGACAAAATCGTCGTCGGTCCATCGTCGCGCGGTGCCATTGATATTGACGCACCCGTTGCCGACAATCTCAAAAACATCGCCCGACGACTGGGGCGCGATGTTGACGATTTGACAGTGATTGTTCTCGACCGTTCGCGCCACAAAAAATTGATCAACGAAATCCGCGAAGCCGGAGCCAGAATCCGTCTGATTTCCGACGGCGATCTTTCGGCTGGTATTTCCGCGGCGGTTGCCGGTACAAACATTCACGCTTTGATGGGAATCGGCGGCGCGCCCGAAGGCGTCATTACAGCTGCTGCGCTCCGCTGTTTGAACGGTGAGATTCAAGCCCGGCTGGTTTTCGATCCCGAAAAATTGGATGTTGACGCTTCAAAAGTGCCGAGCAAAGAAAAAGTGATGGCTCGTTTGAACGAAATGGGAATTTCAAAGCCAGATAAAATCTACGACACTCAGGACCTCGCGCCCGGCAAACGGATTATCTTTTGTGCAACGGGCGTTACAGACGGCGCTCTCTTACGCGGCGTTCGCTTTTTCGGTGCAGGCAAACGCACACATTCGCTCGTGATGACGACCGAAAACAAAGCGATACGCTTTGTTGACACCGTTCACGTCGAAGGCGGACCAGACGCCGTAATCAGATTTTAGGTTTTGGATTTTGGATTTTGGATTGTTTTTCGCTTTTATAAATTAGCGGATTAACAATCCAAAATTTGATCTTATTAGTTTTACTTCCCCACTTATGAAACCGCTCGCCAGTCTCTCACTCGATTTGGACAATAAATGGTCGTATATGAAAACGCACGGCGATGCGGGCTGGGAGCAGTTTCCGTCTTATCTTGACCAGCTCGTCCCGCGCGTTTTGGATTTTCTCGAAAAACGCGCGCTGAAAATCACATTTTTCGTCGTCGGGCAAGATGCTGCGCTTGATAAAAACCGCGAGTCGCTCGCCGCGCTCGCCGCAGCCGGACACGAGATCGGAAATCATTCTTTTAATCACGAACCGTGGCTGCATCTTTATTCGGCGCGGGAAATCGAGGACGAATTAAAACGCGCCGAAGAAGCGATTTTCGCGGCAACCGGAGTCGAACGAATAAAAGGATTTCGCGGTCCCGGATTTAGTCTTTCTCAAACCGTGCTGGAAACTTTGGCGCAACGCGGTTACGAATACGACTGCTCGACTTTTCCGACTTATCTGGCACCGCTGGCGCGAGCCTTTTATTTTATGACCGCGCCGAAGATGACTGCTGAGGAAAAGGCAAAGCGGAAACAGCTTTTCGGCAAATTTTCCGATGGTTTTCAGCCGCTCAAGCCTTATGTTTGGCAGTTTGAAAATCGAAATCTGGTCGAAATTCCGGTGACGACTTTTCCGCTTTTAAAAACCCCGATTCACGCGAGCTACATTCTTTACCTGAGCAGTTTTTCGCGTTTTGCGGCGCGGCAATATTTCGAAAAGGCAATAAAAATCTCGAAGAGACTCGGCTACGAGCCTTCGATTCTGCTTCATCCGCTCGATTTTCTCTCGGCGGATGACGCGCCTGAGCTTAAATTTTTCCCGGCGATGAATTTGCCGCTAGAACGAAAATTGGAAACGATGAGCGAGGTTTTCGATTGTCTGGAAAAAAATTTCCGCATCGTTAACATGTCCGAGCACGCCCGCAGCGTTCGCCAAACCAGATCGCTCGCAGTCCGCACATCGTTTGAGCGGGGCAGTCTTTCACGAGTCGGCGAATAAAACCGCAAAATCATTTTCGGTGAGCGATTTTTCAATCAAAAAATTTCGTCTCGTTTGGCTGCTCATTGCCGCGCATCTCGCCGTTGCAATTCCGCTCGCCTGGGCGCTCAATCTCTGGATTGACGAGGCTTGGACGATGCAGACTACGGCACGCGGCGCCGCTTTCGCGCTGTCCGAAGCGGTTTCCGCCGAACGGCAAGCGCCGCTCTATTTTCTGTTGCTCGCAGTTTGGCGTTTTTTTGACGATTCGCTTTTTTTCGCTCGTCTGTTTTCGATTCTCTGCACCGCCGCTTCCATTTTTGTTTTCGAACGGATTGCCGACAAAATCTTTGCCGGAAAAGAAAAAAGAATTTTCCTTGGATTTTTCGCGCTTCATCCGTACCTCATTTGGGCGGCGCTCGAAGCGCGCGGTTATGCGCTCACGATTTTACTTTCGTCTTTGCTTATTCTGTTTTGGCTCGACGGTTACGCCGATGAACGACAAAACAGGCGAAAGCAGATTTTTTATCTCATCGCTGCCGTTCCCGCGCTTTACACGAATTATTATTTTGGTTTTCTGCTCGTAGCGAATGCCGTCGCGCTCATCTTTTTGCGCCGCTGGTCCGCGCTCAAAAATTATCTCTGGCAAATGGCGGCGGTCGGTGTTGCAGCCGCACCTTTATTTCTAATCGTTCAGCAGCAATTCTCAGTGCGCGCCGTTTTTTATCGCCCGGAACCATCGGTCAAGGAAGGAATAAAAAACATTTGGGAGATTCTCAACAATTTCGTTTTGCCCGCTGAATCCGAGATTTTGTCGAGAATTCGAGCATGGCTTGTGCGTTTCGGAATTCTGGCTGCCGGATTTGTTTTTCTCAAAAGCAAACTTCGTCGTTTATCGCCGCTTTCGCTCGCTTTCGGCGCAATTGCCGTCGTCGTTTCAGTTTTTTTCGTAGCGATTTATTATCGGCTCGGAATTGATTACGTTCAGATGCGCCACGCGGCGATACTTTTTCTGCCCGCCGTGCTGCTTCTCTGTTCGATTCTCAAAGATTCGGTCAACAATACTCGCATCTGGCTGCTGATTGCCGTAACGCTCGGTTTGTTTTCTACAACCGCAATTGTCGCGCGTTACGCGCCGCTTACCAAGCGCGGCGACGCCGAACGAATTGCTCGTTTTATCGAGCGTCACGAGCAAAACAATCAGCCAATTGTAGTTTTCAAAGTTTATAACGTCCTGCCTTTAAATTTTTACTATCGCGGCTCAAATCAATTCGTTCCGAAGCCGGAGACGATTACTTACGATTGGAACGCCGAGTCAGCGCCTGATAGCAACGCTGCCTGGCAGCGTCAAATTAATTTTATAATTTCGCAAATTCCGCCCCGGCACAGTGAAATCTGGGTCGTCACCGAAGATTTTTGCGACGCGGCGGAAACGGCAATTCAATGCCAACCTCTTGAAGATTTCCTCCGAGAGCATTACGTTGTAGAAAGAACAGAATTTTTCTTTCATCGAAAATTGCGACTGCTAAGGAGGAAACGAGATGAATCCTGAAATTGTTGAACAAGGCGATATTACCGAAAATATTAATACCATTGACAAACCCGTGATGCGGTGCGAACGCTGCGACCGCGAAACCGACGAGTGGGTTTTATACGTCCATCCGGACAACCGTGAAAGCATTATCTGCTGGAGCTGCCAGCAACGCGACGATAAAAATTTTAATATGCGCGACAACTGGCGCAAACAAGAGCGTAGCGGCGGCAGATTTTTACGGAATTCTCCAAAGGATTAATTTTCTCTGTGTCTTTTCTGTGATTTTTTAGTGCACTCAGTGATGAGATTTTTTTAACAAAGAGGACACTGAGAAAACGCAGAGAATCACAGAGTTTTTTGTTTAATGGCAATTCGTAAGATTTCAGAATATCCGGCGACGGTTTTAGCGAAAGTCGGCGAGCCGGTGACAGAGTTTGATGAGGCGCTCGAAGTGCTTGTCGCCGATATGTTCGAGACGATGTACGAAGCCGAAGGCGTCGGGCTTGCCGCTCCCCAAATCGGTTTGAGCCTGCGATTGTTTGTAATGGATTGCGACGGAATCAAGCTGGTGGCGGCAAATCCGGAAATCGTCCGCGCGGAAGGCGAACAAACCGGTGATGAAGGCTGTCTGTCTGTCGGCAAAATTCCGGCGGTTGTCTGCAGGTTTCAAAAAGCTACGCTTCGCGCACAGGATTTAAAAGGTGAATGGTTCGAACGCGAAGCGGAAAATCTCGCCGCACGCTGTTTTCAACACGAAACCGACCATTGCGACGGTAAATTGTTTATTGACCATTTACCAAAGCTGCGGCGCGAAATGGTTATCAAGAAATTTCAGAAAGAGAAAAAGTTCAGATAGCAGTGAAATGAAAGACGAAAAAGGGATCGGAAAATTTGATTTTCCGGGGAGCTTGTTTACACAGAAATCCCTTTATTGCCGGATTTGCAGCAGGCTCTGCTTTGGCGAGATAGCTCGCAAAGCGAAGCAGAAAATCTTAACCGCATTTCAATTTTCTGGCAGCACCGATGTCCAAAACGCCGAGACTTTGTAAATCATCGAGCAGATTAATGAAGATTTTGGCGGTGGCAAGCGCATCGCCGCCGGCGCGGTGGCGGTTGTAAATCGGAATTGAAAAGTGTTCGGCGATGGTGTGCAGACGATGATTTGTCAGATCGGGCAGCAGTTTTCTCGCCATACGGACGGTGCAAAGATGAGGGTTTCCAACTTTGCAGCCTTTGAAAGCGCGGCTGATTTCCGAATTTAAGAATTTAATATCAAACGCCGCGTTGTGAGCGACTAGAACGCCGTCGCCGATAAAGTTTAATAACTCCGCCGCTATTTCGGAAAACAAAGGCGCATTGGCGACCATCTTGTCGCTGATTCCGGTTAAAGCGGAAATAAACGGCGGAATCGGTGCTTGCGGGTTTAAAAGAGTCTCAAATTCACCAACAATTTCGCCGTTTTTAATTTTATAGCAACCGATTTCGGTCATCCGGCTGTAAGGCGGTTTGGAACCAGTCGTTTCGGTGTCGAAAACAATAAACTCGGTTTCGGCGAGCTTGAGCTGATCGTGATTCGGCAAGTTTAATTCGAGCGTGTAATCGCCTTTGAGCCGAACACGCGAATCAAAAGCTATCAAATCCGAAACCAGCAGCGCCGCAAATTCTTCATTTAAAGTCGGAACAAGCAGAATGTGGTCGGCGACTCGGCTGGCAGGAAGACTGCCGCCGTTTGCCTTTAAAAATTCGATTAAATCTTGAATTAAATCAGAATCCAGAATTAAGTTTTGTGAAACGGGCATTGCTCCCGCCGATTTTAACATTGTCATTGCGAATTTGGCGAAACCGGAAGACTATCTTTTTCCTTTGCTTCGGTTGTTTGATACGGACAATGCCGACAACGGTTGCCGCAGCAATAACCGCGTTCGCGCAAAAAATGCGCTGTCAAAACCATTAAGCCGTTTTCAAAATAAAAATCGAGCCCTTCGACGAACTCTCGGCGCTTTGAATTTTGCTTTGTTTCGGCGTGTTGCGGTTTCACAAAATTAAACTTAGCTGGTAAATTGCTATAACTCAAATTTTGAAAGAAAGTTGAAAAATATATGCTAAACGAAGGCGAAGTTGCGCCCGATTTTACGGCGCGAGATGAAAAAGGAAATGAAGTCAAACTCTCGGCTTTTCGAGGCGAGCGTGTCGCTCTTTATTTTTATCCGAAAGACGACACGCCCGGCTGCACCAAACAGGCTTGCAGCTTGCGCGATTCTTACGCGGATTTAACCGATAAAAACATCAAAGTTTTGGGCGTTTCGCCTGACGATGAGTCATCCCATCAAAAATTTATCGGCAAATACAATCTGCCTTTCACTCTGCTTGCCGACACCGACCGCCAAATCTCGGAAGCTTATGGCGTTTATGGCGAAAAGAATATGTACGGCAAAAAATTTATGGGAATCAGCCGAACGACGTTTTTGATTGACGAAGCCGGAAAAATCAAAAAAATCATCAAAAAACCAAATGTCGAACAACACGCCGATGAAGTGATTAAAGCTTTTGAAGCCTAAAGTTTCGGACAACTTTGGCGGTGTTTTCAGCCTCTAAAATTAGCACTTTCCTGATTGAGCCGAAAGGGCGTATAATCGCAAAGTTGTCTTTTTTTAAGGGGGCGACAGGCTTCGACAGGGGTTAGTACGGTCTTTGAATGCACGTCGGGCTTGCTTTCGGTAGCTCGTTAAAACACTGGAAGAAAAACAATTGCCAATAAACAAGAATTGGCTCTCGCAGCCTAGTTAATTCTAGAAACTCGAGCGTCTCACCGTCGGTTTGCTCAAGACGGACGGAGCGAGATGTCACCCAAATTGAGCTAGCGCCAGTTCTCCGCCTGCGGCTGGTGCGAAATTTAAAGTCAGGATAGCTGTTCGAAAGGTCTTGTCAGTTCACTTACTTTCGAGCGGCGAAATTTTAAAGAGAATTGACTAAACGTGTAGATTTCAAGAGCGACAACCTTTGGATGCGGGTTCGATTCCCGCCGCCTCCATTTTAAAAACTAAAATAAAAAAGGACGAACTCACATGGTTCGTCCTTTTTTATTTTCCAACAGAAAATTGATTTGCTGCCACGAATATTTTTGCCGAAACGTTGATTCTTCTTGCATCAATATAAAAAATAAAGGCATACTGTCAGCGATGCTGCCTTCCCAAACTTTGCAGTACCGGTTCTCCCATGTATTTTCTTACATAAAACATCTCTTTCTTTTTAACCGTCTCTGTCTGGCAAGCATTTTATTTTTGCTGCTGACTTTACCGATTCAAGCCGGATCAAAGGCTGAGCTTTTCAGTTTTACTGAGCTTGTAACGCTTTATGAGCGAGAGGCGTTACCGGAACCGCTTGGGATTAAACTCAATCACCTGCTGACGACTCCATTTGTAGAAAACTCTAACCCGAAAAATACGCCTTTTAATTTCTCACAGTCGCCTCGGCTTGGCGAGTTTTTGCGTGTCGCTTGCTGGAATATCGAGCGCGGAATCGAATACGAAGCGCTTGAAGCCGCTTTTGCCGGCGCAGAGGAATTTGAAGCGTTGCTGGATGCCGAAGAATTTCCGCCCGGAAGCGAGGCGCGACGCAAAATTTTGGAACAAGCGGCAGCTTTAAAAGCGGCGGACGTGATTGTTTTGAATGAAGCTGACTGGGGAATGAAACGCACCGAATATCGCCACGTTGCCGCCGAGTTAGCCGCACGCTTGGGAATGAATTACGCTTTTGGCGTGCAGTTTATTGAACTCAGTCCGGTTCATTTGAGCGTTGAGCCGGCGCGTCAAAATGCAGAAGAAAACGAAGTTTTAAATTTAATAAAAGTCGAGCCTGAGCGTTACAAAGGTTTGCACGGCGTAGCCATTTTGAGCCGTTTTCCGCTCGAAAACGTGCGACTCGTACCGTTTAAAAATCAGCCTTACGATTGGTACAAATCAGAGAAAAACGGGACAAGCATTTTGGAAAAGGGTAAAAGACAATTGTCGAAAAGAATTTTTCTCGAAGAAACTCTGCGCGAAGTCCGCCGCGGCGGACGAACAACTCTGCTTGTCGAAATAGTGGACCGACGTTTTCCCGGCGGGCGTGTGACGATAGCTGCCACGCATCTCGAAAACCGCACAAAGCCTGCAAATCGCGTCAAACAGCTCGAAGAATTACTGGCAACAATCAAAGAAATCCGCCATCCGGTCATTTTGGCAGGCGATATGAACACCTCGACCGAAGATTTGACGCCAACTTCGGTTAAACGAGAACTGATGAAACGTTTCGGCAACCCGAAATTCTGGCTACGTCGCGGCATTAATTACGCACTCGGTTTCGGTTTTATGGAGGATTTTCTGCTCGGCGCCGTTTCCTTCGCCCGCAGCCACGCCGATCCGACCGTCAAACACGTTCCGTTTTTTATGCGCAATCCGGAAAGGAAATTTTTTACAACGCTGCAAGATTATCGTTTCGCGGATGGCGGCGCCTTTGATTTTCGCGGAGACGCGGGACGTTCTGTCGGAGATAAAACCAAACGGTTAGCCAATTCAAATGAGCGGCGGAGCAAAGGTTTCGCAACCACGTTTAGAGTCAAACGCCCGATTAAATTCATTGGCAAATACAAGCTCGATTGGATTTTCGTTAAACCTGCGAGTTTGACCAACCCAACCGACCGGAACCAATCCTACCGCTTCGCGCCGCATTTCGGGCGAACGCTCGATGCTATAAACGATGCGATCGAGGACGGAATTTCCGATCATCGTCCGCTCATAGTTGATTTGCCGCTCGGTGATCCGCCTAGACCTAAAAAAGACAATTGATTTTTAATTCGCGATTTAAAGCTAATTTCTTTTCATTGAAATAGAAATAAAAAACAGGATGGACACGATTTTCAGATAATAAACAAATATCCTCAAAACTCTGTTCATCCTGTTTGAATGTTTTTTTTGTATTTTAGCCGTGTGAGATTAGCTTTATTGCTGCCATTTCCAGCTTTCCATATTCAAGCTGGCGATTTCGGCGTAGCGGGCGGTGATTTTTGAGACGTAATTTTGGGTTTCTCGATAAGGCGGGATTTGTCTGCCGTGTTTAATGACTGCGTTTTCTCCGGCGTTGTAAGCGGCAAGAGCAAGCCGGATATCTCCATCAAATTTATTGAGCAGCCAGCGCATATATTTGACGCCGACTTCGATGTTTTGCTGCGGGTCGTAAATATCTTTCGCTCCAAAACGAACCGCGGTTGCGGGAATTAATTGCATCAATCCGCGTGCGCCTTTGTGCGAGATGGCGCGGCGTTTGAATTTTGATTCCTGATTCATTTGAGCGTAAATAAGCAGCGGATCAATGTCGTATTTGAGGCACGAATCAACGATAAAGCCGTCAATTACCGTGTCGCCGGTGGAAAAAGCGCCGAGCGATTTTCCTACAGCCATTTTTAACACAGGCGCAGATGCTGAATTTTTCTGTTGGGTTTTGATTTGAGGAGTTATAAAGTTTTCGTTTTCTGTTTCGTCACTGAGCAAATCGGGAGCTATAATGCCGGTTTCAATATTATTGTAATCTATGAATTGCTGGTTGATTTGCGCTGACGCGGAAACGGCGGAAATGAGCGGTAAAACTAACAAAAGACAGAACTTTCTCATCAATAATATAATTCCTTTCAGAAGTTACAGCGCAGGCGAGATTTAAAAGGTCGTGACCTGTACTGCGGATTAAATTGTTAAATGGAAATTTGAAGCCGACTCTTTAAAACTTTCCTTAAGTCTTAAAGTGAAAAAGATTTAAAATCCGTCCAATTAGCAGAGCTTTCGGCAGCTTGATGCCGCAAAAAACATTAATTTGGTTATAGGATTTATCTCAATCGAGGCTTTGCAAATTGCTTAGGTAATGGTAAGAGGAAAAAACCCCGCGAGAAGTTGCTAACAAATTTTCGCTTGAGCTTTTTAACCAAACCTAATTTGGTATTGACAATTATTCTGAAAACCTTAACCCTTTAAAAAGGAAACGTTTTGCTCAATAATCTTCCAATCGGCATTTTTGATTCCGGCGTCGGCGGTTTGACCATTTATCGAGCGCTGCACGAACGCTTGCCAAACGAGCGTTTTGTTTATCTCGGGGATACGGCGCGGGTTCCTTACGGCACAAAATCGCTCGCCACAATCGAGCGTTATGCGATTGAAAATTCGCGTTTTCTCGCCGCACGCGGCGTCAAATTACTTGTCGTAGCCTGCAACACAGCTTCGGCGCTGGCGCTTCCGGCGATTCAAAATGCGATTAAAATTGATGTTGTCGGAATGATCGAACCTGGCGCGCGAAAAGCTGTCGAAACCGGCGCAACGAGAATCGGCGTTATTGCCACCGAAGCGACAATCGGCAGCGGCGCTTACACCAAAGCAATTAGAAATTTCAATCAACAGACGGAAGTCGTCGAAACGTCTTGTCCTCTTTTCGTTCCCCTTGCCGAAGAAGGCTGGGCAAAGGAACCGGAAACTGCTTCGGTTGCAGCAAAATATTTAGCAAAAATCAAAGAAGCAAAAGCTGACGCACTCGTTTTGGGCTGCACGCATTATCCGATTTTGCGCGATGTCATCCAAGAAACCGTTGGCGCGTCGGTAAAACTCATTGATTCTGGCGAAGCGGCGGCGGAAACCGTTGAGCGTTTGCTCAAAAATAAAAATTTGGCTAATCTTGCCGTCGCACAGAATTCCGTCGAAAGAACTCTGTGCGACGATTTGGATCATTTTTTTGTCACTGATGCCGCTGAGCGTTTTGCGCGAGTCGCCGAAAGATTTTTGGGCGCACAGCCTGCAAGACTTGAAGCCGTAGAATTATGGGGGAACGATGAGCTTCGCACGAATTGACGGACGCAAACACGACCAATTGCGACCGACGAAAATCACGCCGAATTATTTGCCGCACGCCGAAGGCTCGGCTTTAATCGAAGTCGGCAACACAAAAGTTATCTGCGCCGCGTCGGTCGAAGATCGCGTGCCGCCCTTCTTGCGAAACCAAGGCAAAGGTTGGGTGACGGCGGAATATTCAATGCTCCCGCGCGCCACTTCAACACGCACGCAGCGCGAAGTCGGACAACGCGGATTGTCGGGCAGAACGCAGGAAATTCAACGCTTAATCGGTCGCAGTTTGCGCGCCGTTGTTGATATGCAAGCTTTGGGCGAACGAACAATCACGCTTGATTGCGACGTGATTCAAGCCGACGGCGGAACGCGCACGGCTTCGATTACCGGCGCTTACGTCGCCCTGTTGCTGGCTTGTCAGAAATTGCAGAAAGACGGAGTTTTAAAACGAAATCCGATTGTTCAGGAAGTCGCCGCCATAAGCGTCGGAATTGTCCAAAACACCGCGTTACTCGATTTGTGTTACGTCGAAGATTCGGGCGCGGAAGTTGATATGAACATCGTTTGCACCGGCAATGGCAAATTTATCGAAGTTCAAGGCACGGCTGAAAAACAAGCCTTTTCGCGTGAGCAAATGAACGAAATGATGCTGCTCGCGGAAAAAGGTATTCAGCAACTAATGATGTTTCAACGCTATGCAATCAGATAATTAAAGAATTTGGAAGTTTTCTCGGCAATTTTTTCCGGCTCATTTAACAAACAACTAATCACGGCAACCGAATCTGCGCCCGCTTCCAAACAAAGGCGGGCGCTTTCCTGTGTAATTCCACCGATGGCAACGAGCGGAAATTCGCCGATTGATTTTCTTACCTGCCTCAAACCTTCAAGTCCGACAACGGCGTCGGGATTTTCTTTGGTCGAGGTTTCAAAAATTGGTCCGATTGCGATGTAATCAACCGGAAATTTTATGGCTTCAATAGCCTGCTCGACCGAATGAGTCGAAAAGCCAATGATTGCCGTTTCGCCTAAAATTCTCCGTGCTTCAACAGGCGGCAAATCTTCTTGTCCGAGATGGACGCCGTCCGCTTTTAAAGTTAAAGCTAGGTCAACGCGGTCATTGATGATAATTTTCACGTCTCGCGGGCGCGCAAACGATAAAACTTTCTCAGCTTCGGCATGAAAATCTTTCGGCGCGAGATATTTTTCGCGCAGTTGAATAAAACGCGCGCCGCCCGCAACGAGTTTTTCGACTTGTTCGGCGTGCGACAAACCGGAAATTCGCCGGTTGGTTATCGGGTAAATTTTCGGCAGCTCAAATTTTCGCATCCAAGTTTGTCGAATCGGCGTATAATCTCACGCTATCGGCGCATCAAATTTTAGCAAAATATCCGAATGAATCCTTTTAATCTGAAAAATCTTTTCTTTGCGGTCGCCGTTTTGCTGCTTTTTTCCACTTTCGCCTTCGCGCAGGATGATGACGTTATTAAAATTGATACCGATCTGGCGACGTTTGATGTCACGGTGACAGATGCGAGCGGAAAGCCCGTACGCGGTTTGACGGCAAAAGATTTTCGGATTTTCGAGGATGGCGTTGAACGTGAAGTGGAATTTTTCGAGCAGACTCAGCGAGCAAACGGCGCGCGCCCGATTGCCGTCGTTTTTGCGCTCGACGTTTCGGGCAGCGTGACTGCCGAAGAAATTGAGAATCTACGCCGCGCAACAAACGTTTTTATTGACCGTCTGGCTGATAAAACAGCGACTTTTGCACTTATCTCTTTCGGGATGAACGTTAAGCGCATTCAGGAATTTACGAACGATAAAAGAAAAATTGAGCGTGGTTTTGAAAAACTGCTGCGCGATGAAAACGGGCTTTCGACGCACGCTTACGACGCGGTTGACGACGCCGTTCGCCTGCTCGCCCGCAAAGCGCCGCGCACAAAAGGACAACTTCCCGTCAAAAAATCTGTTATTGTCGTGACCGACGGTTTTCCGGTCGGCGATATTGTTTCTCCGGCGACTGTAATCGAGCGCGCGCAAGCCGCCGAAGTCAGCATTTTTACCGTCACTTTGCCATCATTTACCAAAATTTCGCTTTCAAAAAACCGGACGCCGCTGCCGACGCCTTTGGATGTATCAGGTTTGGCGGAAAAAACCGGCGGAAAAAGCGTTTACGCGACCGACAAAGATTTCGAACCGCTTTTCCGCTCGCTTGCAGAAGATGTAACGGCGTCATATTTGCTCGCTTTTTACCCGACAGAAGAAAAACGCCACGACGGGCGTTTTCACACAGTCAAAATCGAAGCTCGTAACCCAAGCTTTGCGGTTCGCCAAAATCGAAACGGTTATCAATCAACTCCGAAATAATAATTACGAATTACAAATAAAGATATAAATTCAAGTCAATAAATCCGTAATTCGTAATTGCGTAATTGTTAATACCTGTCGTCCTCGTCTTCGTCATCGAAACCTAAATCATCGTCGTCCTCGTCGAAATCGTCATCGTCTTCGTCATCAAGATCGTCATCATCATCGAAATCGTCTTCGTCGTCGTATTCGTTGCTTTCGTCATAAAGCCGGACCTCGGGCGGGTCACTGGAAAGGACTTCCAAATCCGTTCCGCATTCTTCGCAGGTGACTAATTCGCCGCGCTCCATATCCTCGTCAACATAAACGTCCGATTCGCATTCCGGGCAAATTGCTTCTGGCACTTCTCTTTTCTCCTCCAATTAATCAGTTTTTATAGTTTAAAAGGCATCACCGATAGGGCGGCGCGCCGAAAAATTATTTCGTCTAGTTCGGAACTCTAACGAATCGCGGCGGCATTTTGCAACAGTTTTCGGTATTTTTTTTCTTTGCTATTATCTGAAAATCGAAACCGTTTCTTTCAATGCGATTTCCTTTTAAGCTCTCTTCCGAAAAACCATTCGACGCCGTCGGATTCGGGACAAACGCGGTTGATTTTCTCATCGTCGTCCCCGAACATCCCCAGCCGGACACTAAAATCAGACTTACCGATTACATTCAAGCAGCCGGCGGGATGACCGCTTCGGCAATGGTCGGATTACAGCGTCTCGGAATGAAAACCGCTTATGCCGGTCGTTACGGCTCTGACTCGATGGGCGAATTCGGTTTAAAAACTTTGCGTGAAGAAAATGTTAATACCGATTTTTGTGAAGTTATCGAAAATGCGGCGACCCAAATCGCTTTTATCTTAATTGACGAAAAAACCGGCGAGCGAACGGTGATCTGGGACAGAAGCGAAAAATTGAGTTACAAAGCAGAAGAAGCTCCGTTCAAAGCCGCCCGTCTTGCCAGAGTTTTGCACACAGACGCGCACGATCCGGCGGCTTGCTCGCTAATGGCACAAGGGGCAAAAGAAGCGGGCGTCGTTGTTTCAGTTGACGTGGACAACGTTTACGAAGGAATCGAAGAGCTTCTGCCGTTTGTTGACGTTTTAATTTCTTCGAGCGAATTTCCGCATAGATTAACCGGACTCGCGGACGAGAAAACGGCTCTCATGGAAATCCAAAATCGCTACGGCTGCCAAATCGTCGGCAAAACCAAAGGCGTCGAAGGCTGTTTGATTCGTTGCCAAGGCGAATTTCTTGAGGCTTCGTCTTACGCAGTTCCCGGCGGTTGCAAAGACACAACGGGCGCGGGCGACGCTTTTCACGCCGGATTTATCTATGGTTTGCTCGCGGACGAAGAAATCGAAACCAGTCTAAAAATCGCTAACGCCGTCGCCGCACTCAAATGCCGCGCCCTCGGCGCTCGCACCGCGCTCCCGAACAAACAGGAGCTGGCGCAGCTTTTAAACCAATAAATCCCGCAAAGTTGCAAAGCTGCAAAAAAAGATAAAGAGTTTTTCTTTGCGACTTTGCGGGAGATTTTACTTAAAGATTCTTACGGAAATGCTCCAGAACACGGTGCCAGGCGTCTTTAGATGCTCCCGCGTCGTAAACTTCCGGGCGAGTGTCGTTGAAAAAAGCGTGGTCGGCGTCGTAAGAAACGGTTTCGACCGGAAGATTGTATTGCAAAGCGATTCGTTTCAATTCAGCGACTTTTTGCGGATTAATCCAGGCGTCCTTTTCTCCGGCTATGAAAAGCGTCGGAGTTTTCAGATTTTTCAAAACGCCTTCCGGCGGAATGTCACCGTAAAACGGAGCCACCGCGCCGAAATCTTCCAGCTCACAAGCAGCGCGCAGGCTGAAAGTGCCGCCCATACAGTAACCGGAGATTCCGAGTTTGTTCAGATTATAAATCTCGCGCGCTTTCGCCACAGCGTTTTTGATCGTGTCAATTCCGTCCTCGATTTTCAAAGCCTGCATCATTTCGCCTGCTTCCTTCGGATTCGTGGCGAGCTTTCCGCGATAAAGATCGGGCGCGACGGCAATAAAACCTTCCGCCGCATAACGCCCGGAAATGTCTTTGATGTGGTCATTCAAGCCCCACCATTCCTGAATCAACACAACTCCGCGCGTACCTGCATTAACCTCATTCGGCATTGCGACATACGCAGTAGTCGCACCGCCCGCAGTATCAAACTGCAAAGTTTCGATTTTCATTTTCGATTCTCCTTTGATTGCAAAATATTTTGGCGAAGATTATAAAACAAGCTGCATAAATTTTATGAAAAAACTCCTGACTTTAAATTTGCTTCTTTCGATTCTGCTTTCAAGCGTCTCAATAGCTTCAGCGCAAAACAAACGCCGCGTTTCGCTGCTTCTTTTCAATGGCAAGGTTTTCACTGCCAATGAAAATTACTCAATCGCCGAAGCGGTTGCGCTTAACGGGGAGAGGATCATCGCCGTCGGTTCATCCAGCGATTTGCGAAATCAGTTTCAAGCCGCACGCGAGATTGATTTGCAGGGCAGACTCGTCACGCCCGGTTTTAACGATGCGCACGTACACTTTTTTCGCGGCGCGCTCGCGCTTTTGAATGTCAATTTGCTTGACGCCAAATCTTTGGCTGAAGCGCAAAGTCGCGTTGCCGAAAAAGTGAAAACCGTGAAAGTGGGAGAATGGATCGCTGGGCGCGGTTGGGATCACACTGTCTGGAAACAGAATTTTCCGAACAAAAAGGATTTGGATTCGATTGCGCCAAGCAATCCGGTTTATCTTGTGCGCGTTGACGGTCACGTCGCGTGGGTAAATTCCGCCGCCTTGAAAGCTGCCGGAATTACACGCGACACGAAAAATCCCGAAGGCGGCGAAATCGAACGCGACGCGAGCCGCGAGCCGACCGGAATTTTAAAGGAGACCGCGCAAGGTCTGGTTTCGCGTCTTGTCCCGCAGCCCACTGCTCAACAAAATCAAACGGCAATGGAAATGGCGCTCGATATGGCGCGGCGTTTGGGAATCACTTCGATTCAGGACAATTCCGGTTATGAAACGACAAAACTTTACCGCGAGTTTTTGCGGCAAGACAAACTCACGGTGCGCGTTTCGGAATGGCAGGATTTTGAAGATTCGGTTGAAAAATTAAAAGCCCAACGCGCCGAATTCGCTTCGTTCAAAGACGATCCGAATCGCCTGAAACTAACAGCGCTCAAAGGCTACGTTGACGGCACGCTCGGCTCGCGCACGGCGGCAATGCTCGCGCCTTTTTCCGACGACCCGCACAACAGCGGCATTCCGCGCCGTTCGCAGGAAGAATTGACGAAAATGATTCTCGACCGCGACCGAGAAGGCTGGCAAATTGCGCTTCACGCCATCGGCGACAAAGCAAATCGAATGGCTTTGGATGGATTTGAGACGGCATTAAAAGGAGTTTCCAAAGTTAATCAAGAGACACCGCTTACTGACATCAAAATAATTCCTCGGTCTTTTCGTCCACGCCATCGTATCGAACATTCACAAGTAGTTAATCCGAGCGATTTCAAGCGTTTTGGCGAATTGGGAATTATCGCTTCGATGCAGCCTTCGCACGCGATTTCGGATAAGCGTTGGGCGGAATCGCGTTTGGGCGAATATCGCGTTTTGGGCGCGTATTCTTGGCATTTTATGCGCGCTTATGGCGTTTACGTTCCGTTCGGGACGGATTTTCCGGTCGAGCCGATCAATCCGTATCGCACGCTTTACGCCGCCGTTTCGCGTCAGGACGAAGCGGGCGATCCGGCTGGCGGTTGGCAGCCGCAGGAACGGCTTTCAATGGCGGAAGCGATTCGCTGTCACACTTACGATGCCGCTTATGCCGAGTTTGCCGAAAAAGAAAAAGGAACAATAGCCACCGGAATGCTCGCAGATTTGGTAGTTCATTCCAGAGATTTGCTGACAATTCCGCACAAGGAAATCTTAACGACCGAACCCGTTTTTACGATTTTCAATGGGCGCGTTGTTTATGAAAAAAGATAAATTTTCTTTGTTTTACTTTTTGTCTTCGATTTCCGAAAACGAGCAACTACCCGAATACGAACCGCCGTTGCGCGAATGGACTCGAAAATTAAACTGATTTTCGTCCAAACGGTGATAAGTAAATTTGCGCCCGCCGACCTTTTCGGGAAGGCGGGCGATATATTTCGGGACGAGCTCGTTTAAAGACTGCGGAAAATCCTGTCGCTCAGCTTTATACTTTCTTAAAGCCTCGACAATCGGCGTTGCTTCATCAAAAATCTGGGCGGCTTCGACAGGCGCTTCAACATCGCACGGCGCAGGGCAGCCGGCGCTCATCAGGCTGAGAAAAATACACAACAGGAAAAGAACGAGTTTGTTTTGCATGATTCTCGCTTTGCCGTAAAAATCGGATTTGCATCAATAATTGAATCAATGCAAATCCGATTTCTTGTGTTTTTAAAATCAAACTCTGACGGCTTCAACGATTTGAAGAGGTGAAGGCGTCGGGTGAACGTTAATCAGCTTGAATCCCGCTTTTTCGAAAAGCTGAGCGTACTCGGTCGCCGTTCTTTCCTTACCGCCGGTCATTACGAGCATATTCAAATCCATAACTTTGCTCGCCGACGGCTGATTGTCGTTTTCTTCAACAACCGTTTCAACCAACAGCACCTTTGAACCGGGTTTAGCCGATTTTGCGAGATTTTGCAGGATTTGGTCACACTGTTCGTCATTCCAATCGTGCAAAATGAATTTCATCAAATAAATGTCGGCTTCGACCGGAATTTCCGCAAAGAAATCTCCGCTGACTGTTTGGACTCTTTCGGCGACGCCCGCGTTTTCGAGAAGCGAATTTGCGCCCGAAACAACGTGCGGCTGGTCAAACAAAATTCCTTTTGCTTCCGGGTTTGTCTGTAAAACTTTCGCAAGCAAAAGCCCGTGTCCGCCACCGATGTCAGCGATTTTTTGCACGCCGGAAAAATCATAAGTTGCGGCTACGGCGTTTGCAATCGAGTGGCTGAAGCTGGTCATTGCGTTGTCGAAAACTTCTGCCGCTTCCGGGTTTTGCTCAAAATAAGGGAAAACCGGCATTCCGAAAGTGTAATTGAAGGCGATTTCGCCGGTTTTGACGCTTTGCATCAGATTGCCGTGCGGCTGCCAATGCTCGCGATCGCAAATCATATGGAGCGCATCGCGCATTGATTCGGGATGATCGGAACGCAGAAATTCAGACACTGGTGAGTTTGAAAAACGCCCGTCGGCATCTTTTCTAAAAACTCCGGCGCTCGATAAAGCACGCATCAGGCGGTACAGCGAAGCGGCGTGAGTATCGGTTAATCCGGCAAGCTCTTCGATGCTTTTCGCGCCGTTTTGCAGATGATCGGCGATGTAAAGTCTGGCGGCGACGGAAACCGCCTGCGAGACGATAAAGCCCATACCCATCTGCATTAAAATCGCAGGCGGCGGTAGCTCCGTTTGCGTCAGTTGCGTTGTGGTACTCATTTATAAAATCTCCTCTCGATAAATAATTGCTGTTTAGTCGGCAAATTTTCCGGCTAAAATTAAACGCGAAATTTTTCGAGATAAGGTATCAGACGGTGGCGCAATCTTTTTATGAATACAAATTCATCGGTCCGGTTAATAAAGCGAGCGGATCTTCGACATTCAAAGCCTCGCGCACATAAAACGGCTCGCCGGCATCAACTCCGATCAGCGAACCGTAATAAATCATTCGTGCACGAATCTGGTCTAAGAAATTTTTTGCAGTCAGACGGGTTTCCGGCTCTTTCGATTCGGGATTGTAAAACTGCGAGGCGTGAGCGGCGATTGACTCCATTTTCGCATCTGCAAATTCGGAAACATCAACAATGAAGGACGGCACAACGAGACGCGAAAAAACCGTATAAGCGACGACCGGCGCCGGACGTAAAACCTGTTCGCCTGTCTCCTGATCGTAATTTCTCAGGCTCGATAGCCGCGCCGCTTCGCGTACAAGTGCGGCAATATGATCGTGATCCGGGTGCGGATCGTTGATTTGATGGGTGAAAATGACTTTCGGTCGCAAACGGCGCAAAACGCGAACAAGCTTCGTCCGCGAAGATTCGTCGTTCCAAACGTGCCCGTCAGGCAATCCGAGATTTTCGCGCACATCGAGCCGCATGATTTCGGCGGCTTTTACGGCTTCTTCCGCGCGCAATTCGACCGTTCCGCGCGTTCCCATTTCGCCGCGTGTAACGTCGAGCGCACCAGTCGCATAACCTAAAGATTTTAATTTCAAAAGCGTTCCCGCCACCGACAACTCCAAATCGTCGGGATGCGCGAAAATCGCCAAAACGTCAACGGTCATAATTCAAAGTTCAAAGCTCTAAGTTCAAAGTTCATCTTGCGATACTGTTCCCGCAACAATTAAACTTTATTCAAATAAACGACTGCAATCAAACTTTGATTTTGAACCTTGAACTTTTAACTATGCAATTAACCGTTTTAGGTTCCGGTACAACTACGCCGCACAAATCGCGAGCATCTTCCGGTTTTTGGCTTGAAACCGGCGCAGGTTCGATGATGCTCGATATGTCGGCGACGGCTTTTCATAATGCTGCTCGCTTCGGGTTTGATTGGGCGAACCTGGATGCAATCTGGATTTCGCATTTTCATCTCGATCACGTCGGCGGACTTGCGCCGTTTTTGTTCGGGACAAAATACGCAGTCGAAACGCAAAATCGGGCGAAATCGCTGAAGATTTTCTCGCCCGTCGGTTTAAAAGATTTGCTCAAAAAATTTGACGAAGCTAACGACTACGGAATTTTCAAACAGCCGTTTCCGTTAGAAATTATTGAGGTCGAGCCGGAAAAGGAATTTGAAATTTTGCCGAATTTCGCGGCATATACGCTTTCAACGCCGCACACGGACGAAAGTCTGGCAATTCGGATTGAAGGCGAAAATCGGCGTTTTGTTTTTACGTCCGATACGGGTTTTGAAGAAAGACTAGGCGAATTTGCCCGCAATGCGGATTTGTTCTTAATCGAATCTTCTTTTGTCGAGAAAAGCCCGGTCGAGCTGCACATCGCCGCACCCGAAGCCGTTGCGCTTTTCAAAAAAGCCGAACCGAAACGTGCAATGCTGACTCATTTTTACGGCGAATGGGACGCGGTTGATTTTCAAGTGGAAATTAGCAAATATTCGCCACCGTGCGAAGTTTTGGAAGCCTTTGACGGTTTTAGGTTTAGATTTGAATGAAGAAACAAGGCAGAAAGGCGTCCCCGTAAGTGTCTTTACCACACGCACACTTACGGGGACGCCTTTCTGACCAGCAACCGATATGCGGCTTAGAATCTCAACACACTGGAGTGTGATGATTGCCTAATTATTCGAGAAGCAGTAAACGCTTCACATTTTTACAATTTATGAGCAGCAGTAGGGATTGCCGTTTCAATCTTGTACACCTTTTTCAAATTCCAATCTCTGACTGCGGCTTCGTCTGTGGCAGGTTTCTTAATTTCCTTAACTCTGTTTAAAACTGCCGAAGGAATATCTTCGACGGTAATCGTCGTCAAATCACGGTATGGGGTTCGCCATATGTAATATCTTAACTTGCCCCTTTTCGCATAAAACCCTTTGTAAAGATTGATTTCGTACTGCTTTCCAAAGTTTTCAAGCGCCGCGGCATCAAACGCCGGTTTCGGACCAAGCATTTGTTCGAAGGTTTTTTGAAGACTTCCATGTTTTTCTGGCTTATTGTCATACATTAAATCCAAACATTTATTCATCACCTCGCGCTCATACAGACACATTGTAATTAATGCGCGTCTGAGCTTTCCTGCATCGTCAATTGCTTGCGCGGTAAAATTATGAGCATTGTCAGTGCCGCTCTTATTATCGGCGGATGAATTGCCAAGATTTTTTACTTTATTTGCAATTGTTCCCTTCACTAAATCCTCTGCTTTTTTAACGAAGTCCCCGGCAACTTCGTCGAGCTTCTTTTTGTTTTGCTCATCGAGAAATGCTTCGCGTATTTCTTTTTTGTAGTAATCTTTGACCTTCCCGAGTCCGATTGAAATAATCTTCACTTCGGGCGCTATGACCCAAGCTAAATCAAACAGCAATCCGAGTATACTGAAATCAATTTTTTCTTCCGGTACCGTAGATTTGAGAAAGAAATTGGTTATTGCATCTCGCGTGACATTCCCGAACTCGTGTAAAATGCTTTCCTGCGTGCCGTAGTATTCGGTAATGTATTTACCGGCTCTGACATAATCAATTGTATTGTCTGCCATAATTCACCTCTTACCTTTCTTTTTTTAATTTGTCTCATTGGCTGTTTTCCAATTTTTTGGGACCTAATTGTCAACAGCAAAGAATGGTTGCCGAAATCGCAAAATACAGTGGAAAAATTTGAAACGGAATCTTCGCCTCTATTAAAACCACTGTATTTCCCCGCTCGTAGAATTTAACGACCAGCTTTTTGAAGCTGGTTGTTCTTTTACTCTCTGTTTAAAACTCGATTTCCAATCTGTCTCGGTTTTTCATTAATCGCTCCGAATTTACAGCTCTGACGGGAGATGTAATTATATTTGCCAATGAACTGAATTCAGCAAACCGAAATCCTAAGCAGGAAGATAAAAGTTATGAGGATAATCAAGAGATTAGTTGCGTATTCAGCGAGTTCGCGTTTCTGCCCGTAACGCAGATCGGCAAACCGCTCATCAGAGCGGTTTGCTGTACCCGGTCACATTTGTACAAATGGCTTTTGTTCTGCCGCCTTATTCTTGTTCCGGTGGTCACGGCAAAAGGCAAGAATTATTTGATTCGCAAAAATTGGATGAAGTCAGTATAGGGCGGCGCGTTTCCGGCGAGCCGGATTGCTTGCGCGGTTTGCCCACGATGATACGCCGAATGAAAGAAAACGTGTGTTAAAGCCTCGCGATAAGTGTTCTGGAAAGACAAGCCTTTACTGTTTTTGTAGCTGAAAATCCGCTCCAAATCAGCTTCGGTCAAATTCGCAAACAAATCGGCAAAATTTTTTCGGCTTTCATCCAAATACTTTTCGCAATCCGCAACCGTCTCGCCCGCCCAAAAATCGAAGCCGCTTGTATCCAGATTTTCGCGCATCCGCCGCAGCCAGGTTATCTCAGCCAACAGCAAATGCGCGAAAACTCGCGCGGCTTTTGCTTCCGGCGCGTATTTCAGAAATCGCAGAAACTCGCCGTTTGCCCAAAGGTTGTAATCGTTTTGCTGCCGCAAATATTCGAGCGTTTGCATTATTTTTATTTTAATCTAGCCACAATATTGTTCGCGCGCAAACTGTTTCCTGTAGCGCGCTGCAATTCGGCAATGGCTTTGTTAAGCTCGGTTTGAGCACGAAGCTCTGCGCCACGGGCATTGGCTAATTGCGTTTGGCGTTCGAGAACGAGATAAACGGTTGACTGCCCGTTTTCCAATTTTCGCTGCTCAGATTCGTACTGCTTTTCGTTGTTCTCGCGCGCAATCGCCGCAGAGCGCAGGCGCGCTTCCGCCGTGCGGACAAGCTGCAAAGAATTTCGCACGTCAACCTGAATCGCTTGTTCTAGCTGCTCGCGCTGGGTCGTCAAACGTTCGCCTTCAACCAAACTTCTGCCGAGCTGCGCTCTTGCGGTTTTGCTTTCAAACGGCAAATTGACAGTCACGCCAACGCGAAAAGTCGGATAGCGCAAAGCCGCAATATCCGTCACCGAATTTAAATAACTGCCCGTCAAATCCGGCGAAACTAGCGCCGTTTGTCCGGTGTTAAAGGGAAGCCGCAAATCAGGGTTCTGCTGTCCGGCGATTCCCGCTGCCGTGTAGCTTGCCGTTAAATCAACCTGAGGTTTTGTCTGCTCGCGATAAAAACGCTGATCAAGTTCATTGATTTCCCGCGCGACATTGTTTGTTTCAAGTTCCGGGCGATTTGACATAGCCGCTGTCAGCGCATCAGGCAATGAGACAATCGGCAAATCGTTATTTACCGTATCGGTCGGTACGAGTGATTTCGCCCATAGATTATCGTTTTGATTTTGGGCAATCAGATTTTTGAGATTGTTTTCGGCGATTGCAACCGTGTTAAGCGCCTCGTAAACCGATTGCTCGAAATTAGCCACTTGTGTTTCGACCTGAAGAACATCAACCGGTGCGACCAAGCCTTCCTGCACAAGTCGGCGATTGTGTTCGAGCTGATTTTTCGCATCTCGCACAGCATCGCGCTGGACTTGCAGATTTTTGAGCGCAAATGTCAAATCCCAATAAGCGCGTTGTACAGAAGCGATAATTTCAATCGTCCGCTGACGAAACTGTGCGTCCGTCAAAGATAAATTTTTCTTCGCAATCTCAATCTGACGACGCGGCTGGTCGAACGAGCGACCTCGAAACAGCGGCTGAATATAGATAAACGTCAAATTCGATTGATACTGCGGGCTGAGCGGCGAAATTACGTTGTTCGTCGTCAAACGATTACTGTTAAATTCGACGCGATAATTTCCGCCGTAAGCAGGCGTAAAGCCTTCAAAACGCAGATTTCCGGTAATTCCCTGCTGCGTCGTAGAAGTTTGCTGACCGCTGAAAATGCTGACATTCGGCACGGTCGCACGCTCGTAATTCGTCGTTCCGGCAAAACGCGGCTCGTAAAATCCCTGAGCAGCTGTTAAATCAAACTCGGCGATACGGACGTTTTGGCGCGTAATCTCGATGTCTTTGTTGTTAGACAAAGCGCGTTCGAGCGCATCGCGCAAGCTCAAAGCCTGCGGCTGAAGCATATCAACTCCGACGCGCCCCAATTCCGGCAACTCACGGTTGTTTGATTCAAAACCGGTCGCAATCGCCGGAACGCCCTGCAAGTTTTCCGGCTCGACATTTTGCGCGTCCTTTACAGGCGGCGTCGGAGAAACTGTCGGAACGGGCGTTGGGGAAGCGGTCGCGGTCGGATTAATCGTTGAGGTTGAAATTGGTGTTGGTGTAGGCGTTTGCGCGCGGGCGGCAAACGACAAATAAAAAATCGCCGTAGCGATTAAGCCGATTCTTAAAATGAATATAAATAATTTACGAAGACAAAAAATTCGCTCAAGCATAAATGCATCCCACAAAGTAAGCACTTACTTACTTTGTCTTTTTTGATGCCATTTGTCAAGAAAACATCGGCTTTTTGGGGGGAATTTTGCGTTAAATAAAAAGAATGTGGAGCTAGATCCAGCGGCGGACGCGCTTTTTATAATCTAGATATTCTTTGCCGAATTTGGCAGTCAAATATTTTTCTTCGCGCAAGATAACTCCGAAATTAATTAAAAACAAAACCGGAATCACAAACAGCAAAACCCAAACCGAATCGAGCAGCAACGCCGCCCCGACATAAAGCAGGGTCATCGCCAAATAAATCGGGTTGCGCGAAAACCGATAAACGCCGCTCGAAACAATTGCAGTAGTAGGTTTCCATGGCTCGATGTTTGTCTTTGCCGCTGAAAATGCGCGAAAGGCAGCGAAAATCACAAAACCGGCAAATACGATCAAAACGATTCCCGCAATTATTCCAGCCATTCGCGGAAGAAAAGCAATCGCCGCCGGAAAAAAATAGTTAAAAATCAAACCCGCAACCAAACCGGCAAAATAAATTGACGGAGGCGGTGCAACGACACCCGGATTGTCTCTTTTTTCATCAGCCATTTTGCTTCCTCAATTTGATATTCAAGCAAAATTTTATCTCATCCGTCATTTTAAACTTTCGGTTCTGATTCGTTGAATCTGAAATAACGGTTTTCCCTGCGCGGCTTGAATAAAAATAAAGCTGAAACCGGCGAAATATGCGAGCGCAAAACCGAGCGTTAAAGCTGTCGCAAATTGCTTTCGCCAGCGAACGAAAAAGAGTGCGGCGAGCGGAATCGCCTGGAAAGCGTGCAAGCCGAGAAAATGCGCGACTCGCAAATCGCCGCCTTCGGTGCTCCAATTAACAAATGGCAATCCGGCTCCGCCGTCCTGCACGCCGACACTATGTCCCAATTGCGCCGACATATATCCGCCTTCCGCGCTTCCGAGCAAAAAAACAACCAAACCGAGCTTAAATCCCCAGACAATTGCTCGCGGCAAATCCAAACTGGAGCGAAAATAAAGAAAAGTAAGATAAATCAAAAGCAGCGAGTTGATTAAGATCATCAAGCCCATCGCGGCAAAAACAGCATTGTCAAAAGGCGTTTTGACGTTAAAATGCGAAGTCGTGCCGCGCGCCGCCTGCATTAAAATCAATATTATCTCGCCGGACATCATCGCAATCACGCCCCACGCAATGACGATTTTCGATTTCGCAAAGCCGTTTAAAAAATATAGATAAACCGCCAAAGTCCAGAGATAAATCGCAATCGAAGAGGCAAATTTCATGGGTTTAATCCAACGATTAATGCCCAGAATCTCGGTCGAATCAAAAAACGAGATTATTGCCAGAACGAAAAACAGGACGGCAAAAGCGAAGCCTGAAAAAATCAAAGCTGGCTGTGCTTGGCGGACATTGTTAAAAATTTCTCTGAAATTCATTTCGATTCTCCTTTCGCCGCGAAAAGACGAACGATGTTGTACAGCAAAAATCCGATCGGTCCGAGCAAAAAAGTCAGCAAAAGACACGGAACAACGAACAAATGCGAAACGCCGCGTTCCTGCGCGTCTTTGACCTCCCAGGAACCGACGAACAAATCAAACGCCAGATAATGAATCCAACCGGCAAGTACCACATTTTGATTCGTAAATAGTTTCATCACATCGGCGAGCGAGCTGAAACCGCCTTCGGCATGTCCGAAAAACAAAACGATTAAAATCAAATACGCAACGGATAAGAGCAACGGAATCGTCGTCCAAACAATTCGTTTCGTCCAAATCCAGCGCGGCGCAACCGCCAGCCAAATCCAGGAGAGCAGCGCCATTGTGTTCGCAATCGAGAAAATAGTTTCCGCATTCATATTTTTTACTAAATTGTCGCTTTTTGATTAACGATTCTCGGTTTCGAAATCGTCCACAAAACCCACCAGATTAAAACGAATTGCAGCGGGAGCCTGAACCATTGATAAAACGAATCGCTCATAAAACCGCCGAGCTGAACATTATTGAGCGCGACATAAACATTTGCCGGAAAAACTGCCAGAAGAAGCGCCGTTAATCCATACGCCGCAATTCGTTTTGTGTTTGGCAAAATCAATCCGGCTCCGCCCAGAATTTCAAAAAATCCGCTAAGGTAAACCATCAACAGCGGCGACGGAACGAACGGCGGCATCATTTCCAGATATTTGTCGGGAATCAGAAAATGCGTCGCGCCGATGAAAATAAACGTTAGTCCGGTCGCAATTCGAGCGTTGTCTTTCAAGTTTTTAATCGGATTGACGCCGATTTTCGACGCGGCAGATAACAAAGCCAGAAGCATTAAAATTAAGAAAAAGACTGTCATAAACTTTTACCTCCTCGATACTTTCCGTTTTCAACTGCTAACTTAACAGTGTTAAGTCGGCGCGCAAAAAATTTTAGGATTTTAAACCGTTGAGCATCGTATCAATCAAGCTGTCAATTAATTTTTCCCTTTCGACAAAAGGAAAACTTGAATGCCCGATCAGTAGCGAGGTCAAACCGTGAACACCCGCCCAGAGCGTTTGACTGATTAAATCAACATCGCCGTTTTTCAATTTTCCGGCGGCGATTGCATCCGCAACGCCTTGCTTCAAAAAACCGAAAGCGCGCTGACCGAGTGAGCCTTCAAAGGAATGTTTATCGCTTTCGATGTTTTCAATAAGCGGCGTGATGAAAGTGACTTCGTAATGATTCGGGTGTTCCAAACCGAATTCGACGTAAGCCCGCAGACCTTTGCGCAAACCTGTCAGCGCATCAGTTTCTTTAGCAGTAATTTCGCTCAAATGTTGAGCGAGCCGGGCAAAGGTTTCTTCGCAAATCTGGTGGAGCAAATCGCTTTTGTCTTTGAAATAAAGATAAATCGTCGTCGGGCTATACTCGATTTTATCGGCGATTTTCCGCATCGAAACGTTTTTATAGCCTTCCGCTGCAAACATCTCTCGCGCCGCGTCCAGAATCTCCTGTCGCAGATTTTCCTTTTCTCGTTCTCGCCTCTCTTTAACAGCCACACAAAGCTTAACAGTGTTAAGTTAATTTAAATACGCCGTTCCTGTCAAATAGTTTCGTAATTTTTCAGAATTTATTTTTTGGGAATGAAATATCTGGCGACAAGCCCGTTCGCACCGACCGCCCAAACCGCATTTTTGCCTTTGGCGACAACGGCGTTGTAGTTTTCCCGGTCGAGATTTGTCCAAGTTTGCCCACCATCGCGTGAGATGTCGGAACCGGAAGAACCGACTGCAACAAGCGTGTTTTTATCAACAAAAGCAACGCCCGAACGATAACCGTTCAACCCTTTGCCCAAAATCCAGGTTTTCCCGCCGTCGTTTGTCAAAGCGAGATTGTTTGCCGATTCGTTTGGTTTTTCGTAATTTCCGCCAACAATGACGCCGCTCTTGTTATCAAACATCGCAATCGAGAAAATGCCGGTTCCGTTTGCGCCGCTAATAATCGGCGTGTCGGCAATCGACCAGCTTGCGCCACGATTCTGCGAATAAAAAACGCGCGCCGCTTGTCCGCCCGTAACGAGAAAAACATCGGATTTGCCGTTGACAATGATGCAGGTTCCGCTCGCGGCAAACGCTGCTTCACCTTCTTTTGCGGAAGGCATTTTATCGTTCGGCAATTGTTTCCAGGTTTGCCCGCCATCGGTTGTTGCAATCAGCAAATACTTTCCGTCAACCGGATCGGACATCGCAATTCCATTGTTTGCGTCCCAAAAGTCGAAGGCATCGAAAAAGGCTTTCGGGTTCGAGTTTTTAAATTGCAGCTTCCAGGTTTCGCCGCCGTCGGTTGTTTTATAAATCCGAGAATTTTCACCTTCGCCGATGCTCAGAAGATAAGCCGTGTTCGCATCGAAAGCTTCGACATCACGGAAATCCAGTTTTTCCGCATCCGGCACTTTGCCGACTTTCCAGGTCTTGCCGCCGTCAATCGTTCTTAAAAAACTGCCGCCCGTGCCGCTCGCCCAAACGATTTTTTCATTGACCACCGAAAGCCCGCGCAAGCTCGCTTTTGTGTCAACTGTTTGCTTTTGCCACTGCGCGCCGGCAATCGAATTCAACACGATTAAAGATAACAACAGCAAAACGCCGCGAATTGAAAAGCGTGAAATTTTTGTGTTCATTTACTTTTTATTATCCGAGCAAGGTTTCGCGTCTAATTCCGCGATATAACTTAGACCGAATCGGTATCCGAAATAAACGCTGCTCATATTAACGTTTTTGATTTGATCGCTGCTTGTGTGCAGATAGTTTTGCCAATTATTGCTCAAACCGTGAATTGAGATTGCGGGAATGCCGCGTTTGTTAAACGAGGACGAATCCGAATCGGCATTACCAATCGAAGCATCGGCAAAAGGAATTTTTGCTTCTTTTGCCAGCTTCTTAGCAATAGAAATGAGTGCCGGATCTGAGGCGTTTCTGAGAGCCTGCGGCGCGCCTAGACCGAAACTGTCCAAATTAACCATCGAGCAATACGACGACCGCTTTTCTTTCGGAATTGCTTTCGCCATTTCCTCAGAACCGAGCAATCCCTTTTCTTCTTTATCAAAAGCGACAAAAATATAGCTCTTTTGAGTTTCGATTTGAGCAATGGTTCGATACAAATGAGCCACAATGCTGATTCCCGTCCAATTATCAATTACGCCGCATCCGTCCGGCGTTTTATCATAATGCCCGCCAACAATTATCGTTTCGTCAGTTTTGCCTTTTTTCCTGACAACAAGATTTGAAATTCTATCTTTATCGAATTTCTCAATTACAATATCGTCTTTTTTAGCCCCGAGCTTTTCAAAAAGCTGCTGCACCGCTTCAAGCCGTTTTTCCGAATCGCAAGGCGCTGATTTAACGCTTTCTTCAATCTGTTCCGGCGTGGAGATTATGGAATTTTGAGCAAAAGCTTGATTTGAAAGAATCAAAACAAAAAGCAACGCCAAATTTTCTATTAACTTACTAAAGTATTTATTCATCTCGAATAGACTCGCCGAAGAATTTTATCGTATTGCAGGGCTAACTAAAATCTTTCAGACTTTTAATTAAACCGTCTTGAAACTCAAACTCCGAGCGTCCCTTGAGTTTCAGATCATCGCCTGCTTTTAACCCGTTCGGCAAATCAATTTTCAGTTTTCCCTGATAATCAATTTCAGCGATTGCCGTTCCATTTTGAAACGACAGTGCTGAAATTATCTGCCTTCTCGAAACAAAAACATTTTTGCCCTGTTCCATCATTGCCCTAAGCTCCGCCAAACCTTTTGCTGAAGACGTCAGCTCATCGCCGCTATAATTTTCAAACGAACATTCCGAATCAAACAGCGACAACATAGTTTCAGTATCAAAATTGTTGTATGCCTCGACGTATTTTTCGATAACTTGTTTTTGCTTCTCTTGATTCATTTCATAAAAAAGCGGTCGCTTGTCTTAAAACAATTGACCGCTAAAAATATAAATCAGTTGTTTTTAGATGTGAATCGTCAGATTATGCACTCCTTCAGCGGCTTCCATAATGCTTTCGGAAACCGTCGGGTGCGCGTGAATCGTTCTGCCTAATTCATCTGCCGTTGTCTCGAGCCGCATTGCGACGCAGGCTTCGGCGAGCAATTCGGTGGCGTGCGGTCCGATGATGTGAACGCCGAGAACTTCGTCGTATTTCTTTTCCGAGACGACTTTTACAAAACCGTCGGTTTCGCCCAAAATGCGAGCCTTTCCGGAAGCCGAAAACGGGAATTTGCCGACCTTTACGTCATAGCCTTCTTCTTTCGCCTTTGCTTCTGTCAAACCGACGCTCGCCACTTCCGGGTCGCAGTAGGTGCAATTCGGGACGAGGCGCATATTAATCGGTTCGGTTTGCTGCCCGGCGATTTGCTCGACGACCATTATGCCTTCTTTTGAAGCGAGATGCGCGAGCCAAGGCGTTGCAATCGCGTCGCCGATGGCGAAAACGCTTGGTTCCGCTGTTCTGCAAAATTCGTCAACAACGATTGTTCCGCGTTTATCAACCTCGACTTTGGTGTTTTCCAATCCCAAACCTTCGAGATAAGGCATACGACCGACAGCGACGAGAAACATTTCGGCTTCCAAAACAACCTGCTTGCCGTTCGAAGTTCCTGTAACGCGCACGCCGTCTTTCGTTTTTTCCAGCTTTTCGAGCTTTGTGTTGGTTTGCGATTTAATGCCGCGTTTTTTGAAAACTCTTTCGAGTTCTTTCGAAACCTCTTCGTCTTCAATCGGCAGCAATCGCGGCATAAATTCAACAATCGTCGTTTCCGAACCGAAACGCGCATAAACGCTCGCAAATTCGACGCCCACTGCACCAGCGCCCATTACGATTAAAGATTTTGGGACTTTTTGCAGTTCTAAAATGTGGTCGGAGTTGACGACTTTATCGCCGTCCGTCTCAAAACCGGGAAACGGTTTAACGACCGAACCCGTTGCGATGATGATGTTTTTGGTGTTGACGGTTTCTTTCGCCCCGTCGTCCTTCGTGACTTCGATTTTGCCGGGCGCGAGAATTTTGCCAAATCCGTTAAAAACCGGAATTTTGTGCTTTTTCATCAGGTAATTGACGCCGTCCGAGTTTTTCTTGACGATAACGTCCTTGCGTTTCTGCACCGCGCCCCAATCGAAACCGACATCACCGACGTTGATTCCGAATTCTTTTAAATGCTGCGTTTGCTCGTAAAGATGAGCCGACATTAAAAGCTGTTTGGTCGGGATACAGCCGCGCAAACCGCAAGTGCCGCCTAAGCGGGCGCCTTTTTCTTTTTCGATGACGGCGGCTTTCAAACCTAACTGCGCCGCGCGTACCGCCGCAACATAACCGCCAGGTCCAGCCCCGATAATCGCTACGTCAAATGTTTCTGCCAATTTTTTATACTCCTCGTTGATAAAAATATGAAATTAATGTTTGCTCAAAGTTTCACAAAAATTATAAGCCCGTTTCAAGCTTTGAGACAATTTTCGCGAAAACAAACAGCGGGCGAGATTTATAAATCTCGCCCGCTGTTTGTTCAAACGAATATTTCAGCCGCTAAGCGGCGAGTTGTTTTTCAGCCATTTTCGCCCATTTGCGTTGCTGTCCGCGCCGATAATCGGGCGAAGTTTGAACGGCTTCGATGCAGCGGCGGAACATTTCGCGCGCATCATCATTCAGATTCAAAGCCTTTAAAGTTTGCCCCAAACGAAACAAGCCTTCGGGGTCAAACGGTCGGCGTTCAACGAATTTTTCCAGAAACTCGCGCGCTTCCTTGTTTGCTCCGGCGTCGAAATAGGTCGCGCCGATTTCGCGCCAGATTTCGTTGAGCGCGTGTTTTTCATTCTGTTCGACAACAATTGAGAAATGCCGCAAAGCGCGCTCAAGCTCGCCGCGTTCGCGGGCTATTTTGCCCAGCTCGTAATTGGCTTCGATTTCCTGCGGCTCGATTTCGATCGCTTTTTCAAAATGCCGCACGGCTTCGTCGAGCTGCCGCCGCTGTTTGTACAAAATTCCGAGCTGGACGTGCGCGTCTGCGTCTCGCGGATTGATTGTCGCATTTTGCAGAAAACGGCGGAAATTCCGGCGCTGGCGGAAAGCGTCGCCGAAAGTCGAAGCTTCGCCGCGAAGCAGCAGAAAAGCATAAAAAAGCAAAAACGGCGAAAACAAAAACGGCGAGACGAGGCTGAAAATGCGGTTGCCGACGCTGATTGAAAGCCAGGACAAGCTGACTACGGCAATCGCTGATTTGTACGAAGCTCCAAAAACTGTTCGAATGGCGAAAATCATTAAAACGCCGAAATACAAACCACTCGCCAGCCACAACCCGAGCAGAAGATTCGGATTCGTCGGCTGATTTTTTAAAATTAATCCGGCGACCGCAAAAGGCAAATGCGCCGTCGTCCCGGCGGCAAAAACACAAGTCGAAAAAACGCCATAATCGCGCCGCAAAACAAGCCCGAAACTGCCGATCGGCTCAAACAATGTGAGCAGCAAAATTGTCACGGGAACGTAGAAAACGGCAAAGGCGAGCAGAAGGCTCAAAAAATTGCGGGAATTAAAATTGAAAAGCCATAATCCGGCATCGCCCACCAGCGGCAGCTTCGGGCGTTCGCGAAGTGCTCGCTGGTAATTTTCATAAGCGGCGTAATAAGCCTCTTCATCATCCGGGGCGTTGGGTGCGCCGGTTTGCGTCCGGTAAGTTTCGAAATCAAAGCGCGGTGCGCCGTAAATCTCATTCAGACGATTATTGACGCCCGCTTGAAATGCAAAGGAAACGACGAGCAAAGCGATAGCGGCGAAAAGCCAGCTGCCGTTATCCATCAAACTTCCGAAAGCCCGTGACGGTTTAAAGTACAGCCGAAAAAATGCTTTTAAATTTTCCCAAATTGTTTCCATTTTTTGTGAGAGGGCGAATTGCGAGCGGCAAAACAAATTTCAAAATTCTGCGGGCGGCATCGCAAACGCCGTGTTTATTATCCCTTAAAGGATTCTCGTTCACAAACGAAATTCAGAATGGTTACGAGCTTACCCATAAATCAAAAATTCTTCGTAAGAGTTTAAAACCAAAACCGGCAGAAGAAGGAATAATTTCCATTCTTTCTGCCGGTTTTTCCGATTGCTGTTTAGCAGTAGGTGTTAACGGCGGCTAGATGGAAAATCATACCGCCGAAACTTGGCTTAGGGCGCTTTCTCGACAAAGGTGATTTGCTGCTTGCCGCCTTTTGCTGTTATTGGTGCTCCGAACTGATCCTGGAAAGCCGCACGAGTTAACGACAAAGGCGTTCCCTTCTTCGAGACTTTCGCTTCTCCGACAATTGTAAATCGGAGGTTTACGAGCGTTCCGGCTGCATTGGCAAAAGAGTTGCTGCCCGCTGCGGCAATCCCGACTCTGCCAGCCGTTTCCGTATGAGCCGCGACTGCAAAACTGCCGATTTCGGTTAGCGTCCCGGTCGTCTCAATTGGATTATCTTCATCAATTTTCAAGACCGCCGAATCATATGTAACATTCACGGCGAAGCTTGAAATTTCCCTACGTGTCTGATTTGAAAGCATAACGGGAATCAAAACGGTGTTGCCTTTAGCGGCAGACAAGCTTCTCGGAAGAGAAACCCGAATGGTTGTGGCATCATCAGCTTCTTCCTCTGTTGAAAGATTAAAGCTTTCCGTTTCCGATTGTTGCCCTTCGAATTCTTGTGGCTGTGGCGGTTGTTGAGGCTGAACCCAATCGCCATCAACGTCCCCAATCACAAAACCACTGTAATTCTCATTCACAATATTGGACTGTAAATTAGAATACACACGGCTTGATGGAACAAATTTCCACGTTCCAACCTGACCGGTATTGGCATTCGGTCCGTTTGCCGCCACATATCGCAAAATCTGGGTCGCATCAAACGCTGTAATATTAGTATCGCCATCAGAATTTGCGGCGAATTTCTGATTGTCTGTTAAAGCGCAATTTACAGGACCGGCAGCCACGCAACGCAAAACAAGCGTCGCATCAAAGGCTGTGACGCCGCTTATGTGGTTCGTCTTTGTCGGAGTGACAGTGTAATTTGCTCCGTTCGTTAAGCCTTGGAGCGAATACTTGCCTGCATCCTGTGCCGGCGTGTAAGCCGACGTGGTAACTATCGTGTTGGGACCGGTAGCAGTGACGGTCACGCCGGGAACGAACTTACCGTTACCAATACCGTAAGCAATTACGCCTTCAATGAGATGACCGAGGGCTTGATTTACGGTAAAGGTTTGTCCGGCGACTGTGATTGTGCCGACACGCGCCGCTCCCGAATTGGGACCGACCGAATAGTTAACCGTTCCGTTTCCGCTTCCCGGCGAGCCAGACGTGATTGATAACCAGCCGTCGTTCGGAACCGCCGTCCATGAGCAACCTGCCGGTGCTGTAACAGTAAAGCTTCCACTAGTCGCAGCTGCGGCTATATTTACCGAAGTTGGATTAAGCGAATACGTGCATTGCGTTGCCACAAAGTTGGCGGTTTGATCCGCTTGCAGGTTCACGAAAGTTTCCGAAGGTGGAGTAAATACATAACCAGTCTGCGACGGAGTCACGGTATAAGTGCCGCCAGAGAGCAAGTTCAAAAACTCGTAATAACCGGACGAATTTGTCGTTGTTGTACCGCTTGCCGAACCTGATAATGTGACAGTCACACCCTGCATCGGATTACCGTTTAAAGTAATCGTTCCGCTGATTTTAATCGTTCCGGCAGGAGCTGCCGACCAAAATCCTCCGGCAAGCGAGTAAGCTCCGCCGCCTGAGGTTGTTCCGGCAGCCGGTTGTCCGACTGTTCCTGTTACGGCATAGTTGCCGCCCGAAGAGCTTCCGCCGCCGCCCGCTATGACCGATTGCATGATCGTATAATTGCCGCCCGACTGCGCTGCGGCTACAGACGTGAACAAGCACGTCGCCATGAGAATGGACAAAATTATTAAAAATTTACTTTTCATTTTACTTTCCTTTCCGATTTGCAGTCCGGCGATTGGGGTTCACGCCGTCGTCTTCGAAATTCAAAATTGCAATTATTTATGAATCACCGGAGGCTTCCGTCTCTAACAGCGATGATTGATATGTTCAAGCGAGTAATTACCTGATCCTGCCCTGCGGCACGAACTTTCTCCAAAGAACAAGTCCAACTGATTATGCCAAATAAACTTAAACCGCGAAACATCATAATTCATTTTTTCTCGTTCGTCCACTTTATTCACACACTTCAGTGCACAATTTTTGCAAGGAAACAGTTTTTTCAAACTTCCAAAACCGCTTCAATTGTTTGACTTCAAAACTCGCCAAATTTATAAATTTTGATTTCCATTTTGAAAACCTTCCGTTCTGAAAACTGATATTTTAGTTTTCAAATCAATTTGCTGAGCGCGCAGTTTCAACCCACGAATTGCCGACAAAACAAACTGTCAGCGTATCGTCCGTGTCAGGAGTCCAATTGGAAGAAAGCTTAAAATTGCCTGCATCATTTATATCAGCGTTGCCGTTTTCCGTAACCAAAACCACGCATTGTCCCTGAGCGCCGCCGCTCAAATTAGTGATAATGGTCGAACCGGAATAATTCAGATTAAGAACGGTTAGCCCCGCAACGCTTGGAGTTACGCCCGTGGTTGAAGTCGTAAAATTAGCAACCGCGCCGTTAATTGTAGCAGCCTGGTCGCTTCGGACAAATTGGCTTGAGTTCAATCCGTCGAGCAAATCGGCGTCGAGAGCTGAACTGGCTCCATCATTGCCGGACGTCCAGACTGTTCCGCTCGCACCCGAAAAAGTATAAGTCTGGTTGGCTGTCAAATCGCCGACATCGAGAGTGCCGAAGAATGTTCCGCCCGCTGATTCCAAAATGCTCAGTTCGGACGAGGCATTGCCCAGCAAAATGTCGAACGCGCTTGCCTGATTCCAATTTGATGTTAAATTTCCCAGAGAAACCGCATCGGAACTGACTTGAATTCCGCTGCCCGTATTGACGGCGAGCGCATCGCCATTGGCTGCCAAACCGTCTCCGGCTAAAACGGATTCCGAAATACCGATTGTGGCTGTGTCGGTCGCCGCATCGCCGGTAATTGTAATATTTGTTCCGCTGCTCGTTAAAGTTAGAGTGTCGGTCTGACTATCGGGGACAAGGTTAGTGCCTCCGGCGTTGGTTGTTTGAAAGGTGTTAACCGCTCCCCCGATTGGAGTAAAAGCCCCACCGTTATTGGAAAGCTCCCATTGATTGGTTGTCGCATTGTAGCGAATTTCCCCGTTCGGCTCGCTTCCCTGCTCGGCGACAATGCTGACATTTGCGCCAGCGCCGGTATTATCAGCATCGAGCGTAAAGGTGTTGTTATTCGACTTTAAGTCCGTAAAAGTTCCCGCGGCGGGCGTTGTTGCGCCGATGACCGTATTGTTGATTATTCCGCCCGCGATAGTCAGAGTGTCTGAAACCATCGCGTCGGTTATTGAATTCCCCGGAAACGCCACGGAATTGGTCGCAGTCAATGTCGTAAAGGTTCCGGGCGCGGGCATTATTCCTCCGACCGGAGTGGCATCAATATTGCCGCCCATTATTGTCAGAAAATCATCAACCATCGAATCGTTTACACAGCCTGTACACAAATTGGAAAGCGCGTCGGCTGCCGATGAATAAATCGAGCGAATCGAGTAGGGCGGCGAAGTGATTTCCTGACGCGGCATAAGCGGCGTGCCGTTGACGCTAATTTGCAAATAACGCGTCGCGCCTGTGAAAGCTGTTGCGCCGAAGTCAAGCTGAACCGTAAAAATACCGTTCACAACAGGCACTGAAGTTTTGCTGTTGGTGCCGAGCGGAGTGCCGCCAGCCGGGACGGCAAATAAATCGAAGACCATGTTAAAGGTTCCGTTTGCCGGCTCCGAATTTATATTCAAGCGACCTTGATAAGTAAAAGTCGATGTCTGCGAGAAAACAGAAGTTGAAAAGACGACTGTCAAAAAAAACAACACCGGAGCGTACCGGCGCACGAATAGAAGGGGAAGATTTTTCATTTTTTTGCTCATGTAGAACCCGAAGAAGCATTTGAGGATTCAAAAACGGACTCCGGTTAATAAAGACAATGCTTGGAAACGGGGTTTCCGGTTAGACAAACGCATTATAATCAAATGCTTTGAAATGGCAAATCAGACTCTTGATTTGAGATTGCCGCAGGTAAATAGTGCCTGGCACAAATGCAATGTTCCTGAAATAATTCAACATCAGTTGTAGCAAGATATTGCGCTTAAAATAAGACTCAGGCGCATTCAAAACGCACCGGAGCTTTTCATTTTTTCACCTCAATTACTTCGGTTCACAAGCCGATTCGCAAAGACATTCCCGCGTTCTGAGGCAAGTTTGTCTTGCGTATCCGGGGTTCGATTTTCTACAGCGTTAATGCCTAACACAAAACCGAAATTTTTAGTGATACCTTTTTGCGCTCGCTTGCGCGTTAGAGATTGAGAGTAAATTTCGCTTGGAGGCAAATAAACGGAGAGCGCCCCGATGCAAAGCCGATTAATACGTCAATTTATATTTTGTTTCATATTTTTTATCATCATTCTGCAAACGGCGTTCTCCGTTTTTCCGCCAATACAATAAATCTTCTCAGAACACTACTTATCTGAATGAAAAAAACAATTTTATGCTCAGAAAATCCACCTTTATCTGGTTAGTTATCGTAACCGTTTTTGCCCTCAATCAAGCGGGTCTGGCGCAAAAGGACGAAGAAATGGAACCAGCGACAAGCTCGGTTCTGGCAAACACAAATTTACCGGCAGGCGCGTTGAGAGTTAAGGAACAAAGCGTTCCGCAGGAAATCAAAGACGCGCTGGCAAAGTTCGGCGCGAACGGCTTCGATCAATTTCGGCAGGGCGATTCGGAAGTTCTGACCGTTGCGGACAAGAAGTATAAAAAATCAACCTCAATTCAAATAATGAAAAAAATCGAGGCTGATTTTCAAAAAGCCGGTTGGGAATATGAAAACGGAGAAAAGAACGATGAGTTCGTCGTTTTCAGCCTGTTTCGCAAAGAGCCGCAAAAACGTCTTCTGCTCGGTTTCTTCGTCCCAACAGATGATGGCTTGGTCATCGCTATGACCGAAATGCTTCCGCGCGGCAACGCTGTTGCCGAAAATAAAAACAACAGTCCGTCTGAAGTTTCAGCAACCGAAACCAAACCGAACAAAACAGCCGGAAACAATATTTCGCTCGGCGAATTAGCGGGCAAATGGGTTTGGGCGAGCACCGGAAGTATGTATCGAAATCCGGTTTCAGGCGTTTCCGTCGCCGGCAGATCGTCGCGTTCTACTTACGAGTTTTCGCCGGACGGCACTGTCGAATATGTCGGAATAATGCAAACAACTAGCCTGGCAAATTGCCGGATGGAAGTTTTTTCGACCAAAAAAGGAAAAGTTTCGTTCAGCGGCAGCAAAATGACGATTGCTTTCGCGCCAGCGACATTCACACGCGATGATTCGTGTGATCGCGCTGGGAATTATAAAAAGACTCTGCCAGCCGAAACCGAAACTTACAACTGGCAAATCAAAAACGACAACGGTCGCGTATTGCTTTGTCTCGAAGGCAAAGAAGGAGAAACTTGTTTCGACAAGTCAAATTAACTTTAATTTGAAAATTGGAAAAGAGACGAAACCGCCGCGTTTCGTCTCTTTTTGTTTTGTCCGAAATCGAAAAAAGATTTCCTTCCATTGATACTTTTTTCGATTTACCGCGCGTTATTAAAACAGAGGGAAAAGGAACGCTCGGTCTCACCGAATGAAACAATCAAATTCAGCTTTTCTGAGCGAATGAATTTGTTTCTCAAAATATTTGCGCGTCATATCTCGAATAAATCTATTTTGTGGGCGGTTTGCGCGACTTTCTGGTCAAGCCCGAAGCCCGTTCGCTTTTGCGGACAAAGCCCATCGCCCCGAAGAGCGGCGAGTCGTTGCCCAAATCGGGATTGCCCGCGACGCCTAACCCGACTTTGGAACGTTTTTCGTTGAGCGCGGCGTATTTCGTGTCGCGTTCGTCGCGTTTCATATTCAACTGCGCTTCGAGATCGCCGACTTCCGCATCGGCGGCTGCTGCGGCGGCGATGTCGGCGGCAAAAGCCGTTTGCGTGATGCCGTTAAAGGTGACGGTCGGCGCGCCTTCCGTCCAGGCGTCGTTCATTCGCGCGCATTGTTCTCTGACTTCGCGATTATTTACTTTCGTCATTATGGTGTCTCCTTTTTAAAATTGGTTTTATTGGCGAGTAAAGCGACGTATTTTTTCACTCTCATTAGCTAACGCACCGGAAGCGCGTGAAAATTATCATTATAGCGATTCTTGATTGAGTGCGACTAGTTTATGCTGTAAAATTCCACGAATGAAAGCCTATTCTTTGGATTTGCGCCAGCGTGTGGTCGAAACTTACAAAACCGGCGTGCTGACGATTAAAGCT
>JALZCH010000087.1 GCA_030863175.1 Acidobacteriota bacterium | reverse complement strand
GTCCGATATAAATGTTCGGGCAAGTTCGCAGAAACGGCAGTATCTTCTGCCATTGATCGTCGGTTAATCTAACTGTCATTGAGTTGTTAGATTATTCGACTGAATTAAAATGTCAACAGAGCCTAGGACACAAACAAAATATCCGCTTAATTTCGCCTTTTGGCTGGCTTTCGTTATACTTCACTTTCGTTCGTTTGCCGATTTAAGCAACAAACGGCGGTTTTCAGCGCATCCTAACCGCGTCAATTCGAAACGCGCTTTTGCCAGAGCGCAGATTTATTCCAAAAGCATTTATGAAAAAGTTATTCGGTCTTTTTTCTTTGATTTTTATTTTGAGTGGTTTGTCGTTTGCCCAGAACGCGCAGCCGTCTCCGACGCCGCCCGCGCGAAGAGAGTCGGACATTATCAACGCGCCCGACGTTTTTGAGGTGCGGCTGCCGATTACGGTTTTGGACAAAAAGAAAAAGCCGGTTCAAGGTTTAACCAAAAACGATTTTCAGATTTTTGAAAACGGCAGACTTCAGGAAGTCACGTTTTTCAGTGATGAAAAGGATAATCCGCCGGTTTACGTCGGCGTTTTGATGGACACTTCGCCTTCGACCGCCGGAAAAATGAAGTTTTCCAAAGAAGCCGCCCGCAATTTTATTTACACCGTCACACGCATTCGCAAAGATAAAGCCGCGTTTGTCACTTTTGACCATCAAATAAAACTACGGCAGGATTTTACCGACAAACTCGATTTGCTTGATTCAGCCGTTGACAAAGTCAAAGAAACCGGCAATCAAACCGCGCTCTACGACGCGATCTGGCAGTTTTGTGACGAAAAACTCCGCGATGCCAAAGGTCGCCGCGTTCTGGTTATCATCACCGACGGCGAGGACACTTTCAGCCGCGCCGATCTTTCAGACGCGATTGATATTGCTCAGCGAACGGAAACCACGATTTTTGCCATTTCGACCAAAGCCGGATTTTTGGGAACCGTACCGGGTGTCGAAGCCGGAACCGTGAAAGACAAAGGCGAAAAAGAGCTTGATCGCCTTTCGGCAGAAACCGGCGGACAGGCTTTTTACACGGGCGATATGCTGGCGCTTGAGAAGGCTTTCGGGGCGATTGCCAAAGAGCTGCAAACGCAGTACATCATCACCTACAAACCGGAAAATCAAAATTACGACGGGGCGCTTCGCAAAGTCGAAGTCAAGCTCGCCGGAGAAAAGGGCGACGATTACAAAGTCCGCACCAAGACGGGCTATCGCGCCGTCCGCGACCGCATCAGATGATTTGAGAATTTTGAGTTCTGAATTTTGAGGTTTGAATTTAAATGATCTTTCGTTCAAACCTCAAAATTCAACATAAAAAAAGTGCGCTTGAACAAAATCATTTTATTCCTGCTGATTAGTTTGTTTTCGGCGAGTTCTTTTTTCGCCCAGCAGACCAAGCCGACACCGTCGCCAACTCCTGCTGAGGAGCCTGCGATTGAAGACGAAGAACCGCTTCGCGTTGAAGCCGATTTGGTTAATATTCTCTTCACCGCCACAGACAAAGACCGTCGTTTTCTGACGAATTTGACCAAAGACGACATCCGCATTTTTGAGGACGGCAAACAGCAGCAGATTTTTACTTTTCAGCGACAATTGGATTTGCCGCTCAGCCTGGCGATTTTGATTGATACGAGCGTTTCGCAGGAGCGCACTTTGCCCGACGAAAAAGCCGCCGCAATGGCGTTTCTCGAAGAGGTCGTCAGACAGGACAAAGACGAAGTGGCGATTCTCACGTTTACCGGCGAAACCACGCTCGAACAGGGCTTTACGAGCAATCTTGCACGCATCCGGCGGGCGGTCGAAAGAGTCGAATTTTTGCCCCCGATTAATTACGCGGGCGGCGGCGTCACATTCGGCAGCCCAGTCGGCGGAAAAAATACCGGGCAGCGCGCCGCACAAAGCACTGCCGTTTGGAATGCGGTTTGGGTAACGGCAGACGAAGTAATGCGCGAAACAAAAAACGAAACGCGCCGCGCCATCATTTTGCTTTCCGACGGACACGATAACAACAGCAGCAAACGCCTTGAACAAGCGGTTGACATAGCTTTAAAAGTTGATGCTGTGGTTTATTCAATCGGCATCGGCGACGATTATATGCAGGGCGTCAACCAAAACGCGCTGAAACAAATCTCCGACCGGACGGGCGGGCGCGCGTTTTTCCCGCGCGACGAGCAGGATTTACAGCGAGCTTTCGACCAGATTCAAAACGAATTGCGCTCGCAGTATCTGATCGCTTACGAACCGACCAACTCGAAAAAAGACGGTTCCTATCGCCGAATCGAAATTCAAATGGCAAATCCTGCGCTCGAAAAACAACGAGTTAAATTAAATCACCGACAAGGCTATTTCGCCGAAACCGAAAATAAGAAGTAATTCGTAAATAGTAAAAAAAAAAGGTGAATCGTAAAAATAAAATTACGATTCACCTTTTTTTTACTATTTATTATGTATTACGAATTTGTCACAGTTTCCACCCGCGCAGCTCGTAATATTTATCACGCGGCTCGCCCGCCCAGCCGTTGATTCCGTGTTTCGGAAGCCACCAGAAGTGAATGATAACGAGCGGAACGAGCGTCGCCGCCAGAGAAGCGTAAAACCAAAATCTGCCGAAAAAATACGAGATTGAAGTATAAATAACGATTCCAAGCGCTTGTTTGCACAAAATCCGCCAACGCGGCGTCAACTCTTCGAAATGTCCGAAGAGAATTTGACCGATCAGCAAAAGAACGGCGACAACTGCAATCTCAAACCACATTTTTATCTGGTCGTATTTGGTCTTTGCTGAGCGGCGGGGCGCGGAAAAACGACCGGGCTTTTGTTGCCCGCCGTATCAACCGCTCGAACGCCGAAAAAGTAATTGTCTTTCGACATTTCTTTCATCGTAAAATTTGTGACGTTTCCGACAAACTGCGAATTCGTCCAGAACGGCTGGTAAGTTTCCCGCCAAACTATTTCGTAACCAGCTAAATCCGCGTCTTTGTTTGCGTCCCATTTTAAATCCGTATCGTTGGTTAAACGTCCTGTGACAATCCCGACGTTTTTCGGTTTCGCCGGAGCGAGCGCAAGCGCCGCAAGTGCCGCAGCATTGACGCGGGCGACGCTCGCAACATAACCGAAATCAACAAATTCCGGTGTGTCGCCGTAAAACTTGCCGTTTTCGGTGCGGACGTTTTGGTGTTGATGAGTGTAATCTTCGTTCGGCTCCGTAAATCGAACGGCGGCAAATCCGCGTTCTAGAAACGGAATATGATCGCCGCCGCGCCCGTAGCGGTCTCGGCGATAAATCACGTTAACGCGAAAACGGGGCGAATAAACCTCGGCGACATCCTTGATAAATCTAGCCAATTGGCGTGCCTGCGAGTCGTTTTCGCCGCCCACGCTGCGACGAGTATTAGCTTGCTGTTCGGTTTCGTCCGACGGAACGCCCTCGGCAAAAACGCGCACGGTTTGTCTTTGGGGAGAATTTTTATAAGTCGTCACCCCGCCGATAATGTCGTTCGTAAACATTGCTTCGATATTCATTCCCTTTTGCTTGGCTTGCTCGGCAAAATAAGCCGCACCCAAAAGTCCCTGTTCTTCGCCCGCGACCGCCATAAAAATTATCGTCGCTTCAAATTTTCTTTTCGACATCACGCGCGCCATTTCCACAACAGCCGCCGTGCCCGAAGCGTCGTCATTTGCGCCCGGCGCGTCACATTTCGCATCGGTCGGCGAAGTACACATTGAATCATAATGACCCGAAACAACATAAATTCTTTCGGGATCGGTCGTGCCGCGCAAAGTTGCTACGACGTTCGTCAAATTCGTCGGTTCGGGAATGCGATTGGCTTTCGGTTGAAGGAAAGTCTGCTTTTCGACCGCCAAACAATTTCCGCAATCGACGCTGATTCGCTGAAATTCAGCAAATAAATAATCACGCGCCGCGCCGATGCCGCGCGTCGGATTATCCTGTTCGGAAAGCGTGTTTCGCGTGCCGAACGAAACCAGCTTGCGGATTATGTTTTCTATGTTTTTGGCGTTGATTTCAGCGACGGTTTTCTGGATTTCAGGGTTAGGTTTGGATTGTTTTTGCGCAAAAGCGACAGATGCGATAAGAAACGACAAACACAAGGCTGCAAGTAAATATTTCATCAATTAATCTCCGAAGTTTTGACAATAAAAAAGGCTTTGCGCCGCTATTTTCGCGCAAAGCCCGGAATTTGGCAAAAGGTATTACAAAGCCCATGTCAGAAACATGACTGTTAGCGAAGTGCGGCTCAATCTTCCACACTCCCTAACGGTTGTGTTTCTGCTATTTGACATTGTAAGCCGTCAGCCGATTTCCGTTTGCCGAATAAAGCAGTCCGGCGGCTTCATCCGTGATGAAACGCGCGTCCGGATCTCTCAAACGAATCTCGCGCTGCGGATTTCCGTTTATCACGTTGACACCGACAAGACCGCGACCGCCGCGCGGTAGTTCCGTGTAAAAATACATAAAATTTCCGCGCAATTCGGCGAGCCGCTTGCGCCGCGAAAGCCAATCGGCAAGCCGGTTCGCGATGTTCGCCGGGTCTAAACGGTCGAGCAATCTTTCCTGAATGTCTTCGCGCGAAGGACTGGAAAGCGTGATTGTCGGGCGCGGATAATTTCGCCCGATTTGGCTCGATGAATTACGAATCGAATTCAAATCTCCGATTCTCGATGCGATTCCGTAAGTTCGAATTCGGTCGGAAACGTAATTTCTCGCAGCGTTAGTCGCAAGACTGGTCAAATCAAAGTTTCCGATTCTTGAACGGACGCCAGACCAGCGCAACCCCAAAACCGAACGTGCCAGCGACGCCCCGCGAACCGCGTTAAAACCGAAATTAATCCATCCGCCGTAGCGAAAGTAAAGCGCCGTAGCGCGCAGAGCGATAGAACCGACGCGCGATAAAAACGAACGACCGGGCGCTTCGTACTTTCCGCGCCAGATTGCGTTATCCTTTTTCCCGCTTAATACTTTAAAATTCGCGTTCTCGTAGCTTGCGACGCTTCGGTTTTCCCCCCATCTGTCTGTGATAATTGCGATCGAATCAACGTTAAATGCCGCAATTTCTTCGGTTCCGCCGACGATGGCTTCCCTATTTTCGTTGAGCAAAACAAACTGCGCGTTTTTAACGCCGTGTTCAAATTTACCAATCCTTTTGCCGTCTTTCGCATTAACCGAAATCAAATCGTCCTTGTCAGCAAGCAAAATCGTCCGCTCATTAGCAAATACGAGATTTGTCAAACCTTTGTCCGCGCCTTTGTAACGCCACAGAGTTTTCCCCGTTCGCCGGTCAAGCGCCGAAACTCCGTAAGAGCCTTTGGAAACGATTTCGCCGTCTTTGATTCGGGTAAATTGTCCGCCCGTGCGAACGTATAAAACATCGCCGACGATAAACATTTCCGGCGCGACGCCCAAATCTTTGGCTTCCCATTCGACTTCGCCGTTTGAGCGGCGCACGGCGCGGACTTTTCCGCGCCCTGAAGTGTAAACAAATTCGTCGTCAAAGACCGGATCGGCTTCCGTCAGCGCCACGCCGTCAACATTAACCTTAAATTCTTCGCGCTCTCGCTCTCTTCCGGTTCGAGCCTCAAACGAAGTCGCGCCTTCGTAAAAGAGAAAAACGCGCTCGTCCAAAATCATCGGCGCGCGGTAATTGTCGAGCGTAAAAGCAGTTTCGCCTGATTCATTAAATGAAGCGGGCATCATTTCGATCTCGCCGCCCAAATTTCTTTTCCAGAGCAAATCGCCGTTTTGCAAATCGAAAACCGCGACTTCCGGCTCACGTTTTAAAATGCTTCCCGCCTGTCCGCGAGGATTTTTGACCAACACTGCGCAAAGCAGATTTTGAGCAGGTTCGACGGCAAGCTGCATCAGGTCACCTTTGACTTTATCGCTCGTCCAAATGCTTGCGCCCGACAATAAATCAATTGCGGCGAGACGAGATTTTTTGCCTTCGTCGAGCGATAGCAAAATCAAATCCGTTCCCGGCACTGGGACAACTGCGGTTTCATTAATGTTTCCGACAGCTTTACGCCAAACGGTTTCGCCCGTGTTCCCGTCGAGCGCATAAAGCGAGCGGTCGGTTGCGACGATTAAAACTCCGAAATCCGTCGTTTGATAAAATCGGACTCGCCCGTCAAGCCGAGCGTCCCATGCGGCAGAGGCGTTAGAAACGAATAAAGAAATAAGCAGAAACGTCAGAGCGATGATTGATTTCATAAATAAAAAACGAGGTAAACCGAATTTATTGGATTCAGTTTACCCCGTTTTTATTTGTTCGAGCTTTAAAAATTAGCGAATTCGATAAGCTTTTCCCTTCCAAACGACGATCACGGTATCGCCTCGGAAAATTTCGGCGACAGAACGCAACCCGGCGTCGAGTTTTTTATACTCATCCGAATCTCGCGAAATCATAATGGTTGTTTGCCCGTTGTAAGCCGAGTCGCGCCAAACGCCGTCAAGATTTTGAAAAGTTTTTCCGTCGACTGTGCGGGTCGCTAACGTGTTTTTAGTCGCTGCCGGAGAACGCGAAGAATTACTCTGAACTCCGAACACTTGAGTTTCGGCGGGCTGGCTCTGTTCTTTGTTCTCTACTCTCTGCCCCGGTTCGACTTTATTTGTCGGTTTCGGTGCGGCTTGCGCAACTGTTTCGCCTTCCGACTGGTTATTATTTGTCGTCGTGGGCGGCGGAGCAGCGGCGAGCGTAGTACTGGTGTTCGGCGCACTATTTGATGTGTTCGTTGAGCGGGTCAAATCTCTCTGGTGCTCAGGTTCTCTTTGACGAGGAGCCGTCTCAGCGCCGTTGGTTTCACCTCTTATCACTCGATATGAAGGCGGCAAACCCTGGTTAGGCGATTGATCTGCGTTTTGATTCGTGTTTTCAGCAGAATTTACATTTCCAGAATCAGCTAAATTCGCTGCTTCCGGCAACACTTCCGGCGTGCTTTCGACAGTCGGTTCAGGTTGAACGGGTTGCGTTCGGGCGGCACGACGTTTTTGAGCCAGATTTTCTTCGGTGTCGTTTTCGATTTGCACTGCAACTTCGGTAGGTTGCTGTTGCCGCGATTGCAGCGCGACAAAAGCGAAAACACCGACAAATAAAACCACCAAAGCCGCAGCCGCATAACCTAAATTCGGTAACGTAAACCAACGAGCAAAACGCTCGCTCCATGCCGGCTGCTTTGCAACAGCCGCTTTTGTCTCAACTATTTCCGATTCTTCCGCTTCTTGAATCAAAGCGAAATTAACAAGAATTTGTCGGCAATCAGAGCAATCCGCCAGATGCGCGGAAAAGCGTGCGCGGGTTGCGTCCGGTAGTGTGTTTTCAACGAATGCTGATATCGAATCGGCGTCTAAATGCGCTGCGTTTTCCGGCAACACTTCGCCCATGCTGCGCGAGGCAGTGCGGCGCAAAAGAGATTCAAAAGTGTTGTCGAATTCGTGCTGCATTTTGCTCGTTTGGGGAACGCTTCTAAGAGTTTGCCGCTTAAAGAACGTTCGCCATTTAATTTTCTTGCACGTTTGGAACCGGCGCGATCAATTTTTCCAAATTTGTATCGAGCTTTTCTCCGGCTTCCGCCAGATTTCGCTCGATTTCATCGCGCTTCCAACCTTTTTCGCGTTCCAAAATTTTTTCCACGCGTTTTCGCAAATCCGTATGAATTCTCGTCAGACGACGACTTGCCGTCGCTTCGTGAAAACCTAAAACCGCACCGGCTTGTTTCAGGCGCAGACCGTCAAAATAATAAAGCTTAATCAAAAGCCTGTCTTCCGCATCCAGTTCGCCAATCGCTTTAATCAAAGATTCCTCGACCGTCCGCGCGGTTTCGCGCTGTGTAAGCGCCGATTCGGGATTCTCCGAATGAGCGAAGATACTTCGTTCGTCGCGTTCGGTTTCGTGCGCCAGATTTTCAAATTCGCGCGGTTCTTCGATTTGCACCAACCGCGCCTGTTTCCGATGCGCATCAACCGCAAGCTGCGAAACTACGGCGCGCAGCCAGCCAGCCAAACTTCCCCGCCCCGAATAGTAACCGAGCTTTCCCGAAGGCTTTCCGCTCGCGTCTGTTTTCAATCCGTGCAATTCTGCCCAAATGCTCTGCGCCAAATCTTCAGCCGCGGCTGTATTTGAAGTAATGCTTCGGGCAGCTGATTTAACAGTGCCGCCAAATTTGCTGAACAAATCCTGCCAAGCCGCCTCGTCGCCACGCTCGCAGGCGACAACCAAACACAAATCGTCAATTTGCAAAGATTCAACAAATTCTCGAATTTTCTGCTCGTTTACGTCTGCTTCGCCGCCAAGCAAATATTTTTCCAGAGTCGCCGCAATTCGGGGATGCAAATCGGCGGTGGTCAGATTGCGAGAATTGTGTGCTCGGTTGATTAGCCGTGACACGACATCGCGCACAATCTTTTCGCGTTGTTCACCGGAGAGAGTCACAAAATTTACTGCTTTTGAAACAATGTTCATTCAGCAAAATCGAACAGCGCGAATTTTATCACTAAACTCTTTTTTAAGACAGAAAATTGCAAATAGCAAATCCGAAATTTAAAATCGAGTTGTGCTGCGCATAACCGAAATTTTCCGCTCGATCCAAGGCGAATCAACCCATGCAGGGCGTCCCTGCTCGTTCATCAGATTAACGGGCTGCCCGATGCGTTGCCGATGGTGCGATTCGGTTTACACTTTTACCGGCGGCGAGCGGATGACGATTGACGAAATTATGGCGCAAATTCGCGCCTTCGAAGTTCCGCTGGTTGAAATCACGGGCGGCGAGCCGCTGGTTCAAAAAGCTGTTTTTCCGTTGATTGAAAAACTGTGCGATGAAAACTTTGAAGTCTTAATAGAAACCGGCGGCTATGTTTCGACCGAGTCAGTTGACGAGCGGGCTAAAATTATTTTGGACGTAAAATGCCCGGCATCGGGCGAAGCTGAGCGGAATTACTGGGAAAATTTGGAGCGGCTGAGAGCTGACAAGGACGAAGTTAAATTCGTCGTCGTTGATCGGAACGATTTGGAATTTGCCCGGCAAGTTATCGAAAAATACGATTTGGAAGCTCGCGCCAAAGCCATTTTGATTTCGCCCGTTTGGAACGAAGCGGATTTAATCGAAGTTGCAAATTGGGTTTCGGCAAGCAAACTGAAAAACACGCGGATGCAGTTGCAGCTTCACAAATACATTTGGGGTGCGGATGTTCACGGAGTTTAAGTGAGTTTAAACTTTAAGGTTAAAAATTCAAACTTGGCGGTTTGTCTGGTTTCGGGCGGAATGGATTCGTGCGTAACGGCAGCGATTGCCAAAGAAGAAAACGACCAATTGGCGTTTTTGCACGTTTCTTACGGGCAGCGAACCGAACAACGTGAAAGACAGGCTTTTGGAGAGATTGCTGAATTTTACAAGGTCACGAAAAAGCTTGCGGTTTCGATTGAACATTTGGCGCGAATCGGCGGCTCGTCTTTGACAGACGAAAATATTGAAGTTTCCGAAGCCGATTTACACTCAAAAGAGATTCCGGCTTCGTATGTTCCGTTTCGCAACGCGCATTTGCTGGCGATTGCTGCGAGCTGGGCTGAAGTTTTGGGCGCGAACCGAATTTATATTGGCGCAGTCGCGGAAGATTCTAGTGGTTATCCCGATTGCCGACCGGAATTTTACGCGGCGTTTCAGAAAACAATTAAGGTTGGAACAAAGCCGGAAACAAATATTGAAATCAGAACGCCGGTTATTGATTTGAAAAAGTCGGAAATCATCCGGCGCGGAGTCGCCCTTAATGCGCCTTTGCATTTAACCTGGTCTTGTTACCAAAATTTGGAAAAGGCTTGCGGGCGCTGTGATTCGTGCGCTCTGCGGCTGCGAGGGTTTAGAGAAGCCAAGACTGACGATCCGATTGCTTACGAACAATTTTTTTTACAACTTTTTGAAGCATGAAGACATCACAATGGCGCAATCTCGCGTTATAATAATCACAAGCAGTTAATCGTTAAAACAATTTGAAGGAGAATTTTATGAAGCGGAATTTCTTTTTAGTTTCTTTTCTCGCGGCGGTAGTGTTTGGTTCAAGTGCCGTCGTTGGTTTTGCTCAAGAAAAGCCAAAACAAGCGCAGTCTCCGGAGGAGGAATGCGCAGAATTAATGAAAATATCGGACGACCGGAAAAGCAAATTTACTGCCGAACAAAAAAAGGCATACGAAGAAGCCGTCGCCAATTGTAAAAAGAGAGCCGATATTGCGTCGCAAAACGAAAGAATCCAAAATGAGGACAAGTTAATCGCGCAAGCAATCAAAGAAGGCAACTCGGCTTTTAATTCGAAAAATTATGACTTGGCGATTGCCAAATTCGACGAAGGCTTTAATATTAACCAAACATACATCGGCAGCGCGCCGGTTTTCTTGAACAACAAGGCGAGCGCCCTTAGCGCACGGGCTTCCGAACGCTTAAAAGCTGCCATCGCTAACAACGGCGACAAAGCTATGAAAGAGCAGGCGAAACAAGATTGGCTGGCTTCATACGAAGCAGCGAACAAGGCTTACCAACTCACGAAAAGCCCAACAACCACGAATGCCGAAGAGCTTAAAGCAGCTCAACAAGCTAAATACGATGCTCTTGTCAGAATGACGCAGGCTCTTCGCTTGGTGACGTTGAATAAACTCGATACATCAAAAGTTGCCGAAATCAAAACGGCTTATCAAGACTATCTGGCGACTGAAACAGACGCGGCGAAAAAAACAACCGGTCAGTCGCATTACGCTGATTTGCTCCGCGAAACAGGAGACTGCGAAGCGGCTGCGGCGGAATATCAGAAAGTTTTAGCCGAGAAAGCCGACGATGCGGATGCGCTTGCCGGAGCGGGCTTATGTCTGTTCAATAACGGCGTTGCTTCCGACAACAAAGACTTGATGCAGCAAGGAATGAACACGCTAACCCGGTTTGTCGAAGTCGCTCCCGACAATCACAGACTCAAAGAAAGCGTGAAAAGTGCCATCGAGTATTTGAAAACCGAGCAAAAGATTGCTCCGCAAAAAGGTGGAAGGACAGCTGCGCCTGCAAGAAAACGCGGATAATTGAAATTAAGTTATAAGAAATAAAAAAGACTGCTTTTTTGTTGGAGAAAGCAGTCTTTTTTATTTCTTTTTTGACCGAAAACTTGTCAAAGTTTTTATTTCAAATTTCATCTTGACAGAATAAACGACAAAACGATACGATACATTGAAAAACGGTGTTAAAGCCGTTTTGCCAAACGCTTACCTCAAGCAAATTTTGTCAGCTTATCCAATAAACAGGAATGCTTTTAAAAGTTCGTCAAACAATCCCCAGAAAAGCGAACGTTAATTAAATGTCAGCTAAATTAGGTGAAATATTAGTCCGCGAGAACCTGCTTACGCCCGCCCAACTGCGTGAAGCACTCGAATACCAACGCGAACACGGAGGCAGGCTCGGCTATAATCTCGTCAAATTGGGATTATTAAGCGACGATGTGATTACAGCGGTTTTGTCTCGGCAATACGGCGTTCCGTCGGTTAACCTCGACCTCTTCGAAATTGATGTTTCCGTTATCAATCTCATTTCGCACGAAGTAGTCCACAAATATTCGGTTCTGCCTGTTTCGAGAGTCGGCGCGACGCTTACCTTAGCGATGGCTGACCCGACGAACGTTTTTGCGATGGACGACATTAAATTTATGACCGGTTTAAATATCGAGCCGGTCGTCGTCTCGGAAGCGAGCGTGCAGGAAGCGATTGCCAAATATTACAGCCCGACCAGAGAAATCGAAGTAGTCGGAATGCCCGGTTTTGACACCTCGGTTTTTGAGCGCTTCGACGTTCAATCGATTGTCAAAAACGGCGGCAACGGGAACGGAAAAAGATTCGTCCCCGAACCGGAAAAACTGGCGCAGGAAGATTTATCGGTTTCGCTCGATGAATTTGAATTTGACGCGCCCGTTGCCGGAGATGAGCTTGAAGTCATTGACACGAACGAAGAAATTGACCTCGCACAGCTTAGCAAAACAAGCGAAGACGCACCGGTCGTTCGCCTCGTCAATGTTTTGCTGGTTGATTCTTTGCGGCGCGGCGCTTCCGACATTCACATTGAGCCTTACGAAAAAGACTTCCGCATTCGTTTTCGTATTGACGGTGTGCTTTACGACGTGATGCATCCGCCGATCAAAATGCGCGACGCTTTGACCTCACGCCTCAAAATTATGTCAAAGCTCGACATTGCGGAAAAACGCTTGCCGCAGGACGGGCGTATCAAAATCAAAGTCAAAGTTGACAACAAATCGCGCGAATTGGATTTCCGCGTTTCCACTCTGCCAACATTGTTCGGCGAAAAAGTTGTGCTCCGTCTCTTGGATAAAGAGAAGCTGATGCTCGATATGACCAAGCTTGGCTTTGAACCCGAAAGCTTGGAAAAATTCAAGCGCAATATTGCCAAACCTTACGGAATGGTTTTGGTTACGGGTCCAACTGGTTCTGGTAAAACGAACACGCTTTATTCCGCGCTGCAATCATTAAACACGCCGGAAACAAATATTATGACGGCGGAAGATCCGGTCGAATTTAATTTGCCCGGCATCAATCAGGTGCAGATGAAAGAGCAAATCGGTTTGAATTTCGCCGCCTCTTTGCGTTCTTTCCTGCGCCAAGACCCAAACATTATCCTCGTCGGCGAAATCCGCGATTTTGAGACGGCTGAAATTGCCATCAAAGCAGCCTTGACCGGACACCTGGTTTTATCTACTCTGCATACTAACGATGCTCCTTCAACCGTGTCGCGTCTGATGAATATGGGCATTGAGCCGTTTTTGGTGGCAACCAGCGTTAACTTGATTCAAGCACAGCGCTTGATTCGCCGTATCTGTAGCAACTGCAAAGAAGAATATCCCGTTCCGGTCGAAGCGAAAATCGAAGTCGGCTTTTCAGCGGCAGAAGCCGAAAGAGTTAAAACCTACAAAGGTCGCGGCTGCGACAAATGCAACGGCACAGGGTACAAAGGTCGGGTCGGTCTTTACGAAGTTATGGAAATGACCGACGATCTGCGCGAGCTGATTTTGATCGGCGCATCGGCTCTCGAACTCAGGAAAAAAGCGATTGACACGGGAATGATCACTTTGCGTCAATCAGGTTTGGAAAAAATCCGCGGCGGAGTGACGACTTTGGAAGAAGTTGTCAGAGAAACGGTTAGTTAGTTTTAAAGGAGATTTCTATGAAGCGAATAATGTCTTTGTTCCTCATAACGGTATTTTCACTCGGCGTGATGCTTCCCTTTGCGACCGATTGGTCGGAAGCAAAACCGAAAGTCTATAAAAAGAAGAAAAAGAAAATCAAGAAATATTCGAAAGCTTGGTGGAAGATGTACCGCGCTAAAAAACGCCGCGCGCGCCTGCTCGCCTCTCGCCGCCGCGCTTTAGCCAAACGCCGCGCAATTGCAGCCGCCAAAGCGAAAAACAATCCGGCAGTAACTCAACCGGAAACAGCCGCAACGGGACGCGGAAAATCAAACGCCGAAAAAGTCACCGCCGCGAAACCGGCTCCGGTTCTCGGTAAAGACGCTCCGGTTGCCGCCGGAGGCAGCGATTTGGAATTTCGCGTCGCCGACCAGAACGGTCAGCAAATCGGTTCGGCTCAGCTTTCGGTTATCGGCGTGGCGATGCCGCAAAACGAAGAAGGGCAATCCGAGAAAACCCGCAAACAAATGCTTGCCGGAGTTCCGGTCAGCGCTTTGCGCCGCACCGTAATTGACCGGATGATCAAAGAAAACGGCTGGATCGTCAACGATTATCAACGCGACGTTGATGGCAGACGAGTTTTCGTAGTCGTCGCCCAAAGCTCAAGCGGCGGCACTACGCAATCACGCCAGTTTTATTTCACCGAAGTTGAGGGACGCATTTACAGCCTCTCCACCAACGCGCCCACCGATTATTCGGACAAAGTCGCCGCCGACTCGGAAAAACTCCTGCGCGCGATGTCAACCGGCAACAATCGTCCAACCCAAACAGCAGACCTTCGCTAAAATCAAGGATGAAGGATGAAGGATGAAGGATGAATTTATTATAATTCATCCAATTTCATCCTTCATCCTTCCGCCTTCATCCTTTAGAAACGTGCTCCACGAACAACATTCGGTTGGGCAGCAAATCTCCCTGCCCGATTTACTGAAAAAAATGACCGAAATGGGCGGCTCCGACCTCCATCTAACGACGAACTCGCCGCCGCAGGTTCGCGTTCACGGTCATTTGCAGCCGCTTCCCGGTTATTCGCAGATGTCGGCAGCTGAAACGAAACAGCTCGCTTATTCGGTTTTGACCGACGCGCAAAAACACCGTTTTGAAGAAGCTCTCGAGCTCGACTTTTCGTTCGGTTTAAAAGGAATGTCGCGTTTTCGCGCCAATCTCTACAACCAAAAAGGCGCGGTCGGAGCGGTCTTTCGCGCGATTCCTTATGAAATCAAATCGTTTGAAACTCTCGGCTTGCCGCCCGTCGTCAAAGATTTGTGCGGTAAACCGCGCGGTTTGATTCTCGTTACAGGACCAACCGGATCGGGTAAATCAACAACGCTCGCCGCGATGATTGATAAAATCAATAATGATCGGCACGAGCATATTCTGACAATTGAAGACCCGATTGAATTTCTGCATCCGCACAAAAACTGTCTCGTAAACCAGCGCGAAGTCCACTCCGATACTCATGGTTTTGCCAACGCACTGAAATCCGCACTTCGTCAAGACCCGGACGTTGTTCTCGTCGGCGAAATGCGCGATCTGGAAACAATCGAAATGGCTCTCAGAATTGCGGAAACCGGTCACTTAACGTTCGCAACATTGCACACCAATTCTGCCGCTTCCACGATTAACCGTATCATTGACGTTTTCCCATCGGCGCAGCAATCGCAGGTTCGCACACAGTTATCGCTCGTTCTCGAAGGAATTCTTTGCCAATCTTTGCTGCCGAAATCCGATGGACAGGGACGCGCGATGGCGCTCGAAATTCTTATTCCAAACCCCGCCATTCGCAACCTCATCCGCGAAGACAAAATTCACCAGATTTATTCGATGATGCAAACCGGACAGGATAAATACGGAATGCAGACGTTTAATCAATCGCTTGCGACGCTGTATCAAAAACGCTTGATTTCCCTGGACACCGCAATGGCTCGCTCTTCAAACACAGACGAATTAAAAACTCTCATCGAACGCGGCGCAGGTCTCAACAGCAATTACGGCGGGCAGGCACGTCCGCAAATTTCTCCAAACGGCGCGCCGAACGGAAACGGCGGCGGAAGCCCTTACGCACAAGGTCGTCCAATCGGCACTCGTCCACCGAGTCGTTAAGCGAGCGGTTTAAAGTTTAAGGTTCAGAGTTCAAAGTCATAATTGAATTTCAGAACCGGCTTTGAACCTCAAACGAACAATTTTGAACCTCGAACTTTGAATCTTGAACTCTTGTAATTATGCCCACATACGCTTATAAAGGTCGCAATCGTTTGAACGAAATGGTTTCGGGCGAGCGCGAAGCCGCCAGTCAGGACGCTCTGCGTCAACTCTTGCGCCGCGAGCAAATCATTATGACCTCGGCTTCGGAGAAAGCCGCCGCGGTTAATTTGCCGAAGGTGCGGAAAAAGAAAAAAGTTAAAGCCAAAGAACTCGCGGTTTTTACGCGCCAATTTTCCGTGATGATTGACGCCGGTTTGCCGCTCGTGCAGTGTATTGATATTCTCGCCGGACAGCAGCAAAACGCCTTTTTCAAAGAAGTTTTGAATCAAGTCCGACAGGATGTTGAAGAAGGTGCGACTCTCGCCGCAGCTCTCTCGAAACATCCGAAGGTTTTCGACAATCTCTATACGAATATGGTCGAAGCGGGCGAAACGGGCGGCGTTCTGGACATTATTTTGCAGCGTTTGGCAACCTTAATCGAAAAGATGGTCAAATTGAAGCGGAGCATCGTCTCGGCTTCAATTTACCCGGCGGCGGTCGTTCTGGTGGCGATTGCGGCGGTGACGATTATTATGATCGTCGTCATACCGCAGTTCGAGCAAATTTTTATGGGCTTGCTCGGACCGGGCAAACAGCTTCCGCTTCCGACCAGAATCGTGATGGCGATCAGCGGTTTTCTCGCCGGTTGGGGCGGTTTGGCGCTCTTCGCGACCCTCATTGGCACGGCGACCGGAACTTTTTATTATTACAAAACCCCGAAAGGACGCTGGCAGCTTGATTCATTACTGCTGCGTTTGCCGATCTTCGGAATGATTTTACGAAAAATCGCCGTCGCCCGGTTTTCAAGAATTCTCTCGACATTGCTTTCTTCGGGCGTTCCGATTATGCAGTCGTTGGAAATCACCGCCCGCACGGCAGGCAACGTCATCGTCGAAGACGCAATTTTAAAAGTGCGCGCCGGAGTCGAACGCGGCGAGAGCTTTGTCGAACCGCTCAGAGCTACCGACGTTTTCCCCGATATGGTTTCGCAAATGATCGGCGTTGGCGAACAAACCGGTGCTTTAGATGCGATGCTCGGTAAAATCGCGGATTTCTATGAGGAAGAAGTTGATACAGCAATCGCCGATTTGCTAGCGATGATTGAGCCAGCCTTGATTACCTTTCTCGGCATAACAATCGGTTCGATTGTTATTTCGATGTATCTGCCGTTGTTTATGCTTATCGGCGAGCTTGCCAGTGCAGGAAAATAAAAGATGGAAAGTTAATTTAGGACAATAAGGTTTTAAACTGGCTTTCGACAAATTAATTGAGGCGGTTTCAATTGGAACCGCCTCTTTTTTTCACATTCGGAAACGAAATTATCTTAACCGGACATAAAGATAATTTATCCGAGTCTTTCTTATTTCGTTAACGAAATAAGAAAGAAAATTTTCTTTTCTTTTTTGATAATTCTTGCTCCATTTTAGTGCGTTAAAAGATTGAGTCGAGTTTTATCTTTATCAGGCAAACTTCGCTTGCGGCGGATAATTATTTCTTCCGGTGCATTATGTTCCTAAAAAGCGCTAAATAGAGATGCAATGTACCTTTCTATTTTTCCTTGCTTGCCAGACATTATTTAGCTGTATCCGCCAAAGCAGTTTTTCGAGACAGAATTGCTTGCCTGATAAAACGAAAACCAAATAAGAGGAAATAAAAACAGAAAAAAAAGGAGAAAAAATGCCATTAGATCACAATGCGAGAATTGCACACGATACGGGCAATACGGAGGTTCGAGAATTACTTGCCTGTCTGCAAGGCAATATCCTGAAAGGGCACGGGCGCGACCACACAGTTCATATTTTTGTTAAATTCAGCCAAAAAAATGTCAAAACATTGCGCAAAAATTTGATTGCTTTTGCTAATGACTACGTTGTTTCGGCGTTGCAGCAGCAGATTGAAAGAGAACAGTTTAAAAAATATAAAATTCCAGGAGCACTTTTCGGAAATCTTTTTCTGACGGCTAATGGCTACCGCGCGCTCGGTTTTACGTCGGAGCAACTGGCGAACGCATTTGCGGAGGAAGATCTAGCTTTCGGCACACAATCGAATTTTCTCGAAGGAATGCAAGCGCATGGCGATGAGCTTAATGACCCAACGGTGAATGAATGGGAAGAAGGTTATCAGGGAGATGCAATTGACGCAATGATCCTGCTCGCCGATGACGACCGCGATTATCTCCATCGGCAAGCGCGAACCGTGATTAACCGGATTGACGATTTTTGCAAGATTCTCGTCGTCGAACGCGGCGACGCCCTGCGCGATCCGATTACCAAAGAAGGCATAGAGCATTTCGGCTATGTTGACGGGCGCAGCCAACCGATTTATTTCAAGGATGATCTGGATGGAGAGAGCGCGATTACCGCTTGGAATCCGGTAGAGCCTTTAAAATTCGTATTGGTGCGCGATAAAAACGTGCCGGATGCCGAATGTTATGGCAGCTATTTTGTTTTTCGCAAACTCGAACAAAACGTGCTCGCCTTCAGAGCACACGAAATCGAACTTGCCGATTTTCTTGGATTTACCACTGATGAAGAACGAGCACGAGCCGGCGCAATGGCTGTTGGCAGATTCCGCGATGGAACGCCAGTTGTCCTTCAACAAACAGACGGACTAGTACCACCCAAAGAGAATAATTTCAATTTTAGAAATAATAACGACCCTAATAATCCGAAAAGCGATCCTAATGGTTTGAAATGTCCGTTTCAAGCACATATTCGCAAATGCAACCCGCGGGGCGATATTACTGGAAATCCTGACGACGAAGGGGCGGAACGAAGCCGTCGCATCACGCGCAGGGGAATCACTTATGACGACCGAAAGTCTCGCTTGACCGATGGAGAATGTTTGCAGGATTTACCGACCAGAAACGTCGGACTGCTTTTTATGTGCTTTCAAGCAAGCATTCGAAATCAATTCGCCTTTATGCAGCGATTTTGGGTAAACGATGAAGATTTTGTGAAACCCGGAACCGGTATTGATCCGATTATCGGTCAGGCGGGCGCGTCATCCATACCGCAAAAATGGCGACCCCAATGGGGAGATTCCGAAACGGGAAATAATGGGGGCACAGAAACAAAAGAGTTTTCTTTTCACGGTTTCGTCCGGTTAAAAGGCGGCGAATTCTTTTTCGCGCCGAGCATTCCGTTTCTGAAAACTTTTGCGCCGCCTAAGTAACGCATTGCTCAAAGCGCAATTGGACAATTCTTAGTTTCTGTAGCTCAAACCAACTTGATTAATGAATGCCGAAAACTGAAGGGAAAAAAAATGGCTGAATATCTCCCGGCATAAGACACCTGAGCCGGGCATTCGCCGAAGTGATTATCAGAAACCTTCAAAGAAATTAAGCAATTTTGATTTGTGTAACAAGATTTATGTGGACTCCGCGCGAGGAACCTTTTCTTAGTCGGATTACCGCGAATCTTTGCGTGAACAATTAGCCGAATTGTCTGCGAAGAAATGAATTAATGTAAATTCGACGTGAGATTTCTTATTACAGAGACACAGAGTTTTTTACCTTTGTGTCTCTGTGATTCCTTTTTCTAATCTCCAGCAAAAACTTTTATACAACAGCTTGAAGTCGGCGGTGGATGGCTTCTTTTGATTGCGCTCCGACGAGGCGACCAACCTCGCGCCCGTTTTTCAAAATGAGTAAAGTTGGAATTCCCTGCACACGAAAAAGCGCAGCAGTCTGCGGGTTTTCGTCAACGTTGAGTTTCCCGACGCGGATTTGTCCGGCTAATTCTTCGGCTAATTGGTCAATTATCGGAGACATCATCCGGCACGGACCGCACCATGGTGCCCATAAATCAAGCAAAACAGGCAGCGGTGAGCTTTCAACTTCAATCGAGTAATTGCCATCGGTAACAGTGATTGGCTGGGCTGGGGAAAAAAGCAAAGTTTTGCAGCGACCGCAAATCGGCGCTTTCGCCGCAGTTTGGTCTCGCACAACCCGATTATTAGTATCACATTTCGGACAACGAACAATTTGAACGCTCGAAGCTGTTGCCATTAATTTTACTCCTTTCGTTCTTTTACAATTTTTTGTTTATTGATGCATATCTTTGGATTTTTTTTGGCTGCCCACTTAAAAGAAAAAGCCCGTTTGCAAATGGGCTTTTTCTTTTAATCTGATTTACTTTCGGCTCTTATTCAGCATCGCTTCTCGCTTCGCTTTAAACTCGGCTCCCGGTTTCCATTCAGGAAAACGCTCGCTTTGCGCGACGCGGTAACCGACCGTTAGAAGCAGTTGGGCGTCTTCGACCGCGCCAGCTAAATCCCAATCAGGCTTTACCTCATCCGACGGCTTGTGATAATCGCGCGCCGTGTATTCATCGCGTTTTTGCTGCGAATAACCGGCTGGCTTGCCGATAAAATCTTCACCCGAATCAACATACAAAGCCGGAACTCCTTCTTTGGCAAACTCGAAATGATCCGAGCGATAAAAGAAACCTTTTTCCGGTTCGGGATCGGGTTTTAAAATGCGTTTTTGTTCTCCGGCAGCTTGTTTCAAAACATCGTCAAGCGTCGAGTTTCCAAGCCCGATAACAACAATATCGCTGGTTCTTCCCCATTGATTAACGCCGTCCATATTGATGTTCGCCACGGTTTTGGCAAGCGAGTAAATCGGATTCGCCGCGTAATATTTCGCACCGAGCAACCCTTTTTCTTCGGCTGTCACCGCAAGGAAAATTATCGAACGTTTCGGAGCCGGTCTTATTTTCGTAAACGCTTCGGCAATTTCAATCAGCGCCGCAGTGCCGGAAGCGTTGTCGAGCGCACCGTTAAAAATTTGATCGCCTTTCAAATTGGGATCGCGCCCCAAATGATCCCAGTGCGCCGAATAAACGACGTATTCATTTTTCAGTTTCGGATCGGAACCTTCCAATTTGGCGACGACGTTTTGCGAATCAATCTGACGCAAAGTGTTTTTCAGCTCAAAATTCGCTTTGGCGTTTAAAGCGACGGGTTTGAAATCTTTTCTGACAGCCGCTTTTTTAAGGTGGTCAAAATCCTGCCCGCCTGCCGCAAACAATTCTTTTGCCCGGTCTAGACGAATCCACGATTCGACGCCGACACGTCCCATATTTTTATCCGGGCTGGTGATGTCGAAATTCTCGCGTCCCCAGCTTCCCGAAACTACTTCGTAAGGATAACCGGCGGGTCCGGTTTCGTGAACGATAATGCACGCAGCGGCGCCTTTTTCCGAAGCGATTTCGTATTTGTAAGTCCAGCGCCCGTAATAAGTCATCGCGCGCCCCTTGAACATTTTTTCATCCAAACTTGCTGGATTGTTCGGATCGGGAACAGCGGGATCGTTAATCAGCATTACAACGGTTTTGCCTTTTACATCAACGCCTTTGTAATCGTCCCAGCCGTATTCCGGCGCGACGACTCCGTAGCCGACAAACACGATGTCCGAATTTTCGACCTTGACTTCCGGCACAAAACGACGTGAGACGGCGACATATTCATCTGGAAAATTTAAATTCATCGTTTTGCCACCCGCCGTGAAAGAAGCTCTCGGCTGCGTGGTAAAACCGGCGAGAGGGACTTTTTGGACGTAAGTGCCGTCGGTGTTTCCCGGTTTGAGTCCCAATTTCTTGAACTCGGAAACAAGATAATTAACGGTCAATTCTTCGCCGCGCGTGCCGGGCGAGCGCCCTTCAAATTCGTCGGACGAGAGCGTTTTTGTGTGGCGCAGAATGTCGGCGCTCGTAATCGAATCGAACGCCTGTTTCAGCGGGCTGTTTGTTTGCGCAACGAGTGACACGGCAAGCGCGAACAAACACAAAGCGGTGAAAAAGATTGATATTTTTTTCATAAATTTATTCGGGAGATGCTTTTCTAAGCTGATTCCAAATTTTATCATTAAACCGTAATTTGTTTTAAAGAGTAATGAAAACCATCTATCGTCGTCGCTTTTTGCTCGCAGATTTGCCCGCGCCTTTGACGCGCGCCTCGGAACATCTGCAATTTTTTGACAATTATTTGACCGAAACCAGATTGCTCTTGCGGCAAATTCGCAACCCGAAAAGGCGGACTTGGACGCGAAAATTCGTGCAGGAATTTTTCGTTGAAACAACGGATTTATCGAAATTGAATCGAGCCGAAATAGATTTGAGCGAATACGAATACGAAGTTTTGTCGGTTTTTGAAGGAAACGAATTGCGCTACAACCGCTATTTTTACGAGCTTGAAAACGGCAAGCTCGCGATTGATATGATTCTCAACCGCGAGCTGTGGAATCTGGTTCTGGCAAGCGCGGAATTTGAAACAGAAGCCGAAGCAAATGCGTTTTCGCCGCCCTATTTCATCGCGCGTGAAATCACGCAGGACAAGTTTTTTCTGCTGCAGAATCTAATCAATTCGACGCTCGAAGACGTTAAAAAACATCTCGAAACAATTTAGCTTTCCGCTTCGATTTTTCGGCGCGATTCGGCGACGGTTTCGTCAAACAATTTTTCCAAATCGGCATTGACACCGCGCAATCCGGCGTTGACGACGCGTTCGCCCCAGGCGAGATATTCGAGTTTGCGCTGTTTGCTCCAATCGGCGGGCGGATCAACGGCGATTTCACAGATGTTGCTGGTTTTGTCGGAGAGTTTAACGTGTTTCGCTTCCGTCGAAAGATGCGGCGCGTGCTCGACTTGTTTTTCCTTGCGCTCTGCTTTCGGCAAATTTTTGTCATCGGTTACTTCCATCACAATTTCGCTTACACGCTCGCCGAATTTTTCTGCAATTTCTTCTTTTGTTGTTTTCGTATCTTCAACCGTATCGTGCAAAACGGCGGCGACCAAAATATTGATGTCTTCGACTCGTCCGACTCGAACGAGTTGTTCTGTGACTTCAATCAAATGATTAATGTAAGGCGGTTTGTGCGCACCTTTGCGCTGTTGGTCACGGTGTCTGTCGGCAGCAAATTTCAAAGCCGCGAGCAGTTTGCCTAGGTTTTCCTGTTCCATATTTCAAATTTGATTCAAAAGCTGTTTTACTAGTCCGCAATAAAGCTGAACCGAATCGCTTAGCTCTTGTTTCGAGACAAATTCATCTTTCGTATGCGCGACGAGAATCGAGCCTGCGCCGAGAAGTAGCGGTGTTCCCCAGTTGGTCAGATTCGGAATATCGGTCGTAAAACGCACGACTTTGTTTGGGAAACCTTCAACTGCTTGCATACGAACGGGCGGAACGACCGACGCGATTTCGATTTCTGCGCGGTTTCCGACGACGCGCTCCAGAATTCGCTGAATCGGCGGAAACGGAGTTGTCAGGCGAATATGAATTCCAGCTTCCGCAAACGGCGGAATGACGTTTGTTTTTAAACCGCCCGAAATTGTCCCGATGTTACAGGTAGTTTCGCCGAAAAATTCGTCCGAAGGAAATTGTATCTGGCGAATATCCTGCAAAACGTCGAGCAGTTTTTCGATTGCCGATTCGCCTTCTTCCGGGTAAGCCGAATGCGCGGCTTTGCCTTTCGTTCGCAAAAAGACGCGCAGAGAGCCTTTTGAGCCGATGCCGAGATGATTATCGGTCGGCTCGCCGTTAATCATAAACTCGCATTTTTCGGCAATCGGATGTTTGTTTGCCGCCCGCGCGCCTTTGCTCGATTGTTCCTCGTCAACCGTAAAAAGCAAACCGATATCGAAAATGTTTTCGGTCAAAAGCTGTTCGGCGGCTGTGATTTGCGCGGCGATAATGCCCTTCGCGTCGCAAGCGCCGCGCCCGTAGATGTTTTCTTCGTCTTCGGCTGGCGCGATAAACGGCGGCACGGTGTCCATGTGCGTTGAAAGAAAAACGCGCGGATTATCCGAAGCCCACGCAATCACGTTCTTGCGTCCGTCTTCGACTTCCTGCAATTCGACGGCGTAGCCGAGAGATTTTAAATAATCGCCCAAAAATGCGCCGACGGCTTGTTCTTCACCGGAGACGGAGGGAATTTTGATTAACTCTTGAGTCAGCTCAAATAAATTCAACATTATTTTTCAAATTTTGCTTCCGCCAAAACACGGCTTACCGACGCGGCACTTGCTCGCCGATTGTTGAAACGACGACGGAGCTTGATAATCCCAAACCGGACAATCTGCCCGCCATCATCACGAGCGTTTCGCCTTGCTCGACAACTTTGGCGTCGAGCAGAGTTTGCTCGCCTTTTTTTAGCATTTCTTCGGTTGATTCGCCGCGCGTTTGCATAAATGGCTTGACGCCCCAGACAAGCGACAGCGACGTGTGAGCGTCCTGGTCGGTTGTCAGCGCAAAAATCTGCTGTTCCGGTCTGACCGAAGAAAGGCGGCGCGCCATATGACCGGATTCGGTGAAAACCGCGATTTTCGAGACTTCCAATTCTTCGGCGGCAATTGCCGCGGCTTTACACAGCGCGCGGCTCGTTCTGCCGGTCACTTCCCCGGTAAATTTCAAGATTTTACGCGAGCCGGTTGCTCTCCCTTCTTCGGCGGTTTCGATAATGCGGCACATCGTTCGGACGGCTTGAACCGGGTACTTGCCGCTTGCGGTTTCCGCCGAAAGCATTACAGCGTCGGTTCCGTCCCAGATCGCGTTTGCCACGTCCGATGCTTCGGCGCGCGTTGGGCGTGGCTCTTCGACCATTGATTGCAGCATCTGCGTCGCCGTAATTACGAGTTTCTCGCCTTTGATTGATTCTTCGATAATGCGTTTTTGATAAACCGGAACCAGCTCCGTGCTGGTTTCAACTCCCAAATCGCCGCGTGCAACCATAACGCCGTCCGACGCTTTTATAATTTCCTCAAGATTTACAATCGCTTCCGCCTTTTCTATTTTCGCAACCAGCCGCGCTCGCCCGCCAAGTTCTTCAATCAACTTTTTCGCCTCGACGCAATCCTCTGCTTGACGAACAAACGAGAGCGCAACGTAATCTGCGTTTTGCTCGATGGCAAATTTTAAATCGTCGCGATCTTTTCTCGTCAAAGACGGAATCGGCAGATGCGTGTTGGGCAAATTAATTCCTTTACGTTCTTTCAATAACCCGCCATTGATAACTGTTGTGACAACATCTTCGTCGGTAGTGCTTTCAACCCGCAGTTCAATCGCGCCGTCATCAAGCAAAACCATTGCGCCCGGTTGGACGAGCTTCGGCAAATCTTTGTAATTAGTCGAAACTTCTATGTGATTGCCTTCGGTCTCGCGCGAGGTGATAACAAACTTCGCACCATTTTCAAGCAGCACGGGTGAAGCGTCCTGCAAAATTCCGGTGCGCAGTTTCGGACCCGAAAGATCAACCAAAACGGCAAGCGGACGGTTGAGTTTTTCGGCGGCGGCGCGTGCGCGCTTGATTGTCTCGGTGTGTTCGACTTGTGTTCCGTGCGACATATTGATGCGGACGGCGTTTAAGCCTGCCGCAATCATCGCCTCCAAAATGTCCGGCTCGCGCGAAGCCGGTCCCAATGTAGCTAAAATTTTTGCTCTTCGCATAAAAATAAAAAACTGTTGTCGTTGTTCTAAATTATGCAAATCGAGGCTGGAAAAGCAAAAAGAAGTTTTCCGTCAAAGCCGAATACTTGCAGCGACGGAATTAACAAACGGCAGTAACCTTTATTGCGCTAGATTTACGGTTTTCAGCCTAAGTCAGTTAAAAGCGAATAACCGTGACGCGAGTCTGTACGCCGTTATAAGAGACACCGCTCGAACCCAGGTTACGAACTCGAACGGAGATTGTCCCCGCTGCGCTGACGTGGGCTTTATAAAACACATCATCATTGAAACCGGGAGGATTGATTAAAACGACATCGTTCAGGCTGGCGGACGGAATCGAAAAAGTAAGCGTGGTGCTTGTATTGGAATTAAGGGTGAAAGTCATAGAAATCATTGTAGATAGAACTTGCTTAATCGCCGTTCCGTTGCCGACAGTTAAATTCCCCTGAATCGAAACATTATCAGTTGTTAAATTACCCCAAAATGTGCTCTCGCCTAATATTTCCAGACCTGAATTGGCGGCGATATTTCCGGAAACATTCAACCCGCCTCTGACAACTACATTATCCGCCGGGCGCGGAACGCCGTCGTAAGTTCCCGCCATTTTGCCCAAGACAATCGTGTCGTTGTGAGTGGTGAATGCGTGTGCTCCGATTGCGGTGGCGAATTGGAGCGTATCGGGAATCGAGTTGACGTTGTATCCGATAAAAGTATTGTTACTGCCCGTGGTATTGAATCTTCCGGCTTGCGAACCGATGAAAACGTTGTTGCTGCCGTTATTGCTTTGCCCTGTGGCGGAGCCGACAAAAGTATTGTCGTTGCCGCTCGCATTGGATTTACCGGCTGAATAACCGAAAAAAGAATTGTTATTTCCGGCTGAGTTCATTTGTCCGGCGTTACGCCCGACGAAAACGCCGTTTGCGCCGGTATCCAGAGCCGAACCCGCACCGCCGCCGAGGAATAAATTATCGTTTTGATTCGCGCCCAAAATGCGGCTGCCCGACAGATTAAATTGCGATGAGGCGTTAAAAACGTTTGCCGTCCCGGTTCCGTCAATATTGAAACTGGTCGAGCCGGGCTGCACGTTTGTGCGATTTTGAATGTAGTTGCCGCTGCCGGGCAAAGGTGTGCGCGCGTCCGAAAGTCTGGAATCGCTTGTTTGAACGTAGTTGCTCGCCGACACGCCGTTTAAACGAGATGAATCGGCGGCGCTTGCCGCATATAAACTGCGGATGCTGTAAGGCGCACTCGTAATCTGTTGGCGGGGCGCTAAAACGGCAAAAGAAGCGGTTCCCGATCTGACAGCGATTTCCAGAAAACGAGCGCTGGTGCCGAATTGATCTCCAAAGTCGAGGTTCACGGTAAAAATGCCGTTGCTGACTGTAACGCCCGGCTTTTGCTGTGTTGTGCCAAGCTGCGTGCCTCCTGTGAGCGCGTTGTATAGCTTAAACTCAAAATCGTAGTTGCCCGTTAAAAGTGTTCCGGTTGAATTGGTCAAACGCCCTTGATATGTGAACTCGGTGGTTTGCCCTGAAACGGCTATTGACGAAACGCAAACCACAAATGCGGTGATTAACGCTCGGATGGAGGCGAGTTGATTATTTCGATAAAATTTCATTTTTGGTTCTCCTGATTTTTAAAAGCTGAAAGAGATTGAAAGCAGACGAGCAACAAACCGAGCGGCGTTTCTTGCGAATGCAGTCGGTCGTTTTCAACAAGACGAAAAATCATCCGCGAATTCGTGCCGCAGAAAATCGCAGCTTCATCAACCGTGACGAAACGCGAACGGGCGCTGCAAAGTGGACAAAATTGCTCAAACGGCGAGCCGCTTCCGAATCTGATAGTGGTTGTCCGCTCTTGTTCGATAAAAAATTTTCTTTTGATTTTCATTGGGGAAAGTTCCGGTTTTCTTTGCGATTAAATTTAGAATTGCTTAAAATCAAATCTCGTTAACCGACACTTCGGAGTAATACCCCAAACGCCGTTTTCGAGTCCTGTAGAATTTCTAAATTTTTTCCGTATGAAATCTGAAGGCGCATTTGTCGCAGAAAAATCAATCGTTTACGAGTTTGCAGAGTTTCGGCTGGACGGCGGAAATTTGTTGTTATCGAGAAACGGGGAAACTGTTCCGCTCGCTCCGAAAGCGTGCGAAGTTCTGCTCGCGCTCGTTCGGGGCAACGGTCGAGTTGTGTCGAAACAGGAGCTTTTGGAAACGGTCTGGGCGGATACTTTTGTCGAAGAAGCGAATTTGACGCATCACATTTCGGCTTTGCGGAAAGCTCTCGGCGAAGACCGAGCGGGTAGAAAATTTATCGAAACGATTCCGCGGCGCGGCTATCGTTTCGTTGCGCCTATCGAGGAAATTTCTGTTGGGGCTGCGGCTGAAGTGACGATTATCGAAAAAACTCGCATCGCCCTCGAAGAAGAAATCGAAATCTCTGACGCGCCTGCAACGCGACCGGCGGAAAATCGAACTCTTACGAAACCGATTCTGCCGAAACAGATCTCAAATTCGGCGAAAACTAGTTCAAACAAACCGAGTGCAGTCTTTCTATCGGCGGCTCTGCTATTGATTTTTGCGGCGAGCGCAGCGGCTTGGTTCGGATTTTTCAAAAACGGCGACAAAGCTAAAGCGACAGACCAATTGATGACGCTAACTCGCGTGACTAATTCGGGAAAAGTCGGCGCTTCGAGTATTTCACCCGATGGAAAATTCGTCGTTTATTCACGAAACTTTACCGAAGGCGCGGGAACATTATTCATCCGGCAAATTGAAACCAGCAGCGAAATCCGCCTGGCGACTCACGAAAAAGGAACTTTCGGAACCAAAGAATTTTCCGCCGATGGCGCGTTTGTTTATTACATTGCAAACGACGAAATTAATCCGGATTTCTCGCTTTACCGCGTTCCGGTTTTAGGCGGTCAGCCGATTCGACTTCTCGAAAACCTCGGCTCTAGTGGTTTGTTTTCGATCTCACCGGATGGCACGCAAGCCGCGTTTTTCCGCGGAGATTCTGAGTCGAAAACAAATAGCTTAATTGCCGCGAGTATTGACGGAAGTCGGGCTGAACAAATTTTGCTGACGAAAAGAACTGATGAAATTTCCGCTTTCGGATTGCCGGCGTGGTCGCCTGACGGAAAATCAATTGCGTTTCCCGCTCGCCTGTTTGCGGAAAACCGAAATAAAGAAGATGCGGTGACAAATGTTTTGATTTTCGATTTGGCGACGAGTGAGCTGCGAAATTTGACCGATGAAACCTGGGCAGAAACGATTTTGTTGCGCTGGATGCCGGACGGCAGCGGAATTGTTTTGATTGGCACGCGCCCGCCAAATAAGCGGCTGAATCAGATTTATTTCGTTTCGTATCCGGCGGGCGCTGTTCGCCGGGTGACAGCGGACGCAAACAACTACGGCAATTACGGTTTGGGCATTACGGCTGACGGAAACGCTCTCGCGGCGGACGTTTGGGAATTTCAAGGGCGCATCTGGGCGATTGATGCAAACGGAGATGCGAGCAGTGCCGCGCGTCTGCAAAACGGAGACACAAACTTATTCACAGGATTTGCGCATCTCCCCAACGGAAGCATTGTTTACAGCGCCAGATCGAATTTTAATTATGATTTATGGACGATGCCGGACGAAGGCGTTGTCGAACCGAAGCCGCTCACTCCGTCCGATGCGTTTTACGACGGCGAACCGGCAGCCGCGCCCGATGGCAGTTTCATTGTTTTTGTTTCGGATCGCGCCGGAAAACTTCATCTGTTTCGCGCCTACCCCGATGGTACGGATGTGCGGCAATTAACTTTCGGCGAGAGCTTTAACAACAAGCCGGATATTTCGCCCGACGGAAACTGGATTGTTTACGCATCAAGCACCCACGATCCGGAAACGCAGAGCGGGAAGTCTTTGATTTATAAAATACCGAGCAGCGGCGGCACGCCCGTTCAACTAACAGATTACGATTCGCAAGCGCCCGCTTTTTCGCCGGACGGCGGCAAAATATCGTGCATTTTGCCTGTTGACCGAAACGATCAGCAAATCGCCATCGTTAGCGCAGACGGCGGAAAGCCGCTCCGCTCTTTTACCATCAAAACCTATAACTCGCTGCCGCTTCCCGCGCGCTGGACAGCGGACGGCAAAAATCTGGTTTATCGCCAAGCTGCAAATCAGACAATTAATTTGTGGAAACAAAACATTGACGGCGGTGCGCCCGTTCAACTTACCGATTTTAAAAACGAATACATTTTCAACTTTGCCTTTACACACGACCGCAAACGCCTTTTGCTGTCGCGCGGCAATACGGTCGTTAACGTCGTGATAATCAAAAACTTCAAAGATGTAGTCAAACGATAAATCAGCCAATTGCTTTCGACTTGGCGCGAAGTGATGACGAAGCTCGCTGGCGTTTAATAGGCAGGCGTGGCGAAAGAGAAACGAAACCGCTTGTTGTCCGGTCGAAAATGCGAATCGCGAGATATTTTTCCGCGCGTGATTCGATTGATGCGCTGAAATCAAGCTCGATGGTAAAAAATTTATTCGCGACGGCGAAGGGTTTTCTTGCCAAAGTCGGAACTAACTGCGTCCCGTTGGGCGCGGCGTTAAAAACAGCGAATTGCATTTTGCATTTTTTTATTTTTCGCGCGTAGCCCTCGTTAATATCCGGCAGGACGGCGACCGTATTGCGCGTCAAAAGCGTAATTGCCGTAGTTCATCGCGTTGTAAAGTTTTTGCCAGGGAACCAGGCGTTTCATTTTCGGAGCGTCAATCCAACCGTAGGCATAATCTATAATCGTTTCGGGGTGTCCGACAAAATGCGCCAGTTCGTGGACGATTGCCATCGTACCGACATCGTCCGTCGCGTTATCAAGTCTTGGGCAAAGATAAATCGTATCGCAGCGAACCGCCCCTTTCGCAGTCCAAAAGATTTTGCCCGAATTATAATATCCCTGACCGTAAGCATAAGCGTAAGATTTTTGTTTAATGCCTAAACGGTCGTAATCAAACACCGCCGCTCCCCATAAACCACCAGGACGAATGAAAACGCTTTCCATCGTGGTAAAGGTCTTGATAATTGTTTCCACTACCGCGCGCCGGTCTTTTTGCGGATGCAAATCCACATCAAAATGACGATTGAGCAGTTCCATTCTCGATTCGCGGTTGAACCATCCAATCCCGCCGCCCGCTCCGCTGGTCGAATTAACGACCGGCAAAGCCATAGTTGCATTCTGTAAAGCGGCGCGAATGCAGTTGCGCGCCGCGCCGATCAAGCCTCTAATGCGAGCGACCCGCGCTGCGCCAATAATCGGATCCACTTCGTGCGAGCGTTTTCCTGCACTGCTACCGGGTGTGGCTTCGTAAATCAACACGCTGCTGCCGGAATTCAACTGATTTAATTTGGCGATTGTCAGACCGCCCGCGTCAACGCGCCCGTCGGCTGCGCCCCATCCGAAATGCTTGACCTGGAATTTTTGAATCGCGTTTTTGGTTTTACTCCCGCAAATTCCATCAACGACAAGTAATGGAATGGGTTGCCCCTGATCAAGGGGAACATCGTTTAGAGCCTGTTGAATAGTAGAAACGTCGTCCCTTTTATTAACTCCATTGATTCCGACCGAAGCAATGATTGAGATAACGCCGCCTTTTTTAGACTGCGTTCCGGCGAGCGATAAGGCGCGGCATTCGCCATCGTCGTCCAAACTGATAAACCCGCTTGCCATTTGAATTCGTACTCCTTTTTTTCATCAGATTTATTGCCTGTTATAAAACGTTTCGGCTTATTATTTCGGCAGATTTCCTCTGGCACGTTGGTTGAAAAAGAATGCGTTGTCGCCTTTTTGCAATTCCTGCGGGTGTTCGACGTAGATTTGAAACACGCTCAAATTCATTGTGGCAATCTTGACCGGAGCGAAAACATAAGCGCCCCATTGCGACAGTTCGCTTTCTTGCTGTTTTAGCATTGAAAGCTCGAACGGTTAATGTTCGCCTCACAAAGTCAACATCAAACCATCTTAAAGTGAAAATTTCTCCACGTCTCAAAGCACAATCAAGACCAATTAAGACAATCCCTTTTATGTGGCTGCGCTTCAGATTCGATTCAATTGCCCCTATGAGCCTCTTTTCTTCATCGAGACTCAAAATCCTAGTGCGGTGATCTTCTTGACCGATCAGACTTTCACCATTTTCAAAAGGATTTCGAGAAAGCCACTGTTCTCTAACAGCGATATTGAACATCCTCTTTAATTTATTTAATTCTTTATTGACAGTTGCGATAGCCCTTTGTTTTCCATGTTTTGTTGGGGTTGTAAGACGAACTTGTTTGTAAGTCCTAATATCTCCATAGGTCAAAGCTTTGATTTTTCTATTACCGAAGTGAGTAATTAAAGGCTTAACCGCACATAAAGCTTCTGTAACACCTCGAACCCCTGAAACCTTTTTGTCACCAACATAAACAGCTTCATGCAAATAATTTTTAATGTAATACTCTGCCAAATCTGAAAGTGTTAGATTTACTGCATCTATTTCTTTGGCAGTTTTACCTTCAACTTCCTTTAACAGTTCTTTGAGTTTTTTATTTGCATCTGCTTTTGAATCAGCCACTCGCCAGAGGTCACGAAGCTTGCCTGTATCATCTTTAAATCTCACTCTGGCATAAAGTTTTCCATTTCTTTTTTAGACTGTTCCAGTTCTTTCTCTTGCCATTTTTATCTACCTTTTCATCTACCTTTTGGTAGTGGCAGATAAGGAAATCATGCAGTATTTAACAGGAAAATAAATTAAAAATTGAATCCGATTTTAACCCGATTTTTAACCTGCGCTTGACAGTTTTTCGTCTGATTAGCTATCTTAAAAGTTCGCTTTTGCGGTACTTTGGCAGGCGATTTTAACGGGTATAGGCACTTAGCTCAGTGGTAGAGCACTACCTTGACACGGTAGGGGTCAGCAGTTCAACTCTGCTAGTGCCTATCATTTCACGTTTTTGATAGGATGCTCCGTAAGTATTTTGCATTGACACGAACTACTACGACGCGCCTCTAACGGCGCGGAGGATTTCTGTGTCTCAGCGCAACGTTAGAAAGCGCGTAGATTTTTAAGCAAAATCGCTCCTATCGGATCAAATCTTTGTTGGCTGTTAATTGCTAGTCGTTAATAGTTAATTGTTTCGGTCAAATGGAAGCGGTTTTGCTCGAACCGTTTTGATATTTATTTTTCATTGACCATTTTCGATTAACCATTAACTTTTATGAGCGAAATAAACGTAAAAATAGGCGAAAACTCTCGCAGCGTTCCCGCACCCGTTTCGGTGGCGGAAGTGCTGAAATCCGTTGACCGCGATGTGGCTAAAAAAGCGCTCGCGGCGCGCATTAACGGGCGCGAGGTTGATTTGAACTATCAACTCAATCCAAACGGCGAACAAGCCATCAACGTCGAACCGATTCTGCCCGACACCCGCGATGGTTTGGAAGTTATTCGGCATTCAACCGCGCATCTACTCGCCGCCGCGATTTTAGATTTGTATCCAGGCACAAAGCTCGGCGTCGGTCCGGCTCTGCTGGACGATCCGCGCTACGGTTTTTATTACGACATTATCGCGCCTCAGCAATTGACCGAAGCCGATTTGCCCGTCATTGAAAAGCGAATGCGGCAAATTGCCGGCAAAAATCTCGCTTATCGCCGCGAAGATGTCGAAAAAGACCAAATTCTAAAAATCTTTGCAGAACGCGACGAGCCTTTGAAATGCGAATTGATTTCCGAGAAAGTCGCGCCCGAAGAAAAAGCCAGCATTTATTATATTGACGGCTCGCCTTTTATTGATTTCTGTCTCGGTCCGCATGTGGCGAACACCAATAAATTAAAGGCTTTTAAATTGCTCGCAATTTCCGGCGCGTATTGGAAAGGCGACGCCAACAATCAGCAAATGCAGCGGATTTACGGAACCGCATTTGCGACTCAGGAAGAATTGGACGCCTGGCTCAAACAGCGCGAAGAAGCCGAGAAACGCGATCATCGACGGCTCGGACGTGAACTCGATTTATTTTCGATTCAGGACGAATACGGTCAGGGTTTGATTCTCTGGCATCCGAAAGGCGGCATTATCCGGATGGAAATGGAAAATTTCCTCCGCGAAAAACTGCAGCAGCACGGTTACAGTTTTGTTTTTACGCCGCACATTGCCAAGCGCGAGCTTTGGAAAATTTCAGGACACGAGGAGAATTACGCTGACGGGATGTTTGCGCCGACCAGCATCGAAGAAGAAGAATTTCGTTTGAAGCCGATGAATTGCCCATTTCACATCGGGATTTTTAAGGCTTCGCCGAAATCCTATCGTGATTTGCCGCAAAGATATTCGGAAATGGGTACGGTTTACCGCGCCGAACTTTCCGGCACGCTTCATGGATTAATGCGGGTTCGCGGCTTTACTGTTGACGACGCGCATCTTTTCGTTCGTCCCGATCAGGCGCAACGGGAAATTGGCGATTGCCTGGATTTTGCGATCAGTGTTTTCAACACTTACGGTTTTGACAAGGTAAAATTTGAGCTTTCCGTTCGCGGCGGCGCGGAAAACAAAGGCTATCTCGGCGCTGACGAAGATTGGGCAAACGCCGAAAAAGCTCTCGCGCAAGCTTTGAACGAGCGAAGTATTTCTTACGAAAGAATCGAAGGCGAAGCCGCTTTTTACGGTCCGAAGATCGACATCAAAATCACCGACGCAATCGGTCGCGTCTGGCAATTAGGAACGATTCAATACGATTTTAATTTGCCGGAGCGTTTTCAGCTTGAATACGTCGGCGAAGACGGGCAGAAACACCGTCCCGTGATGATCCACCGGGCGTTGTTCGGTTCTGTCGAAAGATTTTTCGGAATTCTCGTCGAACAATACGCCGGAGCGTTTCCCTTCTGGCTCGCGCCGGTGCAAATCACGGTTCTGCCGATTACCGATCGAATTAACGATTATGCAGAACAGATTGCAAATGAATTGAAGCAAGCGGGTTTTCGCGTTGAATTAAATTTAAAATCTGATAAAATCGGCGCGAAAATACGCGATGCGCAATTGCAGAAAATTCCTTTTATGCTCGTTTTGGGCGACAAGGAAAAAGAAGAAGGCAAAATCGCCGTTCGCGAAAAAGCGAAAGGCGATTTGGGCGCGATGACGCTCGCAGAATTTAAGGAAATGGCGCAGCGATTGAAAGAAACGCGCGCCTTGGCAAATACATAAGTTCAAAGTTCAAAGTTTAAGGTTCAAAGTTAGAGTTATAATTTTGAACTTTGAGCTTTGAGCTCGGAGCTGCCGATAAGGAGACAAACATATAGCAAACGGTTTTAGAGGACGCGGTAATCGCAATTTTCAGCGCAAGGAACCTGCACAGCGCGTTAACGAACGCATTCGCGTTCCGGCGGTGCGTGTGGTGACAGAAGAAGGCGAACAGCTCGGTGTCATGGACACCCGCGACGCGATTCGTAGAGCGCGCGAGCTAGGAATGGATTTGGTTGAAATTGCGCCGAACGCGCAGCCGCCGGTTTGCAAGATCATTGATTACGGCAAGTTTCAATACGAAGCCAAAAAGCGCGCGAACGAAGCCAAGAAAAAGCAGGCGACGGTCACAGTCAAAGAAATCAAATTCCGCCCCGGCACCGACGACCACGATTACTCGTATCGCGTCAAACACGCGCGCGAATGGCTAGCCGACGGTGATAAAGTGCGCGCGGCGATTGCCTTCCGCGGGCGCGAAATGGCTCACCGCGAGCTGGGCGCTAAAATTCTGGCTCGTTTGATTCAGGATTTGTCAGATATGGCTGATGTCGAAGTCGCGCCGAAAATGGAAGGCTATCAGATGTTTACCATTCTGAATCCGAAAAAAGCCAAACCGGTGAAAGCCGATAAGCCCAAGCCTGAAAGACCGGGCGGCGATGAAGGCTCAAAACCGAGCGAATAAAGATTTTTGTCTGCGAGTAAATATTTTTTTGAAGTTTCGCAGACTGATTTAGATCGAAAATTGAGGGAGTAATTTTATTATGCCGAAATTAAAAACACACAAAGGCGCGCAAAAGCGTTTTCGCCAGAGTGCTTCGGGCAAATTCAAACGCGGACATTCGCACGCCCGACACATTTTAACCAGCAAAACATCGAAGCGGAAACGCAATCTCGATATTGATACTTATGTTTCTGAGGCAGACCACGATAAAGTTGCGCGGATGTTGCCGTACGGAAGAGATTAATTGAATTTAGAATTGAAAATTTAGAATTGAGAATTAGGAATCCGTTCTACATTCTCCATTCCGAATTCGAGGAAATTATGCCAAGAGCAAAACGTGGAAATAAGCGTCTTGAGAAACGCAAAAAGATATTAAAATTAGCTAAAGGCTATTATTTAACAAAATCGAAACTTTATCGTCAGGCACGCGAATCGGTTCAGCGCGCGCTTAAATTCGCGTATGTCGGACGCAAACGCAAAAAGAGAGATTTCCGCAAGCTGTGGATTATCCGCATCGGCGCTGCTGCGCGTCTGAACGGAATGAACTATTCGCAGTTCATGCACGGTTTGAAAGTCGCCGGAATCGAATTGGACAGAAAAGTTCTCGCCGATTTGGCGGCGAAACAGCCCGAAGCGTTTACAGCTTTGGCTGGGCAAGTTAAAACCGCGCTTGATAACAAACAACCTGCGGCTTAAACGTTGAAAACCAATATACAAAAAGCGCGAGGTTTTCGATAAAACCTCGCGCTTTTTCTCTTTTACATTCCTAGTTCTGCTTTCGCTTCGGCGAATTTTTCGACCGCAAAATCCAAATCTTCACGCGAGTGCGCGGCGGAAACCTGCGTGCGGATGCGGGCTTTTCCTTTCGGCACCACCGGATAGGAAAATCCGATCACGTAGATGCCTTTCTGCAACAGCAAATCAGCCATTTTCCCAGCCAAAACCGCATCGCCGAGCATCACGGGAACAATCGGATGCTCGCCCGGCACGATTTCCAATCCAACTGAAGATAAACTTTCGCGAAAATATTGGGTATTGGATTGCAGTTTGTCGCGCAGTTCGGTTGATTCACTCAATAAATCAATCGCTTTGATTGAAGCGGCGACAATCGGCGGCGCAACTGAGTTTGAAAACAAATACGGACGCGAACGCTGGCGCAAAAGGTCTATGATTTCCTTGCGTCCGCTCGTATAACCGCCGCTCGCGCCGCCAAGAGCTTTGCCGAGGGTTCCGGTGATGATGTCAACGCGCTCCATTACGTTGTGATGTTCGTGCGTTCCGCGCCCGTGCGCACCCATAAATCCGACTGCGTGTGAATCGTCAATCATCACCATCGCGTCGTATTTTTCCGCAAGATCGCAGATTTCCGGGAGTTTGGCGATAAATCCATCCATCGAAAACACGCCATCAGTAGCAATCATCCGAAAACGAGCTCCCGCTGCTTCTTTCAACTTGTCTTCCAGGTCGTTCATATCGCTGTTGCGATAACGAAAACGCTGGGCTTTGCTCAAACGAATTCCGTCAATCACGCTGGCATGGTTTAATTCGTCAGAAATCACGGCGTCTTCCGCGCTCAAAACGGTTTCAAACAGCCCGCCGTTGGCGTCAAAACACGAAGTGTAAAGAATCGTGTCCTCAGTGCCTAAAAACTCGCTGATTTTGCGTTCAAGCTCTTTGTGAATCGCCTGTGTACCGCAGATAAACCGGACGGACGACAATCCGTAACCCCATTCTTCCAAACCTTTGTGCGCGGCTTCCAAAATCGCCGGATGATCTGACAAACCCAGATAATTGTTCGCGCACATATTCAAAACTGTGTGCTGCGAGACGTTGATTCGGGCGTCCTGCGGGCTTTCAATCACGCGCTCGGATTTATAAAGCCCGGCTTCTTTGATTTCGTTTAATTGATTTTCAATTTGTTTCTGAACAGTGCCGTACATTATTAAATTTCGCTCCAATCAAGAATAACTTTGCCGCTGTTCCCCTCGCGCATTACTTCAAACCCTTTTTCAAAATCCTTGTATGAATAACGATGCGTAATTACAGGCGAAATATCCAAACCGCCTTCGAGCAAAACGCTCATTTGATACCACGTTTCGTACATCTCGCGCCCGTAAATACCTTTGACGGTTAGCATATTAAAAATAACGGTTTTCCAATTAACCGCAAATTCTTCGGACGGAATTCCTAAAAAGGCGATGTTTCCGCCGTGTGTCATATTGGCAAGCATTTCACGGAAAGCCACCGGACTGCCGGACATCTCCATTCCGACATCGAAACCTTCTTTCATCCCGAGCTGCTTTTGCACATCGGCAATCGAAGTTTCCCGCACATCAACCGCCATTGTGACGCCCATTTTTCGCGCCAGTTCCAAACGATGCGGATTGATGTCCGTGATGACAACGTGCCGCGCGCCCGCGTGTTTGGCGACTGCCGCCGACATAATTCCGATTGGTCCGGCGCCGGTAATCAAAACGTCTTCGCCGAAAACTTCAAATGCCAGCGCTGTGTGAACCGCATTGCCGAATGGATCGAAAATCGCCGCGACTTCCAGATTTATATCCTGATCGTGTTTCCAAACATTTGTCATCGGAACGGCGATATACTCAGCGAAGCCGCCGTTGGTCTGAACACCGACGCCAAGCGTGTTCGCGCATTTGTAACGCCTACCGGCGAGACAGTTCCGGCAGCGACCACAGACAAGATGACCTTCGACGCTGACAACGTCGCCGACGTAAAAATCATTGACGTTCGAGCCGACTTCAACAATCTCTCCGACGATTTCGTGTCCGAGAACGGTCGGAACTTTGATCGTCGCTTGCGCCCAAGCGTCCCAATTGTAAATGTGAACGTCGGTTCCGCAAATTCCGGTTTTCCTGACGCGTATCAAAACATCATTAATTCCGATTTCCGGTTCGGGAACGTCTTCGAGCCACAAACCCGGCTCGGCTTTGCTTTTGACAATTGCTTTCATTCTCAAATCCTCAAGTTAGTGATTATGATAGCAAACGATAAACCGTCTGTAATTGATTGCCGTTACAAAACTCAAAACGGGTCTTGCAGCTTTTATTAACTAAAGTTTTCCTATGCTAGAATCAATTTTGACTTTAGAAGAAATGGAGTTATGGTTTCCAGCCTTAATTATAAAGGTGAAAAAAGCGGAGAGTAGAAATGTCTGAGGAAAGAAAACAGGTCGAAGCCGTGCGCGAAGCGTTCGAGCAGGAGTTCGGACGCTTCGCTCATTTACAGAGCGGCGTTCTTAATGGTCTTAATTTGAGCGAGGCGGAAAATTTGCAGCGCGAATTGGCTGATCTGCGCGTTCGCCACACGGGAAAAAAATCGGATTTGGCGGCGACGAAAAAACTAATAGGTCGCGTCCCAGCCGAAGAACGCGGAGCATTCGGGCAGTTTGTTCAAACGATTGAAAAAGAAATCGCTGAAAAGCTCGACCAAAGCGAAACGGCACTCAAAAGTTTTATCGCGCAAGCCAAAATCGAACGCGAGCGGATTGACGTGACTTTGCCGGGAAAACGCCCGGCTGAAGGTCATCTGCATTTGATCACGTTGTTGCGTCAGAAAATCGAAGACATTTTCGTTTCGATGGGCTACGCAATCGAAGACGACCGCGAGATTGAAACCGATTATTACAACTTCGACGCGCTAAACATTCCCGAAGGACATCCGGCGCGCGAATCGCAGGACACTTTTTACACGACCGGCGGTTTCGCTCTCCGCTCGCAGACTTCGACCGTGCAAATCCGCGCGATGGAACGGCGCGGCGTGCCAATTCGCATTATCGCGCCGGGCAGAGTTTTCCGTCGTGATACGCCTGATTTGACGCACACGCCAATGTTTCACCAGATAGAAGGCTTGTGCGTTGACAAAGGCATCACAATGGCGCATCTGAAAGGCACAATCGGCGAATGGGTGCGGCGAATGTTCGGCAAAGAAGCAAAAGTACGAATGCGCCCATCATATTTCCCTTTCACTGAACCGAGCGCCGAGTTTGATTATTCGTGCTTCAAATGCGGCGGAACAGGAACATTTGAACGAGAACGCTGCCGCCCGTGCAAAGGTTCGGGCTGGATCGAAGCCGGCGGTTCGGGAATGGTGCATCCAAACGTCTTGCGAGCCTGCGGTGTTGACCCGGAAGTTTATTCGGGCTTTGCCTTTGGTTTCGGGCTGGAAAGAATGTGCGCTTTGATGTATTCGCTCGACGACATTCGGCTGATGTTCGAAAACGACGTGCGATTTTTAGAGCAATTTAAGTAAATGGGTTGGGCGACGCCTTATATTCAAAAACTCAAAAATGGTGAAACAGTTTCCTTTCGCCCCTGCGGGCATTCAATGAAAGGCAAAATCGAATCCGGTCAGCTTTGCACTGTTGTGCCGATTCAAGATTTTGCGGCTTTAGAAAAAGGCGATATTGTTTTGTGCAAAGTAAATGGAAACGAATATTTGCATTTGATAAAAGCAATTCAAGGCTCGCACTTTCAAATCGGAAATAATCGCGGATTGATAAACGGGTGGGTTGGAACAAATTCTATTTTTGGCAAACTTATTAAAATTAAAGATTAAAGCTCGATGAATATTAGTTATAACTGGCTTAAAGATTTAGTAGAAATTGATTTATCTCCACAGGAAACGGCGGAGAAATTAACTAGCGTCGGCTTGGCGGTCGAAGGCATTCATCCGAACGGCGACGATTTTGTTTTGGACGTTGATCTAACTTCGAATCGCGGCGATGCGCTCTCGCATCTCGGCACCGCTCGCGAATTGGCGGCAATTCAAAATGCGAAATTAAAAGTCGCAAATTCAACGAACAACGAACAACGAACAACGAACGAAAATCTCGTCACAATCGAAGATCCGGATTTGTGTCATCGTTTTACGGCGCGAATTATCAGAAACGTCAGAATCGGCGCGTCGCCCGATTGGTTGATCAAGCGTTTGGAAGCAATCGGGCAGCGTTCGGTTAATAACGTGGCGGATATTACGAATTACGTAATGCTCGAACTCGGAAATCCAATGCACGCTTTTGATTTGAATAAATTGGCGGAAAATCGAATTGTCGTCCGCCGCGCAAAAGCGGGCGAGACGATGAAAACGCTTGATGAAGTTGAACGCAAATTCGGTACGGAGATGCTGCTGATTTGTGACGCCGAAAAGCCTGTTGCAGTCGGCGGCGTGATGGGAGGAGAGTTTTCCGGCATTTCTGAAGAAACAACCGATGTTTTGCTCGAAGTGGCTTATTTCAAACGCGAATCAATTCGCCGGACTTCGCGCGCGCTCGGTTTGACGACCGAAGCGGCTTATCGCTTTGAACGCGGCGTTGACGTGGAAAATCTGATTCGCGCTTCGAATCGCGCGACCGAATTGATTTGCGAAATTGCAGGCGGTGAAGCAGGCGAATTCGTTGACGTTTATCCGAATCCGCAACCGCTTGTTGAAATTCCGTTTCGGGCTTCGCGCGTTAAAGAGTTAACTGGCGTCGAAGTTGCGCCGGAAAAGATGCTGCAAATTCTGACCGCGCTCGGTTTTAAAATGCGCGAAAATCCGGAAGCGGAAAGCATCACGTTTGTCGCTCCGACCTGGCGTCATGATGTTTCGATTGAAGAAGATTTGGTTGAAGAAATCGCCAGACACGCCGGTTATGATCAAATCGCCGAAGAATTACCTCCGGCTTTCGGCGCGGGTGAGTATCAGCCGACCGAACCGCAAAAGAAAGCTCTGCGGCAAACGTTGACAAGTTCGGGTTTTAACGAAGCGATTTCTTACAGCTTTATTGATGCAAAACACGATGAAACGTTCGAATTGCTGCCCGGTTTGATTGATGAATTTGCAACTGAAAAATTCGTCACCTTGCGTGACTCGATTATCGAAGGCGCTGTTAGAATGCGCCCGACTTTGCTGCCCGGATTGCTCGATGCACTAAGAACAAATCTAAATTTCGGCGAGCGAAACATTCGCTTGTTTGAAATCGGAAAAATCTTTGCCGGACGCGGAGGAATTGGCGAGCTGCCGACTGAAAAAGAAGCGTTTGCGATTGTCGTGACGGGCGGCGAAATCCACGCCGGTAAAGCTGAGCCGATTCGTGAGCTTGATTTTTACGACGCGAAAGGCGTGCTCGAAGCCGCCGTTTCTGTGATGCATCTGCCGGAATTGCAATTTCGTACCGCTGGAGCTAAGCATTTGCGCGAAGGTCAGGCGGCGGAAATTCTTTTTGGAAATGAAACCATCGGTTCAATCGGCAAGCTTACCGATTCAATCGCACAGGAATATAAATTTCGTCAGCCGGTTTTTGTTGCCGAGCTTGATTTGGAAAAATTGTTGAAATCAACGCCCGCGCCAATTTTGTACAAACCGCTCCCGCGACATCCTTCAATGCTGCGCGACGTTTCTCTGCTCGTCAAACGCAGCATTTCGTTCGGAGAAATTCGCGCCTTTATTGAATCTTTGAATGTCGAGCATTGGCGGCGCGTTGAATTTGTTGACGTTTACGAAGGCAAGGGCGTTGCCGATGATGAGCGTTCGCTGACATTGCGTTTCGAGTTTCGCGCGGATGACAGAACCTTGCGCGAAGAAGAGGCGGAAAGCGCTCAAGCTCACATATTGCAAGCTATTGAAGAAAAATTCGGAGCGAAGCTTAGGTTCTAAGCAATCGCAAATCTCAAATTTGGAGTTCCAAATTTGAGATTTGCGATTAAGAATCAAAAGGGCTTGCTTTATCTTGCAAATTCGTCGCATAATCAGGCGATTATTATTGCAGCAAAGTAAAATTATTGGAGATAAACGATGGGCGGATTACCCGGATTAGAAAAATTTTCGCATCTTGAAGACAAGATTTATCGCACCATCGAAGTCGCCAAGAATTTGCGCGAGGAAAAAGATCGTCTTGAAAAGGAGATTTCGTCAATTCGGCATCAGGTCAGCAGCCTGCTTGAAGAAAAATCCCGTCTCGAAGAACAAGTCGAACGTCTTTTGTCCGAACGCGATACAATTCGTTTAAAGGTCGAAGCTATGCTGGATGCAATCGCGGTGATTGACCCGGAAATGGCTGAAGTAATGCGCAGATGAAAAACAACGGAAACGGTTTTATGATTGGCAGCAACCGCAACAAAAACGAACCACCTCAATCAATCCGTGTCGAGATTTACAATCAAACTTACAGCATCCGCTCTGACGGCGACAGCGAATATATTATGCGACTCGCCGATTTCGTTGACAGCAGAATGCGCGAAATTGCGCACGGAACTTTAACGGTTGATTCGCTTAAAGTGGCGATTTTAGCCGCTTTGCACATCGCCGACGAACTGCACCGATTAAAAGCCGTTCATGAATCGGTTGACCAGCAGCTCGCTTCGCGCAGCGCCGAATGCGCCGAAATGCTCGACCGTTTGTTAAAACCGCAAACCGGAAATCTCGAACCACCGCAGAATCTTCCGAGCTAAAAAGTCAAGTTTAAAATTAGAAAAATTTGCGTTTGACGCGCTTTATTACAGGCGTTTCAGCGTGGTATTATAAAAATCGACAGAGGGCTTACAGCTTTCTGCGAGGCGCGTGTACCGAAAGTACAACGATTGAGCCAATGTCGTAATTTAAGGGAGGCTGACGCCGCCGATTTGTGTTGCCTTCAGCGAAAGGCGACTAATAATCGCGGCTTCTATTAAAAGCCACCCACCTGTTGAGAACAGGTTCAATTACGGCTTCCGGCACGGCTTTCGCGGATTCCCTTTGTCGGTGAATCGTGAATCGTAAATAGTGAATCGTAATCAAAAAAACGATTTACTGTTGACGATTCACGATTTACTTTTTATTTATGAGGATTTTATTTATCGGCGACGTTTTCGGGCGTCCCGGCAGACAAGCGGTTCTCGAACGCATTCAGGATTTACGCGAGCAATACGAAATTGATTTAGCAATAATGAACTGCGAAAACGCTGTTCACGGTTCTTCTATTACCGAACCGGCTGGGAAAGAATTGTTTCAACACGGAATTGACGCAATGACCGGCGGCAATCACAGTTTCGACAAACCCGAATCTGCCGTTTATTACCAGAAAGAGCTTCGCGTCACGCGCCCGGCAAATTATCCGGCAGGAACACCCGGAAGCGGAGTTTATATTGGAGAAACAAAACAAGGCGTGCCCTTTGCAGTAATGAATTTTATCGGGCGCGTGTTTATGGCTCCGAATGCAAATTGCCCGTTCCGCGCCGCCGATTCAATCATCAACGAATTGCCCGAAACGGTCAAAGTTCGTCTGGTTGATTTTCACGCCGAAGCAACGAGCGAAAAATGCGCTATGGGTTGGTTTCTGGACGGGCGCGTGTCGGCGGTCGTCGGCACCCATTCTCATATTCCGACTGCCGATGAACGGATTTTGCCCGGCGGCACCGCATACATTACTGATATCGGCTTGACCGGGAGCTACAATGGCGTGATCGGGATGAACAAAGACGACGTGATTTACCGTTTTACGCACGTTCCCGGCAAACGTGCCGGACACGCTGAAGGAAATGTTTGGATTTGCGCTGTAGTGATTGACGTTGATGAAGAAACGGGAAAAGCGCTCAATATTGAAAGGCTCAAATTAACTCATATTTCGTAATTTACGACTCGTTAGCTCGGCGCTTGATCTTCGGGAATTTTTGAAGTGTGTATTCTATCACTTACAGTATTCGGCAAGAGAAGCATTTCCTGATATTCAGGCGGAAAAGATCGCACGCGGTTTTCGGAATCGGTTACAACGTGGGTTGTTTCACCTTCAGCTAAAATTTTGCCGTCGGCAAGCCGGTAAATTTCATAACCGAAACGCAGGCTGCGTTTTTTCATTTCGTTGATGCGCGTGCGGACGACAATTTCGTCGTCGTAATAAGCGGGCGATTTATAGCGGCAATAACTTTCGGCAACGACCAGAAAAGCGTTGTCCTGTTCCTCCATATTGCGATACGAAAAACCGCGTGCGCGACAATATTCCGTACGCCCGATTTCAAACCAAACGAGATAATTGGCGTGGTAAACGACGCCCATTTTGTCGGTTTCCGAATAACGCACGCGCACTCTGGTTTCGTGCCAAAGCGCCGCATCAGTTGAAATTAGGCTTTCATCGTACATTGACAAAAAATGCGGAAAACCGAATTCCGCATGAGGTTTATTAAAAATGATTGGCTCCGGGACAGGGACTCGAACCCCAATTTCCTGATCCAGAGTCAGGCGTGCTGCCATTACACCATCCCGGAATGCCGTACAGCTAAATTTAAAAACTGCGGAGCGGTTTTGTCAATCTCTACTGTCGGTTTGTTATAATTCGGGTTGTTTATGAATTCAGGAACTGCGGAATTGTATCTGATCGTCGGTTATATGACGATAGTTTTGATAATTGCTTTTACAGCAGTTTATATTTTTTTCCGGCAATACAAACGCGAAATGAAATCGAAAAACGAAGCCAAAAAAAAGAAAGCGGAAGACGCGGCTCCGGAGAAAAATTAAAGCTCGCCTATATTATGCACCAAAACGTTTTACGACCTGAAAAAAGCGTGCTTCTAATCATTGATGTGCAGGAGGCGTTTCGGCAAAGCATTGCGGATTTTGGCGAAATTGCTCGTCGAACTGCCGTTTTCGCTCAAGGCGCGCAGCTTTTAAACATTCCGATTTTGGTTACGGAACAATATCCGAAAGGCTTAGGGCGAACAATCGCGGAAATAATGGAAGTTTTGACCAACGAAACCGAAATCTTCGAGAAAACAGCATTTTCGTCTTGCGGCGCAAATGCTTTTGTCGAACATTTGGAAAAAATCGGCGCGCGGCAAATCATCGTCGCCGGAATCGAAGCGCACGTTTGCGTCAATCAAACAGTCCACGATTTACTCGCGCAGGGTTTTCAAACACATCTTTTAACCGATTGCATTTCATCGCGCGCTGCGGAAAACAAACAAATCGGTCTTGCAAAAATGCAGGCGAGCGGAGCGATTTTGTCTTCGGTCGAAATGGCTCTGTTCGAGTTGATGCGCGATTCAAGGCACGAGCAATTTAAAGCGATTCAAAAATTAATTAAATGAACAATCTTTTATCTTCACTCAACCCGCAGCAGCGCGAAGCCGTAACAACGACTGAAGGTCCGCTTCTGGTTCTCGCTGGCGCTGGCTCAGGTAAAACACGCGTAATCACCGTTCGCATTGCTTACTTAATTGCCGAAAAACAGGTTAATCCTTACAACATTCTCGCCGTCACGTTTACCAATAAAGCCGCGGGAGAAATGCGCGAGCGTGTTGAGAAGATCCTGCGACAGCAAAACTTAAAGCTCGAAGCTGCGCCTTTGATTTCTACTTTTCACAGCCTCTGCGTCCGCATTTTGCGACAGGATATCGAACACTTACAAGAAGGCTACACGCGTTCTTTTACGATTTACGACACCGACGACCAGCAGAGATTACTCAAAACCTGCATTAAGGATTTGGGCTACGACGATAAACAACTTTCGCCGCGCGTTGTGCAGGGCACAATTTCCGGCGCAAAAAATCGCGGCGAAAATCCTGATAGTTATTCCGCCGGTTCTGATTACAACGACGAACGTCGGGCGGCAATCGCCCGCGTTTTTCGACTTTACGAAGAACGCCTCAGAAATAACAACGCGCTCGATTTCGACGATTTGCTGATTCGCACGGTTCAGCTTCTCCGCCGTTCGCAGGAAACGCGCGAGAAATACAACGATAAATTCAAATACGTTTCGGTTGACGAGTATCAAGACACAAACCCTCTGCAATTTGCGCTAATCAGGCTTTTAACCGAAAAGCAGCAAAACATTTGCGTAGTTGGCGACCCGGATCAATCAATTTACCGCTTTCGAGCGGCGGACATTCGCAATATTCTGGATTTTGAAGAGCATTACCCGAAAGCGAAAACGATTCGGCTCGAACAAAATTACCGCTCAACGCAAAACATTCTAGAAGCCGCCGATTCGGTTATTAAAAACAACACCGAGCGCAAAGAGAAAAAGCTCTGGACGGCACAAAAAGGCGGAGACGCGATTCGTTATTTTCAAGCCTACGATGCGGATTCCGAAGCGCGTTTTATCACTGTCGAGATAAAAAAAATAATGCTCCGCGATCCAAACGCGAAATTTGCGATTCTCTATCGCACAAATTCGCAATCGCGTGTTTTTGAAGAATCTTTGCGCCGCGAACGAATCGAATACAACATCGTCGGCGGTTTTTCGTTTTATGAGCGAGCCGAAGTCAAAGACATTGTTGCTTATCTAAAACTGGCTTTAAATCCGCACGATTCGATTGCGCTTCTGCGAGTTATCAACACTCCGGCGCGCGGTTTGGGGAAAACGACGCTCGATGAATTGCAGCTTCAGGCGCGCGATTACGGCGTTTCGATTTGGGAAACGATTGCAGTCGCGCTCGATCCGCCGGATGGAACCGTACAGAAATTAAACGCCCGCGCTCTGACTTCGCTGCGGCAATTTCAACAAATCATCAATCGTCTGGTGCAAAAAGTCGTGGACGCTTCGAAAACCGGCGAGCCTGTCTCGCAAGTCGTCGTTGCTGCGATTGAAGAAACCGGCTATGGCGGCGCTTTGCGGCTCGAAAACAACGAAGAAGCCGAAGCGCGTCTGGAAAACTTGCAGGAATTGGTAAATGCGGCGGTTGATTACGACAAAAACGGCGGCAGCGGGCTACGAGATTTTGTTGACCACGCAGCGCTTGTTTCCGACACCGACAAATTCGACCGCAACGCGCCCGTCACACTGATGACGGTTCACGCGGCGAAGGGTTTGGAATTTCCCGTCGTTTTTCTCGCCGGAATGGAAGAAGGCGTTTTTCCACATTCGCGTTCGGTTGGCAATCCTCAGGAAATGGAAGAAGAACGCCGCCTCGCTTACGTCGCCATCACGCGCGCCGAACGGCTTTTGTACGTCACGCACGCGATGCGCCGGCGAGTTTACGGCGAAGATTTGGCAGCCGAGCCTTCGCCGTTTTTAAACGAATTGCCGCTCGATTTAATCGAAGATATGACGCGCGGCGGAGGTTCCTGGCTCTCGTTCGCCAAAAATCCGGCGACCAAATCGAACAAAGAAGCCCTGCGCGCGCTCAAAGGCGAATCCGACAAACCTCGCTCAACTTACACTGGAAAAACATACAATTCCGCCGACGCCATCGGCGAATTCTTCAAAAATCGCGGCGGCAATCAAAGTCCGAAATCCAACTCCCAAACTCCGAAACAGCCCGAACGCCCGAATTTTTCTTTCGGCTCGCCAAAACCGCAAATCATTAAACCTGCGCCCGGCGAAAAAAGCACCAAACTCAAAGACCAAAGCGGATTTTTGCCCGGTACATACGTCAAACATCCGAAATACGGCAAAGGTCTCGTCCTGCGCCGCGAAGGAAGCGGCGATGACGCCAAATTAACAGTCAGCTTTCCCGGTTTTGGGCAGAAAAAATTGATCGAAAAATACGCTAATTTAGAAAAAGCGTAAATTCTTGATAGCTGATAAATTGTTTTAGATTTCGCCGTCTTCAACGTTGTGATAAGTTAAGCCCATGATTGAGCAGAATAAACAGGTTAAAGAGTTTCTCTGGATGGCGATTCATCCGAAATCAATCTTAGTTTATTTAGCTTTGCTCAATTTTCTTTACGTTCCAATAAAATTTGGCTCAGGATGCTTTCGGTATTGGGGCGATAATTGGTACGTGGCATTCACAGTTCTTATTGCGGCTTTTGGATTATGGACTGGAAAATGGTGGAGCGATATTACCGCAATTATTCTTTCAACTCCTTTAGTTTACAATTTTGTTTTTGAGTTTCTTAAAGTTTTCGGTTATTTGGCGAATAACGAAGAAGAAACTTATAAATTGGTTAAACCTGATGAATGGTATGGCTTTCATATCCAAAATTATCCAGAACAGACTGGACAAATTGTGTTAGCCGCAGTGATTCTTTGTTACGCGGCAACTTGCATAGCCTTTAAAATTGTAACCAAATCTCGCGTCCTTTCTTAATTTGTACGGGTAAGTTTCTTTAGTGTAAAAGCAACCGCCTTTCAGTCTCACTCGTCACAACTCCACGTTTTTCGCGGAAACAAAAAATAAAAATCAGTATCTAAAAAGACTGGAACTCGAAAGCGAGAGATTTAAAGATGAAATTTAGATTCTTACTCGTGCTGGTCGCAGTGTGCCTGCCGACAGCCGCAAACGCTCAAACGCGCGTTAATCCGCGAAAAACGCAAGTTTCAAAACAAATCGCGCAAACTACTAACGAACAGGTTTTGCCGATTTGCCGCGTGATTCTTTATTCAAACGGCGTCGCTTATATAGAGCGGCGCGGAACAATTTCCGGCAGGGCAGAAATCAATCTTTCTTTTACGCAATCGCAGATTGACGACGTTTTGAAATCAATGGTCGTGCTCGATTTGGGACAAGGCAGAATCGGCGCGGTCAGCTACAATTCAAGCGCGCCGCCTTCAGCAAGAATGGCGGAAATTCCTTTTAAAGTCGAAGCCGAAACCGGCACGGAAACAACCGGAGGTCTGGCTCAAATTTTATCGCAATTGCAAGGCACAAGAGTTTCAGTCGTTTCGCCCAAACAAACCGCAATGGGTGCGATTTTGACTGTGGAGAAGCGGCAAACCGTTAAAGAATCAACGAAGAAATCAAAAGATGGTGAGGAATTAGAATCGGAAAAGACCGCAACTCCGATAAATTATTCGCTCGTTGTCGCCGGAGAAAACGGCGAGATTGCTAGTTTTGATTTGGCAGAAATTCGTTCCGTAAAATTGCTCGACGATGCTACGCGGAAAGACGTAAACGAATTTGCCGCCGTCTCGGCTTCGGCGCGGCGCAAAGATGCGAAAACAATCACCGTCACGAGCGAAGGCGCGAACACTCGCGAATTAGTCGTCAGCTACACAATCGCCGCGCCAATTTGGAAAACGACTTATCGTGTTGTTCTCGACAAAGACGGAAAACCGTTTTTTCAAGGCTGGGCGATTGTTGACAACGTTTCCGACGAAGATTGGCGCGAAGTGAATTTGTCGCTTGTTTCCGGTTCGCCCATATCATTTATCCAACCACTGCAATCCCCGCTTTTTCGTCATCGCCCGATTGTTGAAATTCCCGAAGATTTAAGCCTTGAACCGCAAATTTATGAGCCAGGCGTGCAAGTTGAAAGAGGTGTTGGTTTTGGCGGCGGAAGCGGGAGCGGTTATGGATCAGGAAGTGGCGGCGGAATTGGCATCGCGCCTCCAGAACCGGACATGAAAACCGAACTGAGCGATGTTTTGGCGAGCGAAAATTCGGGCGTTGAAACCGCCGCGAAAGGCGAAAGGCTCGGAGATTTGTTTGAATACACGGTGGTTCAGCCGGTTTCCGTTCCGCGTAATCGTTCGGCTTTGATTCCGATCGTGCAGACGAAAATGGACGGCGAGCGGATTTCGGTTTACAACCAACAAGTGCGCGAAGACAGACCGATGAGCGGGCTTCTGCTCAAAAACACCACCGATTTGACGTTTGAAAACGGCGCGCTGACGGTCTTTGAACGCAACGCTTACGCGGGCGAGTCGCTGATGGAGCGTTTGAAACCAGCGGAAGAACGGCTCGTCTCGTTTGCTCTCGATTTGGAGACGCTCGTCCAAGTCAAACAGGAAGAAAACCGCGAGCCCGCAAAATTAGTCAAAGCCGCGAACGGCGCGTTTCAGATTCATTATTTTAAAACCGACCGAAAAATTTACACGCTGCAAAATCAAACCGAACGCGCCCGCACCATTTATCTCGAACATCCCGTGCGCGAAAACTGGCGTTTGTCAAACGATACGGCAAGTCCGGCTGAAACGACGCAAAGTTATTATCGTTTTCGCATTGCGCTAAAACCGTTTGAAAAAGTTGTGTTTCCCGTCACTGAACGGCAGGCTTTGATGGACAGCTATCAATTGACTAAATTGTCGCGCGACAATTTGGATTTGTTTATCCGGCAGCGTTCGATTAATGATGAAGTGCGGCAAAAGCTTGAGAAACTGATTGATTTGCGCGCCCGTGTTGGGGAAATTGAGGAGAAATTAAAAACGCTCGAAGCCGAAGCAAACGAAATCGGCGAAGACCAATCCAGATTGCGCGAAAATATCGAAACTCTGGCGAAAACGCCCGAAGCAAAACAATTAATTAACCGCTACATCACCAAAGCCAACGAGCAGGAAACCCGAATCGAACAAATCACGAAAGAACGGCAAACCTTAACCGCCGAACGTGAACGCCTCGAACGCGAGCTTGCGGCTGCGATTCGGGCGTTTGAAATTTAAGTTCAAATCGAAAAGCCGAGATGCAAGGAGAAGAAAAAAACAAATCTTTAGTTTTTCTTCTCTCTGCTTCTCATTAGTTTTACAGTTTTTTGCGAACAATCATTCGCAAAATCCCGGTTTCCGCGTCGGTGAGTTCGAGATTAAATTTTTCGTAAATTTCCGCAGTGTTGGCGAGCGAAATTGCCTGCTGAGTTTCGTCCAGAATAATGCGGATGATTTCGAGATTTTCGCGCAAAACTTCGCGGGCGCGCTCGCGTTCACCGCGTTCGACACAGCGGACGGCAATATCGTTTAAAACCGTGACGCGCGCCGGTAATTGTTCGACTTCTTCAACGAGAGAATGAGCTTCGGCAAGAGTTTGCAAAGATTTTTCGGCGTCGCCGTTTTTGATCTCGCCGTCGCTGACCAAAACCAGAGCTGCCGCGCGCGGCGCCAAATCTCCGATTGAATTAACGGCTTGCGCGGCTAATTCGTCTTTGCTGCCAGCAGCGCAAACGGCGGCGATTTGTCCCAAAGCCGAATTACGCATTTCGTCAATCGGGTTTTCGAGCGCGATTTCGATTGCGCGTTCGGGTTTTCCGAATTGAGCCAGACGAACGGCGATTGTCGCCATTAAATTAAAACGAGCGCGGCTGTCGCGGATTTCGCGGTCGGGCTGCGATTTTAAAACTGCGTAAGCTTCTTCGAGCGATTGGACGCCTTTTTCGGTATCGCCTGCGGCTTGATGTTCGAGCGCGATCGCCGCGTGCGCGAGCGCCGTCTGCTGTTTGTCGGCAATAGGCGGCAGCATTTTTTCGGCTTGCTCGAAATTTCCGGCGTGCGCGTAAAGTCCGCTGATTTGAGTCAAAATTTGATCGCGGAAACGTCCTTCCAAATCGTCGGAGAGCTGACGTACATTTTCCAAAATCGAAAAAGCTTCGTCCCGTTGTCCGGCTTGAATGCGGCGTGCGGCGATTTCGAGCAGAAGTTGAATTCGTTCTTCAACAAATTCGATTTGTTCGGTTTCCGCCAGAGATTCCGACAAAATTTCGCTCGCATCTTCACTTTGATTGATTTTTATCAAAGCAAGCTCGTTTAAAATCTGAACTCGGACAGTCGGAAAATCTATCCGGCTGATGATTTCTTCCGCCTGCTGCCATTCGCCGCGACGCGCGAAACGCAGAGCAACCTCGCCCAATGTCACAAACGGATCGTCCAGAGAATCGGCGGTCTGCAAGGCTTCTTCAAACGCGCCGCGCTCGGCTTGTTTAATGGCGATGTTTGAAAGGGCTTGCTGCTGAAAACCGTATTCTTCGATTGCCTCGGAAAGCTGCACGCCATATTCATCGTCGCTAAATTCGGCGCATCGCGCGGCAATCTCAGTTAGCGCGATGTCGCGCGTGTGCGGGTCTTGAATCTGGTCGGCAAGCTGCGCCGCCAAATCAAGCTCGCCTTTTGCCGCCAGACGCGACGAGATCGCCGAAATTGCTTCGGCGTGTCCGTCGGCGCTCCCGATTCTTTCAGCGACAAAAGCCGCGCAATCAAACGGATTCGATTCGGCGCGTTCAATTTCAATAAAACCTTCCATTTGTTTATCGTTTGCTGCTCGTTGTTCGTTGTGCTTTTGCGACAACTTACAAATTTATCTAAAAACCAATTCGATTGTTTCCGGTATCCAATCCGCGAGATTTTTCGTGACGGCGTCCGCTCCGGCGGCGCGCAGTTCGTCGGCGGAGACGGTGTTTGTAACGCCTAAAACTTTCATTCCGGCGCGTTTTGCTCCGACGACGCCGGGCGGCGAATCTTCAATCACCACGACCTGTTCGCGGCTGAGCGGAAATTCTCCAGCCGCTGTGCTTGTTTCGTCGAGTTTTCTAAAACACAAATCAAAGCATTGTTTGTCCGGCTTGCAGGCAGTCACGTCTTCGGCGCTTACCAGTGCCGAAAAATAACCCGCTAAATCGGCGCGTTGCAAAACCGAATTGATTTCAACGCGACGCGCCATCGAAACAATGCCGAGCTTGTAGTGAAAATGCATCTCTTTGACGAAATTGACAATTCCGGGAAAAAGCGGCAATTCGTCGGCGATCATTCCGGCATGAGCGTCGGTTTTTTCTTCAACAATTCGCGCCAGAGTTTCCTCGGTCAAATCCTTTTTCACTCGTTCAAAAGCCGCGCGGACAAAGGTTCGGTCATCCATTCCGAGCGAATCATAATAATTTTGTTCGGTTAATTCGACGCCTTCAGATTTTAAAACGTTTTGATAGGCTTTCATTTGCAGCGGCTCGTCGTTAATGATGACGCCGTTGAAATCAAAGAGAATGGCTTTAATCATTTGAAAAATTTAAAGAATATTCCTTGCTAAAACAAGCGGACATCTTACTGATTTTGTCGCTAGCTGAGCAAATTCGGGTCGTTTTATTGATTAGCAGCGTTTAAATTATCTCTTACCTGCCGACAAGTTCCAGCGAGATTGGCTCGGTTTTGCTCGTTCATATTCGACAGATTGTCGCGCACTTGGCTGTAAATTAAATTCTTCGCCGCTTGCCGCGCAAGGCGTTCGGTTATTGTTTGTTCGGGATCGTTTTGCGTTTGCTGTTCAATCATCGCCAGAACTTCGTCGCATTCCGCGATGCCGGTTTTTTCCGGGTTTAAAACCGTATCGGTCGTGGATTCGATTGTTGAACGATTGGCGTTTGTAACGACCGCCGTGTTGCTGTTGCTTGGCGGCGCAGTTTGAATCGCGCTGTTTATCCATTCGGACAGGTTGCAGTTGCAGCCGAGCGTGAAAGCTAAAATTAAAAAAGCCAAAAATGCAGAATTAACGTTTTTACTCATCGTTTTAAAAACAAAATGCGGACTGCTTTTTTTATTAAAAACAATCCGCAATCCAAAATCCAAAATCCAAAATTGCTTAGACTTCTTTGTATTCGGAATCAACGTCCTCGCTTGAAAGCGCAACGCGATAGTTTTTCGACTGCTTTTGTTTTGTAATCAAAAGGTCGTCTTTGTTTTTGAGTAAATCCGCTCTCGTATAAACGGAAATCTCGAAATTGTAGCCGTGAGTAATTGCGTCTTTCGGACAAGCCTCAACGCAGAAACCGCAGAAAATGCAGCGCCCGTAATCAATGTTGTAAACGCGGGCGAAGCGCTCGTCAACGCCGATTCTTTCAGGATATGGACGCGGATCGTCCTCGGCTTCGATGTAAATGCAATCCGAAGGACAAGCTGCCGCGCACAAAAAGCAGGCGACGCATTTTTCGTTTCCGTTTTCGTCAACGTGAAGCAGATGCTGTCCGCGATAGCGCGGCTGAAGCGTAACCGGATCGTCCGGGTATTGAACAGTCCATTTTTCCTTAGGAATTTTTGAGAGCGTAACGCTCATTCCTTTAATTATCGCTTTCGTCGAATCAATAATATCCCCGATTAGTGACATACAAATATTCTACTCTATTTTTTGACAAAAAACCTTACCGGATGTTATCCGGCAATTGATCCGAAAACTACTAAAATCCAATACAACACCCCAATTGCAAGACCGATTCCGCCCGTAATCATACCTGCGAGAGCTAAACCTCTGCCGCCGTACATTGCTGGATTTTTCTTAACGTTGTTCATTCCCATAAAACCCAAAATAAGCGCGGCAGCGCCGAGAATCGGGGAAAGCCAGCAACAGAAAAGGGAAATTATTCCCGTGACCAGAGAAATGATTGGCATAACCTGATTTTGACTTCCCGCACCAACAACTGGCGGAGGCGCGAATGGCGTATTTTGCCCCAACCCCTGATTTCCCCAGCCTGGAGCTGGTGCGGGCGGCGGACTCCAATCGGAAGGCGCATTGCCAAACGGTTGCTGCCCGAAATTTTGCCCGAACTGCGGCTCCGGTTCTTTGAAACTCGGAGTGCGCGGTGCATCCGAAAAACCGCCCGAAGGTTCGCCTCCGCGCGGCGTCGAGCCGCCCAAATCGCCAAATGAAGGCGAACCTAAATCCGCACTTGGCGCACCAAAGGGCGAAGGCGGCGGCAAATCTACCGGCGGCGGAGTTCCGAGAACTGTTTTCATCGGATCGAAATCCGCGTCCTGCGTAGTTCCGCCCGCGCCGGCGGTGTCGGAGACAAGCGGCGTACCGTCCGCCTGGCAGAATTTCATATTGTCGTCGAAAGTCCGTTGACAAGTTGGGCAGCGTTTCATTCTTAAATGATGAATGATAAATGATGAATGATGAGCGACCTTTAGTCATTGTTCATCATTCATCATTCGTCGTTTTGTTTTAGACGAGTTCAATTTTACTGAAAAAATAGCTGATTTCGATTTTTGCGTTTTCTTCCGAGTCCGAACCGTGAACGGCGTTTTCGCCGATCGAAGTGGCAAACTCTTTGCGAAGCGTGCCTTCGGCGGCTTCCGCTGGATTGGTCGCGCCCATCAAATCGCGCCAGGCTCTAACGGCGTTTTCTTTTTCGAGCGCCATCACTATACAAGGCGCGCTAGACATAAACTCGGTTAATTCCCCGAAAAATGGGCGCTCGCTGTGAACCGCATAAAAACCTTGGGCTTCTTTCATCGAAAGATGCTTTAATTTCATCGCGCGAATTTTAAAGCCATTGTCTAAAATGCGCTGAATGATCGTTCCGTATTTCCCGGCGCGCACCGCGTCCGGTTTGATAATTCCAAAAGTAAGATTTCCTGTTTGTTCTGACATTATTTCCTCTATTTAATTATGTTTATTTAAAAGCAACAACATCAAGTTGTTGATACAAACTCATAAAATCAAATTGATTCCAGGATTCGGCAATTTTACCGTCTTTCAGCTTAACCAAACATAAACCGTAAATTTCTATTGGCTTATTGGTCGCCGCGAATCCTATTTCGTTCCCTTTATGCGTTCCGGTTACTTTGCACAAACCCGCCAATTTATCGCCTTCGATAACGGTTTCTTCAACGGTGATCTTAATATCGGGAATAGCGGCGCGAAATTTCTTATGAAACTCAGCAAAATGTTTTGCGCCACGTAATTCGTTGCCGTTTTCGTCTGTCAAACCATGAGCAATTCCGTTTTCGCCAAACATCTCATAAATGGCTTCTTCGCGCCCTTTGCACCAGACTTCTTCAAACCAACGCTGCAAAAAAGTACTGTTGTCCGTCATTTGGTTTCTCCCACAAAAATTATCCGAAAGTATTTATAAGTTCGGTATTAATTCGACGCGGACGCAATGTTTTCGTATCGAGCGCAACCCAGATGCTTTTCGCTTTGACTAAAGTTTTATCGCCACGGCGGATTTCGGTAAAGCGCTCCCATTTCGCGCCCTGCGGTTCACCAACCCAAGTCATTACGGCAATTTCCTCATTTTCAAAAGCCGGACGCAAATAATCAATTTCGTGTCGCATTACAACCCAAGCTATTTGCGCTTTTTGCTCATCGTTCGCACGACTCAACCAATGCGCAACGGCAACATCTTGAATCCACTGCAAATAACGAACATTGTTGACGTGACCTTGCCGGTCAATATCTTCGGCTTTGACAGTGAACGAGTGCTCAAATTTCACGGCTTCCGAAAACTTTACGAGCTGAGCGCGGCTTTCATTGTTTCGCCGATGTCGGCGGGCGATTTGACGACGCGGATTCCAGCGGCTTCAAGCGCTGCCATTTTTTCGGCGGCGGTTCCTTTTCCGCCTGCGATAATCGCTCCGGCGTGTCCCATTCGGCGTCCCGGAGGCGCGGTTTGTCCGGCGATAAACGCGACAATCGGTTTGGTGACGTTTTCTTTGGCGTAAGCGGCAGCTTCTTCTTCCGCCGTTCCGCCGATTTCGCCGATTAAGACAATTCCTTCGGTTTCGTCGTCCTCCTGAAAAAGCCTGAGAGCATCGGTGTGCGTCGTTCCGATAATCGGATCGCCGCCGATTCCGATTGCCGTTGATTGTCCCAAACCAAGCGCGGTTAATTGCCCGACCGCTTCATAAGTCAAAGTTCCGCTTCGAGAAACAACGCCGATGCGTCCTTCTTTGTGAATATGTCCGGGCATAATTCCGACTTTGCATTTGCCGGGTGAAATCACTCCGGGGCAATTAGGTCCGACCAGGCGCGTTTTTTTGTCGGCGAGAAAACGATGGACTTTCACCATATCGGCAGCCGGAATCCCTTCGGTAATGCAAACGACGAGCGGGAGTCCGGCGTCAGCCGCTTCCATAATCGCGTCGGCGGCAAACGGCGGCGGAACGTAAATCACGCTCACGTTTGCGCCCGCCTGCTTGACAGCATCTTCGACCGTATTAAAAACCGGCACGCCTTCGTGCGTCGTTCCGCCTTTTCCGGGCGTTACGCCGCCGACAACCTGCGTGCCGTATTCGATCATTTGCTTTGTATGAAAAGTGCCTTCTTTACCCGTAATGCCCTGCACGACAAGGCGCGTATTTCGATCAACTAAAACGCTCAATTTCCTGCTCCCGTTAAACTTTTATCTAATAAAACAAAGAAACACAGAATAATGTAAAAAATTTTACTTGTCACGGATGACTTTAAAAACACTGTGATTGTAGCACAATTGCAAGTGAATAAAGGATGAAGGCGAAAGATGAAAACTTCTTAAATCTGTTGAATTTCTATCTTTTACTTGTTTTATTTTCGCTTGCGTCTTTTAACTCTTCGGATTTTTGAAAATCGGCGGCTGCCAGATTTTTGTTGCCGAGTCGTTGATAAGCCGCGCCGCGGTTGGCGTAAGCCGCATAATCATTCGGCGTCCGGCGCAAAACTTCGGTGTAATCGGAGACGGCTTTTTCGTCCTTGTTCGACAGAAAATAAACAAGCCCGCGTTTGAAATAAGTCCAGGTTTCGTCAGGATCAAGCGTCAGAGCTTTTGAATAATCGGCAATTGCTTCATCGTACATTCCGCGCGTTTCGTAGCAGGCACCGCGTTTTTCGTAGAGAAAATCGTAATCCGGCTTTTGTTTTTGGACTTCCGCAAAATCGGCAAATGCCCGGTCGAAATCGCTCGATTGACAATAAACATCGGCGCGATTCGTCAAAGCAAACAGATTTTGTTTGTTAAGACGAATCGCCTCGTTGTAATCCTGCAAAGCGCGCGTTAAATCCTGTTTTTTGCGAAACGCCTCACCGCGATTGGCAAAGCTATCCGAGGATTTCGGATTGATATTGATCGCTTCGGTGTATTCGGCAATTGCCGCGTCGTATGATTTTTCGTCGAGCAGAACTTTGCCGCGTGAAAAATGATGCTCAAACTCACGTGCTTTGGCTGTTTCCTCGCGCACCTGCCAGAACAAAATCACGCCCGCAACAACCGAAAAAATCAGGAAAAACCAGACATATTTTCTGCCCGGAAAACGCAAAATACCGCCGCGTCTTTCGGGCAAGGATGCAGCGTTCGCCGATTGCGGTGAAGCGGCGCTCTGTAAGCTCGCCGTAATTTCCTGAAGGCGCGAATTGATCGCCGCCAATTCGCGCTCTTTTTCCTCCCGCGCAATCTCGGCTTCTTCACGGCGTCGCCGTTCTTCAGCCAGCAGGCGTTCAAATTCGGCGCGTTCTTCGGCGGCAATATCTTCTCGTCTTGCGACTTCGGTCGAGCGGTAATGTTCCTGCCAGGCGGCTTGAAATTCTTCGCGCATCGCTTCGGCGCACCACGGACGGTTTTCTTTATCGAGCGCGAGCGCGTGCATCAAAACGTTCGAAACCGGGACAGGAACTTCCGGATTTATTTCGTGAACCGGAACGAGCGGATCAGGCTGACCTTCCCAAACAGCAAGAGCGCGCGGCAAATAATCAGCGGGCGGCTTGCCGGTCAATAAACGATAAATCGTCACTGCGAACGAATAAAGATCGCTGCGGGCGTCGGTGTTTTGACTTAAAATCTGCTCGACCTTGTCAGCGTGATGGATTGAAAGAGCTTGCCGCAAAGTTACCGCCGCGCGGCTTGGGAATTTTAAGAATTGTTCAAGCGGCGAATACTCTTCAGTCCCCATTTGCAGGCTTCCCGCGTCGACTTTGGTCATTTCGCCTGCATAACCTTTCGAAATTCCGAAATCGAGCAATTTCAAACGGTTGCGCTCGTTGATTTTGATATTCGAGAGCTTGATGTCTTTATGAATAACGGGTTCCGGCTGCGTATGCAGATAAACCAGCGCATCGAGAAGCTGCAAAGCCCAATCCGAAACTTTGACGACATCAAAATGCTCACCCTTCCGACGCATTCGCTCCGCCAGCTCGAACAAATCTTTGCCCGGAATATATTCCATGACGAGATATTGCTCGCCTTCAAATTCGAAGTAATCAACAACGCGCGGAATCGCTTCGTGCTGCAGATTGGCGAGCAATTTGGCTTCGCGCTCGAAAGCGCGACGCAATTCGGCTTCCTGTTCGGAGTCGAGCCGGAACTGTTTGATTATCGTACCCTTAACCGCTACGTTGCAGCTTAAGCGTTCATCAAGCGAAAGATAAACCGAACCCATCGCGCCCGTGCCGAGCAATTCGATAATGCGATAACGGTCATCCAACAATGTATCTCTGGGAAGCATTTCTCTGCTCTAAAATAGTACGGGGAGCGTACTGTTAAATGCACTAAACAAACCGCGTGCCGCGCTGCTAACGGATGAAGGATGAAAGGTTATTTTTTTATTCGCAACTCGAAATCTCCCATTTTGATTGTCTGTTCGGGAGCAAGAGGGGTTTTGATTTTGGGAACGAGCGGCTCGTCGCTGACAAAAGTCGGATTCGCGCCGGCGTGGGTTATCCAGAATTTTCCGTTTTCGTCCAATTCCAAAACGGCTTGGCGGCGACTGATCGCCGATTCGCGCAAAGGCACATCGGCGGGTAAATTCGCCATTCCGCGCCCGATGATTGCGCGGCGTTTATAAACGGGGACAGTAATTTTGAGTTTACCGTCCTGCCGGATTTCGACCGAATAAAAAGGCTCGTCAGCCGGAATTTCCTCAAAACCCGTCGGCTCCTTTGGTTCTCTCATATCGGCAACGACGAATGTTTTTTCGTTGTCAGCGACGACGGTTAATTCACGATTATTTTCCAACACGGCTTGAACGCGGACGAGATTAGTTTCGAGCGTGCCGTCAACGCGCAGCTCGATTTCGATGTTTTTCGTGATTAATTCACTGTTTCCGGCTCGTTTTTCGGCTTCGGCGAGAATCATTTGCGATAATTCCTGCTGTACAAATTCGCGTTTTCTGCCTTGCCAGTCGCGGTCGTCCTGAGGGTTTAAAAAGACAACAAATTTTTCCGGCACATAAGCCTTGCCGCTCGGCGTGCGAATAATTTCTTCGGCGAGCAGGGCGTCAACCGCCATTGCAATTCGCTGCAAAGCCCGCTCGGCGCGCGATTGCAGAATGCTGCGCTCGGCTTCAAACGCCAAACGGTCGGCTCGATCTTCCGGCGGCTCATCAGCGTCAATAAAATGCCGCAACGATTCGAGCTTTTCCGAAATGTATTTGTACAAATCGCCCCAAGCCATAAAAAAACAGAATAACCAACGTTTGTTTTCTAATCATTATTAAACAACGTCTTTTAATTCCGTCAATGCTTTCTGAGCAAAAATTACAAAACTAAAACTTAAAGAAAATTAAAAGGTTTTGAATGAAGATATGAGAAGACCGTTACAATTCACAGTTCGATAGTTCTTGGCTTGAAATTTAAGCGAAGAATTCCTGGTGAAGGCGCTTGACGGTTTCAAAAACGTCCGTCTCTTTGACGACGAAAGTAAAATTAACGCTTGAAGCGCCGTGTGAAACAAGCGAGACGTTGATGTCGGAAATCGTGTTAAAAATGCGCGCCGCAACACCGGGCGTAGAGCGCAATCCGTCACCGACGACGCAGACGACGGCATTGTTTGATTCGACTTCCGTTTCGCCGAAGCGTCTTAATTCATTAACGAGCTGTTCGAGCGAATCGGTGTTGTCAATCGTCAATGAAACCGAAACCTCGGAAGTTGCCACAACGTCAATCACCGTGCGGAAACGCTCGAAAGTCTGAAATAGCATTGACATAAAACCGTATGCGCCGAGCATTCGCGCCGAAGTGATGCGCAAAATTGTGATGCCTTTTTTGTAGGCGATTGATTTGATGAGATTCGGCGTTTCTTCCGTTTCGGCGAGAATCATCGTTCCCGCGGCGTCAGGCTCGCGCGAATTGCAAACGCGCACCGGTATTTTTTTGGCGACGGCGGGCAGAATGGTTTTCGGGTGCAAAACTTTCGCTCCGAAATACGACAATTCGGCAGCTTCTTCGTAACTCAAAACCGGCAAAGTTCTTGCTTCCGGCACAATTCGCGGATCGGTCGTTAAAACTCCGGTCACGTCCGTCCAAATCTGGATCTCTGCCGCATTTAAAGCCGCGCCGACGATGGCGGCGGTAAAATCCGAACCACCGCGTTCTAAAACCGTCGTTTCGCCGTTTCTGGTTGCGGCAATAAAACCGCCCATCACGGGAATTTCACCGGCATTAAGATGCGGCGTTAACTCGACTTCAAGCAGCGGATTTGTTTCTTCAAAAATCGGCGATGCGGCTCCGTGTTCGTCGTCGGTGACGATCAAACGGCGGGCATCTTTGTGAACCGCATTAACGCCTTTTGCGCGGCAAACAAGGGCGAGAAGGTAAGACGAAAGCTGCTCGCCGTAAGCGACGATCATGTCTTTGAGAAGCTGAATCGGCAGACTGCGGCGCGCGGTGCGCTCCAATAATTCCTGCAATTCCTCGCGCGACTGCATCAATTCTCTGGCGAAAGCGGTTTTCTGCTCGTTGGTCAACAGATTTTCGGCGACTGAAACGTGGCGTTCGAAATGCGGTTCGAGCGTTGTAAAAGCCGCGTCGGCGTCGCCTTTGCGAGCCGTTTCAAACGCTGTAAGGAGCGCGTCGGTCATTTTTGACATTGCCGAAACCACGACCACGGATTTTTGATGGACGCGTGAGCCGACAATTTCAGCGACGCGCGTAAAAGCGGCTTCGTTTTCGACCGAAGTGCCGCCGAACTTCATCACGATTGGATTTAAAACTTCACTCACAGTTTCAAAAAGTTCATCGTTTTCGGGCTGGAATGTCAAGTTTCGCGCAGATATTATGCGCTTTAGACTTTCCATTATTTTGCCTGACCGTTTATAATCAAAAACTGGCAATTAAAGATTGCTGCGATTGTCTCAAACAATCCGCCTCATTTTTTTATTTAACCGAATCAAACCTTTTACAAAACTTTAACAGTCTTAGTGAAACCAATCTGGGTTTGGCGCGTTTATTATTTTGTACGTGCATGCACGCAATTTGATGTCATAAATCGCAAACTGATGGTGTTTATTAATCAGAGAACGGGATTCTTCGGGTAATGCTGGTCGGAAAAAAAATCGGACGCTATGAAATACGCAAGAAAATCGCCGCAGGCGGGATGGGCGAAGTTTATCTGGCGCACGACGAACAGCTCGACCGTTCAATCGCGCTTAAAATTTTATCAGGCGAATTTTCTCTCGACGAATCGCGCCGCATCCGTTTCCGGCAGGAAGCGCGCGCCGCATCCGCTCTAAATCACCCGAACATAATTACGATCTACGAAATCGGCGAGACTGACGAAGGAACATTTCTCGCCACCGAATTTATTGAAGGCGAAACACTGCGCGATTACTTGAAACGCCATCCGTTTTCGCTCGCGCGAGCGCTGAAAGTCGCCGAACAGGTCGCCAACGCTCTGGCAGCCGCTCACGCCGCGGGAATTGTACACCGTGACATTAAACCCGAAAACATTATGATCCGGCAGGATCAAATCGTGAAAATTCTCGATTTCGGTCTTGCCAAGCCCGTCTTGCGGAATGCCGATGGCTCGATAAGATCGGGCGAGTTTGCGCAAACGACGCCCGGCATTGTAGTCGGCAGCGTGCGTTATATGTCGCCCGAACAGGCGCGCGGGCTTGCAATTGACGAGCGAACCGACATTTGGAGTCTCGGCGTTGTTTTGTACGAGATGCTCACCGGGCGCCAGCCGTTTAACGGCGAAACCGCCAGCGACACGCTTGCTGCGGTAATTTACAAAGAGCCGGAACCGCTCGCGCAATTTTTGCCCAATGCACCGGCAGAATTGCAGCGCATCGTTCGCAAAGCTCTCAGAAAAGAGCCGGAAGAGCGTTACCAAAACATCAAGGATTTCGCGCTTGATTTAAAAAATCTGCTTTACGAAATTGAACACGAGATCAGCGCCGAAAATAAAACGCAGCCGCTGCCGGCATTTTTCGTTGATAACACGAGCGCGCCGAACCGTATTCACCAAACTTCGAGCACGAATCACCCGACGCAGGTTTCAGTTGCTCCAGTGGCATCAAGCGCCGAATACCTGGTTACGCAGGTTAAAACGCACAAATGGCAAACAATCGTCGCTTCAATCGGTATTATTGTCCTGCTTTCGGCAATCAGCTTCGGATTTTACCGTTGGATGAAAGTCGAGCCTTTGGCGGCGGCTGTTCCGAGGTTTGAAAAAACACAGATTTCGCGCGTTTCGACCGACGGCAAAGCGATTATGCCCGCTATTTCGCCGGACGGTAAATACGTTGCTTACTTGAGCGGCGACATGGGCAGCCGCAGTTTGGTAGTGCGCCAAGTGGCGACCGACAGCGTAGTCACAATCGGGCAGCCAAATCCGTATATGTATCGCGGAATCACTTTTACGCCCGACGGAAATTATATTTATTACGTTCAATTGACTGGAGACAACAGTCTCGGAACGCTTTATCAGGTGCCGACTTTGGGCGGAACTCCGAAAAAGCTGATCGAAGACGTTGACACTGGCGTTTCGTTTTCGCCCGATGGCAAACGTCTCGCGTTTATCCGCCACGTGCCCAAAGAGCATAACGATTGGGTTATTACCGCCAATTCGGACGGCACAAACGTTCAGCAGCTCGCCGCTTCGAAGAATACAGAATTTAATTTCTTCCTGCGCGTAAGTCCGCAATGGTCGCCCGACGGCTCGAAAATCCTCGTCGCTGGCGGCAAAATCGAAGGCGGCGAAGCCGATGGAATGCAGCTGGGTGAAATCTCTGTTGCCGACGGAAAATTCAACGTTTTCAATCCTAAAAAGTGGAAACACATCGTTGATTATACTTGGGTAAAAGACGGCTCGGCGATTTTGCTGACCGCCAAAAACAGCGAAGAAGGCACCACGCAAATCTGGCGTTTCGGTTATCCGAACGGCGAGTTACATCCTATCACCAACGATTTGAACAATTATGGGCGGATCGGTCTTTCGGCTGATTCGGCGTCACTGGTTACTCTCAAAAATGACGTAGTTTCAAATCTCTGGTCTTACCTGCCGCAAACCAAAGAGCTTGTCCAAATTTCTTCGGAAAATCGCGGAGCTGACGGGGAATCGGGATTGGTTGAAACCGGCAACGGAAAACTGCTTTTTACGCGCTTCGACGATAAAGCGGTTAATCTTTGGACAACCGGAACCGATGGGAGCAATTTACAGCGGCTGACTAACGAAGCCAGATTTAACGGTCATCCGGTGGTTTCGCCGGACGGACGATTTATCATTTTCTGCTCGAATCGTTCGGGCGGCGCTCGGATCTGGCGCATGGACGCTGACGGAGGACGTGCGGTTCCGCTGACTGAAGAAAATCCGAACATCGGCAATTATGAACCGCAAATTACTCCCGACGGAAAAACAGTCATCTTCATCCGCGAATCGAAACAAGAAGGGAATCCCGTGTTGATGAAAGTTTCGGTTGATGGCGGAACTCCGACGCCAATTTTGCATGAAGACAAAACGGTGATTATGTACCCGCGTTTGTCGCCCGACGGAAAACACCTTGCTTTTATTACATTTGATCCGACAACTTATAAAAAATCCATCCGCATCACAGAGTTTGACGGTGAGCGAATCGGGAAAACGGAACGTGAATTTGATTACAATTTAATGAACAGTTTCGGCTGGTCGCCCGACAGCAAATCTCTCACCTATTTGAGCGTCGAAGGCATTCCGAATTTATGGCGTCTGCCGCTGGACGGTTCGAAACCGCAGCCGCTTACCGATTTCAAATCTGGCAGAATCTTTAATTATACCTGGTCGCGCGATGGCAAACGCTTGTTCCTATCGCGGGGAATCGTCAGCAACGATTTGGTTTTGATTCGAGACGCTGCGCGCGCTAAATAGTTAACGATAAAAATGCAGAAGGCGCGCACTCAATGAGTG
>JALZCH010000024.1 GCA_030863175.1 Acidobacteriota bacterium | reverse complement strand
GCAAAATAGCGAATTAATTGACGAAATTTCTTTTCGGAAATTCGGGAACGGCGATAATAACGATTTTGCTGTTCCATTTCAGTAGTTTAGCAATCCTTCAAAATGCCTTAACTACCCTAGAGCCTTTTAAATTACTGTTTCTTAATGAACGCCTTCGGCTTGCTCAATCGGAAGATTTTGCTGTTCGAAGTTTTCAGTCGTTTCTGGCTCGCTGATTTCGAGACGCGAAACCAGCCAGTCGCGGAAAATTTCGGCTTCTCGACGCTTGCCCGTAAAACGCGCCCGGTCGAACATAATCAAAGCCATTTCGAGGGCGTGATGCTGTCCGGCGCGGTCGCCCTGCTGATCGAATTGGCGATAAGCATTTTCCAAAACTTCGACGCTCCGAAGTGCCGTTTCTTCGTTTTTAAATCCCAACTTATTAACAAAAAACTTGGAATAAACGTTCATCGGGTTAGCGGTCGTGGTGTACAAATCGAAATACCCGGTCATTAACCCCGCATCCTGTAAAACCGAACCGATATAGCTGTTGCTCGCGCCCGTAATTTTAGCCAACTCTTCCAAATTCGTCATCCCCGACAAAAATAAGGAAACAATTTGATCTTTTTTCGTAATTCGCGGCGTTTTTGTCTCAGCCGTAATGGTTGCCGCCGCAGCTTTATTTTTAGCCATTTTGCCATTCTCCTTTAACGTATTTTAGATGCAAAATGCCCCGGATTCTCTGCCTAAATACTTGAAAAATTTAGAATCTAGAGGCGAAAATTCAAATAAACTTTCGCCTCCAAACTCCGGGCTTTTAAGCTCGCGCCAGACTAAAACGCGCTACAACTTTTTCGACATCACTTGCAGGCTGAGCGTCCCATTTGGCTAAAATCTCGCGCATCGCTTCAAAATTTTCATAAAAGCAAACAATAATATCGCCTTCGCGCATTACGGAGATTTGGCGTTTGAGTGCGTCGCTTTCATCCAAAGCTATGCAGCAATCAATTTCAGGCGCTTCCGCTTTGACGGCGTTGTATAAAATCTCAGCGACTTCACCCGCACGCCGCCCGCGCAAATCGGCATCTTCACGAACAACGACGCGATGAAAACCGCGAGCGGCTACCCGCCCGACTTCAGCAATCAATTCCTCGTCGCGATTGCCCGGCGCGGTTACGATTCCGGTCACGCGGCGTTCGCCGTCGTGCCATTTCGCCGCCATACGGCAAACTGCTTTGACGGCTTCCGGGTTATGCGCGTAATCAATCAAAACATAACCGTCGTTAACGTGATACAAATTAAACCGCCCTTCGTTGTGTCGCGCCGTGCGAAACTCTCCGAGAGCCGCCAGAATTTGCTGGCTCGGCATGTTTTGCGCACGACATGCGGCGATAGCAGCAAGCACGTTAGCAACATTGAAATCGGCTTGCCCGTTGAAAGTCGCCGGGATTTCGCCAACATGACCAAGATGAAATTCGCCTTCCGGCGCAAGTTCGACCACCCAGCCGTTTTTCACTGTGTAAGCCGTGCCGCCGCCAGAAACATGCCGCTTAAGCAGAATGTGGTTCGGCTTAAGCGAAAAATAAACGATTTGTTTCGGAATTTTGTTGACTCGCTCATCGTCCGCCAGGCGCGCTAAAAACTCGTCGTCGGCATTTAAAATGAGTGTCCCGCCTTCACGAACCCGTTCGGCAACGAGAGATTTGATTTCGAGAATATCTTCGACCGATTCAATTCCGTCCTGCCCGATGTGATCGGATTGAATGTTCGTTATTATTGCGACATCCGACCAATCGTAACCGAGTCCGCGATTGACGATTCCGCCGCGAGCAGTTTCCAAAACTGCTATTTCGACCGTCGGATCGTTTAAAACCGCTCGTGCCGATTTCGGTCCCGTCGTGTCGCCTTCCGCAATGCAATCGCCGCCGATCCAAATTCCAGCAGTCGTCGTCATTCCGACTCGTTTTCCGGCGCTCGAAAAAACATGCGAGATCATTCTCGTGACAGTCGTTTTTCCGTTCGTCCCGGTAATCGAAACGATCGGAATCCGGCTTTCAGCATTGTTCGGGAAAAGCCCCTCGATGATTGCTTCGCCGATGTCGCGCGGTTTTCCTTCGGAAGGCTGCAAATGCATCCGCAAACCAGGTGCGGCATTTAATTCGATAATGCCTCCAGCGCCTTTTTTAATCGGCTGCGAGATGTCCTGTACGACCAGATCAACGCCGCAAATGTCGAGTCCGACAATACGTGCAGCGCGTTCACACATTTTTCTGACGGACGGGTGAACAGTATCGGTCACATCTTTAGCTGTTCCCCCCGTCGAAAGATTGCAGCCGCCGCGCAAAGTCACCATTTCGCCAGCCGCCGGGACAAAATCGGTTGTCAAGCCTTTTTTAGCCAGATGCGCTACGGCGATTTCGTCAACCTTGAGTTTTGTCAAAGCCTTTTCATGACCTTCGCCACGCAGCGGGTTTTGATTTTCTTTTTCAACCAATTCCGCCACGGACGATTTTCCGTCGCCAACGACAAACGGCGGAATCCGCTCGCTCGCAGCAATCATTTTTCCGTTGACGACAAGAACGCGGTAATCGCGCCCCGTAAGCATTTCTTCGATCAGAACGCAATCTGTGAATTCGCTCGAAATTTCAAAAGCTTTTAGCACTTCCTCTTCGGTCAACAAATTAAGCGAAACGCCTTTTCCCTGCCGCCCGTCGAGAGGCTTGACTGCGACCGGAGCGCCGATTTCACGAAAAGCGCGGACGGCTTCGTCAGCCGTGCAGACGGTTTCGCCATGTGGAACCGGGATTTCGGCTTGGCGCAAAATCTGTTTGGTTAATTCTTTATCGCCTGCAATTTCAGTTGCAATGGCGGAAGTTTTCGAGGTTGTAGCGGCTTGAATGCGTTTCAGATATTTGCCGTAACCGAGCTGAACCAGACTGCCTTCCCCAACTCTCTGCACCGGAATATTTCGACGTTTCGCGGCTTCTACAATTCCCCGCGTGCTTGGTCCGAGTTCATAATGAGCGACAAGGTTTCGCGCTTCTTTTAAAACTTCGGCTTTCAACTTTTGCAGATTTTCGATTGATTCGCCCGCAATTAATTTTTCGACAATTTCGACCGATTTTTCCAGCAAAAACCGCATCGCCCGCTCGGCTTTGTATTCAACGACGACATTGTAGATTTCAGGCTCGCGTCCGGCTTGACGGGTTTTACCGTGATTGACTGCAATATCGCAATCCGAAAGATGCGATAATTCGATGGCAATGTGTTCGACGACGTGACCGAAATATGTGCCGTTGGTGAGCCTTTCGGCAAAACCGCCGCTATAGCCCAAACCACAGGTATGTTCTTCAAGTTCGGGAATTAAAGCTAATAAACTGGCATTAAAATCCGGGAAATCGGAAGTTTCTTTGCCTGTCAGATTTTCTAAATTGAGTCGCATCACGAGTGCAGGTTGATGCGTATAGACATTTGCACCTGAAAGTGTTCTGATTTGCTCGATTTTCATACAGCTTTGTTTTCGCTTCTGTCCGTTTTTTTGATAAAAAAATTGGATACTTCTGTTCGCTTAACCTTTAAATGTTGATTTATTTGGCTTAATTGTAACTTGCGCCTTAAGTGCGGTCTGTATTTGGCAATACTTATGCCGAATATGCTTACAAATGTTTGATTTCGTACGTAACTTGTAATTCGCAATTCGTAATTGATTCGGGTTTTGGTAGAATTTTTCTGTGGAGCAAGAAGAACAGAATCAAAATTTTAAACCGGAAACGGAAGGTGAAACGGTTCGTAAAAGCGGTTTGGCTTATGCGGCAGCGTTTACGCTTTTTTCAACCGTAGCGGTTTTGCTCGGTGCGGGTTATTTGCTAGATCGTTGGCTTGACTCTTCGCCTTGGGGAATCGTCGGCGGAATCGTGCTGGGTTCGATTGTCGGTTTTTATCAGTTTGTCCGGATTACTTCGAGAATCTACAAATAATGAGCGATTTGGCAAACAATGACATAACGTTTTCCGAAGGTCGGCTGCTTGCGACGATGACCGTAATTTTATTTGTAATGGTCGCGGCGAGCCTTTTTCTGGCTGATTGGGATGTGACAATTGGTTTGATTTTGGGCGGGGCGCTTTCGTTTTTGAATTATTTCTGGCTTAAAAGCTCACTTCGGAGTTTGTTCGATAAAGTCGCGGTGCGGGGCGGCGGAAAATTTTCGGCGTCGTTTTACATTATTCGTTACGCTGTGATTGCCGTTGTAATCCTTGCTGCGGCGCAGCTTCGGCTGGCGTCGGTTGCGGCGATGCTGGTCGGCTTGTTATCATTTGCATTTGCAATTTTATTAGAAGCAGTTATCCAATTATATTTAGCTATCGTTAATCGAGAGGAAAATTAATAAATCGTTATGTTCTTTGCTGATGAAGGCGGCGGTCATCACGAGCCGATTCTTGTTCAATTCGTCAATTACTATCTGGGCGAACCTGCTTATAACTTCCAAATGCAGTACACTCGCCCGCTCTGGTCACAGATTCTGGGAAGTTTCGGGACAACGCCCGACGCCCTTTTTGGACCTCTGACGCCAGAAAACGCGATTCCCTGGTACACGATAATGTTCGTCGTCGCGTGTTTGCTGACGTACGGGCTGATCTGGGTTTTAAAAGGAAAACTTTCCGCTGACGATCCGTCAAACGGGCAGCAGACGCTCGAAGCGACCGTGCTGGGAATTCGCCAGCTCATAGTTGATGTCGTCGGACCGCAGGGCGTTAAATATTTTCCGGTTGTCGCAACATTCGCCCTTCTGATTTTTGTCTCAAACGTAATGGGCTTGTTCCCGCTCTTTATGGCTCCGACAGCCGCGACCAGCGTCACGTTTGCGCTCGGCATCACTTCGTTTATTTATTACAACTTCATCGGAATCCGCGAAAACGGGATAATGTCGCACTTAGGACACCTTGCGGGACCGATTTGGTGGATGGCGTGGCTGATTTTCCCGATTGAATTGATCGGTAATTTCATTCGCCCGTTTTCGCTTGGCGTTCGTCTTTTCGGAAATATGTTCGCCGACGAACAGGTTGCGATGACGATTGCTAATCTCGCCGCGATGCTCGGTATGCCACCGTATTTAACGCAATTTTTAGTGCCGATTCCGATTATGGTTTTAGGCTTGTTCGTGGCGATTGTTCAGGCGTTCGTTTTCACGCTGCTTTCGATGGTTTATCTCGGCGAAGTCTCGCACGTGCCGCATGAAGAACATCATCAAGCCGAAGCTACCGGTCACAACGAACCGCATATCGAACACGATACCGTAATCGCCCCGGCGTAAGATTTTTTAACGCGCGCCGAGCGGCTCGAAAACTGTTTCGAGCGCGTTGGCGGGCAAGGCTTAAATCAATTGGAAAAGATTTTATCGGAATAAAAATCACGCGTTATTTTTAAATTCGGGCGAGAAATTGTCCAAAAGTCTGCACGCGATCAGGAGCTCTGCGCCTCCCAAGGCAGCAACAGCATACCGGAAGCACGACGAACTAATAACAGCAGAAACGCGCCGATTTTTAAGTTTTGAAAAATCTTTTACCTTTGAACATTAAAAAGAAAGGAAAAAATGAAAAGCTTAAAATATTTATTTCTGGCAGCTTTGACAATGATTTTGTTAAACGCAGTCGCTTTCGCCCAGCCCGGTGCGGGCGGCGGCGCGGGCGCTGACAACGAATCAACCGTTAATGCTTACAAAGTTCTCGCCGCCGGTATCGGTTTCGGTATCGCGGTGTTGGGCGGCGCGCTCGGTCAAGGTAAAATCGGCGCTGGCGCTGTCGAAGGCGCGGCTCGCAATCCGGCGGCGGCAGGTCGTATTCAAACGATTATGATTCTCGGTCTCGCGCTGATCGAATCGCTCGTTCTGTTTGCCCTGCTCGTCGTTTTCGTGGTTTTACGTCCAACCTAAAAACGAGAATTCGAATTTTCGTTAAACTTTAATCGGTTAAACCGAATCAAAATTTGCGGACAAAAGCCGAAAAACTTTTGTCCGCATTTTCCTTTTGCGGCACTTTTGCTTATCTCGCGCGTGTGTTAAAACTTTAGCGAGGTTTTAAGTTCCCAAAAAGCCTTTATTTATTGCAGAAAAATGACTGAACAACTCATTGGACAAACTCTTGCCGGAAAATATCGAATCGAACAGCTTTTGCGTGAAGACGCCTTTGGCAAGACTTTTCGCGCGACGCACGTCTTGATGGAAAAAGCGGTCGCCGTCAAAATTTTAAACCCCGAATTAGCGACAAACGCCCCGGTCGTTGCTGATTTCCAGCAGGAAGCCAAGTTATTATCACGACTTTCGCATCCGCACGTTCTGGGTGTGACGGATTATGGCGTTGATGAACAACGCGGGGTTCCGTTTCTGGTAATGGAAAATTTCGATGGGCAAACGCTCAAAGATTTGATTCAGGAGGAAGGCGCTCAGCCGCTTCGGCGCGCCGTAACGATTTTGACTCAAACGGCGGATGCGCTTTCAATTGCGCACGAAAACGGTTTGATTCACGGCGCTCTCCGCAGCGACAGCATTCTGCTTGCGGGAAGCGGCTCCCGCGATTTCGTCAAAGTTGTTGATTTCGACGCCGCCAACAAAACTTCAAACATTGATTTCTTTGACCGCGAAACTGCGCACGGAAACCCGGAATCAGCAGCTTACCTGTCGCCAGAACAATGCAATGATTCTTCTCAAACCGACGCGCGTTCGGATATTTATTCACTTGGAATCATTTTGTACGAAGTTCTGACGGGGCGCCTGCCGTTTGTCGGCTCGAGCACGACGGAAGTAATGATGAAACACGCGCAGGAAATTCCGCCTTCGCTGCTCGCCGTACGGCAAGATTTACAGCCGACATTTGAACAAATCGTCCAACGCGCGCTGGCGAAAAATCCGGCGCAGCGTTTTCAAACCGCCGAAGAGTTTTCCGCAGCTTTAACAACTGCCGCCGAAGGCGGGCCGCTGCCGATTTACCAACGCGAAGCCGACACAATCGTTCGCCCACGAGCCGAATCTGCGGTTGCCGGAACGGCGACTGATGCGCGCTGGCGCACGGCGTTTATTGTGTTGGCTGGGATTTCGCTATTAAGCGTCGCGCTGTTTTATTTCACTCAAAACCCCCGCACGACTCCGCCGACCGATCCAAATTCGAGTCCCGTTTTTCCGATAAATCCGGCAACGGGAGCGCCTGAGCAAAATCTGTCGCCTGATTTTTCAAATTTACAGTTCAACACAAATATTGACGGGAATATTTCCACTGTTCCGCCCGCCGGAACGGTTACTGATGTTCCTTACGGAGGCAGGATTCCACCCGGACTTTATCCACAGGGACAACAAGTTTACGTTGACCCGAACTCAAACAGTCCGTTTATGCAGGATTTAAATCAACCTCCGGTTGCACCGTCACCTTCACCAAGAGTTTCGCCAAAACCCAGCGTTTCGCCCACACCGGCGGGTTCGCCAGCCGTCTCGCCGACACCTCAAACGTCGCCGAAGCCTCCTGCACAACCGACGCCTGCTGCGACCCAACCGCCAGCGACTACGCCAAAACCGACGCCACCTCCGACGCGAAATACGCCGGTCCCGAAACCGACGCAGCCGACAACGGAAAAATCCGCGCAAAACCTATCCGAGAGAATTTCCGAATATTAAAAACCAAAAGGGCAAGATTTGAACGTCTTGCCCTTTTTTATAGTTTTTTGAGCAGATTCAAAAGCGCCTCCGCATTATCGAAAACAATTTCAGCTTCAGCCACAAAACACGGCAAACCAAATTTTATCTTTTCGAGCTTGACGGCATCTTTCATAGTCGTAACAAGAATTTCCGCACCCGCTTCTTTCGCTTTTCGCTCTATTTCTTCGACATCCGCTTGCCGATAAGCGTAATGGTCAGGAAAGGCTTGAGCGGAAACGATTTTCAAACCGAGTTTTTCCAAATCACGAAAAAACGACGCCGGATTGCCGAGTGCACAAAAAGCCGCCGTCTTGAAAGCTGAAAATCGAACAGGAAACGATGACGAAATTTCTAAATTTCCGGTGTTTTGCGTTTTTGCGACGAAATTTAAAATCTCCGTCAGCGGTTTCAAATCTTTTATTTCGTTTTTGGCGAGCAAAATCGGGCAATTCGGATTGTACTTTTTTATTTCGGATTTCAGATTTGAAATTTCCGGACTCGAATCCGCCCGCGTCAAAACAAGAACCTCGGCGCGTTTTAATCCCGCGAGAGGCTCGCGCAAAATCCCGGCAGGCAACAGTTTTCCGTTGCCGAAAGGATTTGTAGCATCAATCGTCACGACGTCCAATTTTCTTTCGAGCCGCAAATGTTGAAAACCGTCGTCCAGAACAAAAGCGGTCGCGCCTAGATTTTCTTTTGCCCAAAATCCGGCTTCAACCCGATTTTTATCAGCGACGACGGCGGCAATTCCCAGAAGTTTTGTCGCCAATTCAAACGGCTCATCGCCGCCGGTTCGCGCATCGCTTAAAATTTGCTCGCCATCGGAAACCAAAACTCTTTTGTCGGGATCGAGGCGTTTATAACCGCGCGTCAGAATACAGACTTTGTGATTTTGTTCGGCTAAAACGCGCGCAACGAAACTAACAAGCGGCGTTTTCCCCGTGCCGCCAACCGTCAAATTCCCGACGCTGACAACGGGCAAACCCAAATCAGCGGACTTCAGCCAGCCTTTCTGATAAAAATCTGTTCTGGTTTGAGCAATCGCGCCGTAAAGCAAGCCGAACGGCGCGAGTAAAGTTTGAGTCAAGCGGTTTTGCCTCACGGCGCAAGATTAGCTTTTAACCGCATTTTTTCAAAACGCAAATCATCGTCTGTAAGGTCGAGCAGGAGATTGTCTTAATCGTAAATGCTGATTCTCATTGGCTTTGATTGATTTTCGAGTTTCAGTGACAAGATCATTTCAAACGAAAATTATTCGAGAGTTTTAGTCGGAAAGATTTATGGCTGGAATGCACTGACACCTTCTTTGTCGGAAAACAGTGTGGTTGAATCAGCCGAATAGCTTTTTATTCTAGACGGAAAAGCGGTGCAAGCAGTTTGATACTTTTTTCAACTGCTCCCCGATTCGCGTATAAAACGGCGAAAGCGTTTTCCGACAAGCATTTTCGCCGTTTTTCGTCATTCAATAACTCGCTGAGAACTTCGCTTAATCTCGCCGGAATCTGGTTTTCCGCAAGCTGTGGTAATTGAACAATTGCTGAACAGCGTAGAAATTCTTGCACAATTGCGGCGAAATTCATCGTGTAAAATCCGGTTACTATCGCTTTTTTCGCCGACGCCGGTTCCAAAACGTTTTGCCCTCCGTGCGGAATCAAGCTGCCGCCGACGAAAACCAGTTCTGCAAGCTCATAAACAGCGCGCAGTTCGCCGATGCTGTCAAGCAAAATTAAATCGGCGTCAACATCCGTTTTCGAAGAATCCACCGAACGACGTGCAGATCGAAAGCCCGTATTCTGCATCATGTCAGCGACTTCTCCGAATCTTTCGGGATGCCGCGGCACAATCAAAAGACGCGGCGTGTTTTCAGCCGGAAAGTTACTGCGCAAAATTTTATAACTTTCCAAAATCCAACGCTCTTCCGGTGAATGTGTGCTAGCGGCAACGATTAACGGGCGCGCGTTGTCAATCTTGAATCTACCACGCAAAGTTTCAGTTAAATCGCTTTTAACTGTTTCCAAATCAAATTTTATATTTCCGGTGACAAACGTTTTTTCGAGCGCGGCTCCTAACTCAAGCAGCCTTTCGGCGTCACGCTCGCCGCCCATCAATGCCAAATCGAGATTTGCCAAAGCCCGGCGTAAAAGCGGTTGAATCAACTTGTAATTTTTAAAGGATTTTTCCGACAATCTGCCGTTGACAAGAGCGATTTTTATTTCGCGTCGGCGCACCTCGCGCAAAAAGTTGAACCACAACTCGGTTTCCATTATCAAAACGACCGATGGATTGATTTTTTCGAGCGCACGGCGAACGACAAAAGCCCAGTCGAAAGGAAAATAAAAAACCAATGCGGCTTCATGTTTAAAAATCTCGCGAGCGAGCGTTTGTCCGGTTTTTGTGGTCGTGGAAACGACTAATTTGTGATCGGGAAAGTTTTTTATAATCTCTTTGACCAGCGGTTTAGCCGCGTTCGTTTCGCCGACCGAAACCGCGTGCAGCCAGATGACGGGTTTTCCTCCGGCGTCAAATTCGGGCAAAAATCCGAATCTCTGCCAAAATCCGGCGGTGTATTTGCCTTTTCGCAGGGTGTCCCACAAAAAGCGCGGAAGCAAAATGAGAAAGCCAATTGTTAAAGCAAAGCTGTAAATTAAATACATCGAAAGTCACTCTAAAATATAAAACGGCTTTTTCTTTTAATCCATTAATTGGAATTGATTGTTTCGATTTTTGTGATTCGGACGTAATTTTCGTTTTAAAAGAAGGTCGCGTCGTCGAAAGCGGAAAGCATGATGAGCTTTACGAAAACGGTAAAATCTACCGCGAAATTTTTAACGCTTCGGCGCGGAGTTTGAATCTGGACAGAATCTCAAGGACTTTGGAATCAGAAATAGTGATTGATGCAAAGAAAAAGAGCTTTGCCTGAAATCAGACAAAGCTCAGAAAATTAATGTTTAATTAAAAGCTATTTTACGCGCTCAAGATAACGCGATTCTGTCGGGTTGACGCGGATTTTTTCGCCTGATTCAATAAACGGCGGAACTTGGATTGTGACACCGTTTTCGAGACGCGCGGGTTTGTTGGTGTTCGTGACAGTCGCGCCTTTTAAACCGGGTTCGGTATATTCGACCGCGAGTTCCATCGTGTCGGGGAGTTTGACGCCGATTGGCGCACCGTTGTAAAACTCGACTTCGATTTTCAATCCCGGCATAAGCCACGCGGCTGCATCGCCCAAATCTTCTTCGCTCATCGAAGTCTGCTCGTAGGTCTCCGTGTTCATAAAATGGTGCATATCGCCGTCCGTATAGAGATATTCCATTTCGTGCTGTTCGAGCGTCACTTTTTCGAGCGTGTCGGCGGAGCGAAAACGATGTTCAAAGCTCGATCCCGTCAGCAGATTTCTCATTCTCGTCTGCACCATAGCGCGCAAATTTCCGGGCGTGTGGTGGCGAAATTCCATCACTTTGCACGGCGCGCCTTCAAATAAAATTACCATTCCTTTGCGAATGTCGTTTGCCGAAATTGCCATATTATTATTTAATCTCCGTATTTAAATGAACTTTGTCTTTATTACAAAGTTTTAAGTTTAATTTTTGGGGCTAGTCTTTGTCTAGTCAGCAATAACGGTCGTTTTTCGGATTAGCGGTTAGGCTGTATTGTTAACTTGTCACCAAACGCCTTGATGTTTTCGCTCAGTTCGATGATTTTATCGAGATCGCGTCGGGCTTTTGCCGCCAGTTCCAAATCAAGAACTTCCGGCACTTCAAAAAGCGGATTGGTGACAAAGCTGTAAATGTGCTTTTCCAATGTCAAGATAGTTTTCTTTATTTCCGTTAATTCCGCTTCACCTTGTTGCAGGGTTTTCTCTTCATCAGCTTTCGGGCGCGGCAGCGCAAGATTTTCTTTAAGACGGGCGGCGCTTTTATTTATTTCGGCAACCGCTGCCAAAATCGAATCGTAATCGGGATTCCGCTTGGAAGCCATTGCAAGGACAATCTGATTATAACGGGCTTGCAACTCTTCAAAATCTTTTTTTACCTGCTCCAACTTTTGAGCGTTAATGTGCCTGGCTTCTTTGTTTTTTCCTCGTTTCATATCGCGGTTGAGGTTCTCGCGCTCATCGTCCATAATTTGGCGATTCAAATGTTCAACCCGGCGGTCGACCGCCGTCGGTATCGGGCGTTGACCCAAGACTGTAATTTCCGTTGCGAACGCAAAAGACAATACGGCGAAGATCAAAATTGCTGCGGTTCTGATCAGGGAATAAAGCTCTTTCATTTCACCCTCCGATATTATTTGAGCCTTATTCTATACTGAAAGACTATGCCAAACAAAAATTTTTAGCGGTTTCCCGCTAATTTGATAAATCACTGTATTTCTCTATGAAACTATCAATCATCGTTCCCGCTTTTAACGAGGAAAAATGCCTGCCCGAAACGCTTGAGAAAGTAAAGGACGCGTCTGTGGCGGCAAACTGTGATTCAGAGGTTATTGTGGTTGATAACGACAGCACCGATAAAACCGGAGAAATTGCCAAACTTCACAGGGCAACGGTGATTTTTGAAAAAGAACACAACATTGGCAGAGTGAGAAATGCGGGCGCAAAGGCTGCAACCGGCGAGACATTTGTTTTCATTGATGCCGACACACGAATTCCCGCAGAATTACTCCAAAAAATCTGCGAAGCAATAACCGATGAAAAATGTTACGGCGGCGCGGTGGCGGTCGGTTATGAAAATTTCGAGCGCAAATGGATGCGTTATTATACGGAAATAATATAGGTTAGTGTGTTAATCTAGCTGAATGAGAAAACTGGATTTCGCTTCTCTTATTACTGAAAGCGTTGAACAATTGCGAGAGCGAGAGAAAAAAGAAAAAGATGCTCGCAGA
>JALZCH010000017.1 GCA_030863175.1 Acidobacteriota bacterium | reverse complement strand
AAGCGCGAACTGATGAAATGCTTGAAGAAGCATTAAATTGGGCATTGAAACAAATAACGAAACAAGACTGCCGTAATTGGTTTCGCCATTGCAGTTATCAGGTCGCACTCATTTGAGAAGCGCTATAGATCGGTTTCTATAAAAGTTGCAGATTTATCAATAATCCGTCCCTCGTAAATGATCCGATGTAAGCCTGTTGATGAAATTTTCTGATAACAATCAGTAAATCCAATAGCCAAAAACGGAAGAGCAATGACAGATAATAATATTGCTCCCTTTACATCTATAAATTTTTCCTTAAATTTTAGCACTCCAAGAAATTTACGAGACTTGCTTTTGATAGTTTCTAAAAATAAAGCGGCTGATGAATCAGCCGCTTTTCTCTTTTAATTTATTTCCCTTTCGACTTTTTGCTTTTTCGTTCAATTACGATCTCGGTCGCCGCAATGCGCATTGGGTAAATCATTATCGTCGGCGCATCGGAAAGTCTGGCGAAAACAACATCGCCGCTTTTTATCTCATCAAATTTTGCCTTTTTTCGGACATTTCCTTGTTGCGTATAAATTTTGGTCTCTTTGGTTACCAACAGATATGCTTTGTCAATATTTGACGGGGAATTCTCCATTCGTTCGACAAAAATCGTCGCAAGTGGTTGTTCTTTGTCAGATTCGCTTGACTTTGTAATGCTGGCGACCTTGCCGCGCATTGTTTGGCTCTGACTGTTTTTCGCAGCTACGCTTGAACTGAAAAAAATTGCCGTTGTAAACACGAGAAAACCAAGGAAAAGAATAGTTTTATTCATCATCAACCTCCAATTTAAGATTTATGAACGGAAGAGGAGAGAAATAAACCGTCCTGTTAATTTTTGAACGCCGCCGCAAAGCCAAACTTGCGCAGCGTTTTAGTCCGTTGCTTGAGCGACTGTTAAAGATGCTTCATTACCTACACTTTTTCTCAGAAAATAAAGCGACAGCACAAATGCGGCGAGCATAATCGCGGCTGCCGTCCAGAACGTGCGAAAAATCGAAAAATCGCTAATGTGAATTTTGTTGGTCGCCGCAGCGCTGTAAAGCAAGACACCGGCGAGAGCAGGTCCGACGGCGCGCGCTAAACTTGCGCTCGACTGCAAAATGCCGAGTCCTGCGCCCTGTTCGTCGGGCGGCGAATAAAGCGAGCCGAGTGTCGTCAAAGCCGGATTTGAAATCGAGTTTCCAAAAGCAAAACAGGTGATTCCGGCGAGCAAACCAACCAGTCCGCCGACTGCGGGCGAGACAAAAGGAACAAAAAACAGCGCCACCGCCATCACCATTGCTCCGGCGACAATCAGCATTTTTTCTCCGAATTTTCTTGTCAATAAACCGACTGCGCCGCCTTGCAGAATGGCTGACAGCCCGCCGATAAAGGCGAATAAATATCCGTTTTCCTGCTCGTTGTAACCAAATCTGTACTGCGTGTAAAGCACAAATGCCGTTGTCATTATCGAAAACGACGTGATGACGAGAAAATATAAAATGTTAACAATCGCCAGATTTTGATTTTGAAAAGACTCACGTAGCATCGAAAAACGGCTACGAAATTTGCTGATGGTTTTTCCTGTTTTGACTGTTTCCGGCAGAACGAAATAAAGCAGAATGGCATTAAACAACGCGAGCGCGGCAACGGCGTAAAACGGTACCGATGAGCCGTAATGGCTCAAAATACCGCCGATTGCAGGACCGAAAACAAATCCCAAACCAAACGCCGCGCCTATTAAGCCCATACCTTTAGCGCGGTTCTCCGGTGTCGTCACATCCGCGATATAAGTCTGCGCGGTTGAAATGTTGCCACCGGTGATTCCAGCGATGATTCTGCCTAAGAAAACCAGCCACAAAGTGTTTGCCAAACCAACGATTAAAAAACCGACGCTTGAGCCTAAAATGCTGAAAAACAAAATCGGTCGTCGCCCGTAGCTGTCCGAAAGCTGACCTAAAACTGGCGCAAAAATAAACTGCATCAGCGAATAAACAGCGGTCAGCACGCCGACTTCAAACGCCGTTCCGCCGAAATGCTCGACGTAAAAAGGCAAAATCGGAATCGCAATTCCGAATCCGACCAAATCAATGAAAACGGTGAGAAAAATAACCGCTAATGGTGATGATAAAAAGCCTTTTTTCGATTCTGCGACGCCGCTTTCGCGCATTTTAAGCGCATCGCCGGTTATCTCAATTTCTTCCGCTCCCAATCCCTGGCTCATAGAAACATTTTAGCCGCAAACGCGCGTAAAAAGCACAAGCGAAAAATTTGCTTTTTCACACTTTTTTCGACATCAAAGAATTGTAGTAAGATGCGATTATTAGTCTTTCGTTTACAATAAAATCGAATCAAACGGAGCAAAAGAAAAAGTGAAATTAAAAATTAGTCTGCTTTTTACTGTTTTAACTCTCTCCCTGTGTTTCGGCGCGTTTTCTCCCGCCGAAGCTCAAACAAATAGACCTCGCAATCAGCAATCGAACGCGGCAGCAACAAACGCTCCTGCGCCGGAAATCAATTTTACAATCGGTATGTCCAAACCGTGGACTCATCTTTTGGAAGTCGAAATGCGCCTGCGCGGGAATCTCGGACAACAAACTGAAATCGTGATGCCTGTCTGGACTCCCGGCTCGTATCTCGTTCGCGAATATGCGCGTCATGTAATGGATTTTGCAGCAAAAAATGCAAGCGGAAACAATCTGGCATGGGAGAAAACGAACAAAAATACCTGGCAGATTCAAACCGGGGGCGCGAATGAAATCGTCGTCACCTACAATGTTTACTCCAACGAACTGACCGTTCGGACAAATGAATTAAACGACGAACACGCATTTATTACGCCTGCCGCACTTTTTATGCATCCGAAAGGACATATCAATGCGCCTTCAACCGTGCGCGTCGTTCCCTACAGAAACTGGAAAGTTGCCACCGGCTTACCACCTGTTGCCGGACAAACGAACACTTTTCGAGCGGCAGATTTCGACATTTTGTACGATTCGCCGTTTGAAGTCTCTGATTTCAAAGAATTCACGTTTACCTCGCTCGGCAAGCCACATCGTTTTGTAATTGACGGCGATGGCAATTACGATATAGCGCGTTTTCAGCGTGACATACCCAAAATCGTCGAAGCTTCAGCCGCAATCTTTGGCAATGAGCTGCCGTTTGAAAATTACCTTTTCATCACAAACTTGCGCGGTGGCGGCGGTCTGGAGCATTTAAACTCGACAGCGCTGCAATGGAATCGGTTCGGTTTTACCGGACCGCGCTACAACGGTTATCTGAGTCTCGTCGCGCACGAATTTTTCCATCTCTGGAACGTCAAACGAATTCGCCCCGACGTGCTTGGACCGTTTGATTATTCAAACGAAAACTACACCAAATTGCTGTGGGTAGCCGAAGGAGGAACGGATTATTACGCGAGCCTAATTATGCTGCGCGCAGGTTTCATAAGCGACGGTCAATTTCTGATGCAGAAAGCCGCCGCCATTGGCGAATTGCAGGAGCGACCGGGACGTTTTCAAACAAGCGTCGAAGAAGCCAGCTTTGATGCCTGGATTAAAAATTATCGTCCCGATGAAAACTCGATTAACCGCGAGATCTCTTATTACGACAAAGGCGACATCGTGATGATGATGCTTGATTTGGAAATTAGGCGCTCGTCGGGCGGCGCAAAATCAATGGATGATGTAATGCGTTTTCTGAACAACGAATTCGCCAAAAAGAATCGCAATTACACGCCGCAGGATTTTCAGCGAATCGCCGAACAGCACGCAGGAAAGAGTCTGGAAGAATTTTTCCGCAAATACGTGAGCGGGCGTGAGGAAATTGATTACAACTCGATTTTCCAATCGTTCGGAATCCGCCTTGAAACTGCCGTACCTGGCGCCAGACCGCAGGCAACACTCGGTGCAAATCTTTCGCAAACCGGCGACCGCTTGACCGTTTCAACGATTCCCGCCGGAACTGCGGCTTACCAGCAGGGATTGAATACGGGCGATCAAATTGTTGCCATTGATGGAATGCGCGCATCGCAACAATTTTTAAATAGTTATCTTGCCGAGAAAAGACCGGGCGATAAAATTCGATTAACCGTTTTTCGCTTTGACGATTTGCGCGACATCGAAATCACGCTCGGCAGCGAAGCGCCAGAACAATTCCGTTTTGTCGCCGTGCAAAATCCCACGAGCGAGCAACGGCGGCTTTATCGAGGCTGGCTCGGCGCAGACTTGAGATAAAGGATGAAGGCGGAAGGATGAATCTCTTTTTGTTCTTCCGCTTTCGTTTAAGGAAAATGATTTTTCCGAAAAATAATTTAATTATTGCAGTTTTGTTTTTTGCTGTCCTTTTGGTCGGCTGCTATCAACAAGAGGCGACAAAGCAGGTTGTTCGCCCGTCGTCTCTGCGTGACGTCCCGGCTCAGCGTTTGAGCTATCGTTACGAGGGAGACGTTCCCGCGCCGCCCAACGCCGTGCAAACGAATCCGCTGCTAAAACTGACGGCGATTCAAGCCGATTTCGATCAAACTCGTCCGCAGGATACGCTTTATAGAACCATTCTTTCGCCCGACAAACAGCGCGCTCTGGCTATTTACAACCGCGCGACGGATGAAAAACAGGAATATCGGATGGATTTGTACGACGCAAGCGGTAAATTGATTCGCAAAATCACGCCCGAAGGCTTATCGCTCATTTTCCCTGACATTGTTTCGTGGTCGCCGAACAGCGAAACCGTCGCTTTTGCAGGCGCACGCCGCGTTTCAGCACAAAACGAAGAGATTGTACAGGAAGCCCCGACTCCGCCTTCGCTCGATGAAGAAAATCAGAACGCTGCGCCCGTTGATCCGCAGGCTCCGGCGGCTTCGCCCGCACCGAGTGCGCCGGTTTTGACGTTTCGAACAGAGCAGATTTATCTCGTTAACCGCGAGGGCGCTGATTTAAAACCGCTGACGCAAAAAGAAGGCTTGATTTATTTTTATTACACCTGGTCGCCCGACGGCGCAATGCTCGCCGCGCTCGCTGCCAAAGAAACCGAGTGGCAGCAGATGGAAATGCTGGCGGCTTCGCGCGGCGAGCTGCTCAGACCGATGGGCAGACCACGTCTTTTGGAAAAAAACGGGCGGGAACGCCTGCTTGACGATAATTTATCGGATGTTCACCCTGTTTTTTCGCCGGATTCGTCAAAAGTAGCGATTGCTTATCGAACCGATGTGCGGATTTACGACACAATCGGCGATTCCCCGACTTCGGCGGCAATTCCGCTCCAAGTTCAGCTTTTAACTTCATCTCAGGCGTTTGACGCTCGGCAAAAAGGACAGCCCGCTCAGGAAAATAATGCGCCTGTGGCGACTTTGCCGAGTGCGCAGCCGCCGACATCATTTAATCCGGTTGTCGCGTTGCGCTGGTCGCAGGACGATGCGCTTTACCTGCAAACCGGATACGTTAAAGATTTTGGCAATGGTGAACTTGTGCGCTCTTTTATGCGCTGGCACAAATTAAATCTAAGCCCGCAAGGCGCAGTTTTAAATTGAAATTATGACGGAACTTAAAAGCGTAGAAGAAATTTATGAGGCGCTCGACAAAGCGCGAAGCAAAGTCGTAGAAACGGTTTCAGGTTTGACGGACGAGCAAGCGAATTTCCAACCCAGCACGGAAAGATGGTCGGCGCGGCTGATTGTCGAGCATCTGGCGAAAATCGAAGCAAATCTGGTGCGAGTCGTCGGCAAGCTTTTGGGAAAAGCAGAAGCTGAAAATGTCACTTCGGACGGCAGCATCAATCCACCCGTTTCTTTTGCGGCGATGGCTGAACGGGCGCGCAACGAACGCTTTCAAGCGCCCGCGTTTATTGCACCCGAAGGCGCGGCGAGCATTGCCGAATCGTTAAATCAACTGTCTCAATCGCGCGTTGCGCTGCTCGAAATGCGACCGCGTATCGAAGCGGTTGATTGTTCAACAGTCCAATATCCACATCCGATTTTCGGGCGATTCAATCTTTATCAATGGCTCGGTTTTATTGGCGTTCACGAATTGCACCATCTGGCGCAAATAAAAAATCTGCTCGCCAACCAAAAACAGTAGAGACGCGACGTATCGCGTCTCTACAAATATCAATCCTGTGTTTCAATATTAAATTCGGTTATTGCCGCTGAAATTCGGGCGAGCCGAGAACCAAACCCAAAATTTTAACGACTTCGGCATTTCCGCTAGGCGGCAGCAAGCGAACTTGATTTCCCTGATTTCGACGTCCGCCGCCTTGCGGCATTGAGACGTTTTCAGTCATTGCCGGCGCATCGAGCTTAGGTTCGGGCATCTGTTGATTAAGCTGTTTGAGCATCGTTTGTTTCGTCACGGGCGAGACTTCGTTGTGCAGCACTGCGGCGACGAAAGTTTCAAGAACTTTTTCTTTGTTGTCCGGGTCGCGTCCGACAACCTTTGTTAAATCAACGCGCGTTCCCGGAATTCGGTTTGCCGCCAAAGCCAAGCCGTAATTCAAACGCTCCAAAAGCGCCCCCGTATTAACCCAATCTTCCGCCGTATCCGGGTATCCGGTCGGCGCTTGATAGCCGTATAGCGGCTCGCCCATTTTCGCCAGCATCGCTTGTAATGCCGGACTTGCATTCGTGTCGGCATTGACGGCGCGAATCGCACTTACAAGAACTTCAAAAGGAGTTTTGATTTTCGCTCGGTAATTTTCAGGCGCGAAAAATTCCGGCGAGCTGAACAAAGCGCGCAAAGTCGTTTTGATGTCCCCGTTCGATTTTTGGAAAGCGTCGGCAACGCGTTTGACCAATGCTTCGTTCGGATTGTCGTTGACGAATTTGACGGCTAATTTGCGGGCGATAAATTTCGCGGTGGAAGGATGTTTGACCAGAATGTCTATCACTTTTAATCCGTCCTCGATTCCGCCGCCCGCCGGGATTTTCTGTCCCAAAATGGTTTTCTCACCTTTGTCGTGCGCTCGTTCATTGAAATAAAACGTGCCGCTTTCAGCATCTGCAGGCATTCCGCCGAGGCGCATCATACCGCGAACTCGCTGTTCTTCTTTTTCGCCGAGCAGCTTCGCCACGCTGTTGCGATAACCGCGCGGATCAACAATCGTCCAGCCCGTGAAAGCGCGGGCGACTTCCTGAATATCTTTTTGCGTGTAGCCGCCGTCAACTCCGAGCGTGTGTAGCTCCATCAATTCGCGGGCGTAATTTTCGTTGATTCCGCGTCTTTGCCGATTTTGCGCTCGCTGCTGTTGCTGCCTGATGCGCTGCTCGATTTCGGCGTCGCTCAAATTAGGAAATTGCTCGCGCAGGCGCGCCATCATTTGCGCCGGAATTTTACCTCCGTTTTGCTGTATTCGTTGCAAACGCCGGTTAAGCTGCTGATTTTGATTGTTGTTTTCGGCGACGGATTGATGATTGTCCAAAAAGAACAGCATCGCCGGGCTTTTTGCGGTTGCCGCAAGCAAATCGCGGAAATTGCCCATCGCGTTTGGTCGAATCACGTCGCGGTCGTATTCGGGCAAAAACCAGCGTGTAGCGCCTTTGCCGGTGAAAACGTTGAAATGATTTGTCCAGAAATCAACCATTTGCTCTTGCAATTGGCGCTCGGAATAAACCGCACGCAAAATTCGCGAAGCGTTTAGCTGCGCATTGATTTCGTTCGGGCGGCGCAGATCGAGCTGGCGGTAAATCTGGTTAGCCTGCTGCTGCAAACGACGTCGTTCTTCTTCACTTAAATTCCCCGCTTGCGGCGCAGCGTTTTCTTCTTTCATCATCGCTGTTTCGTCGCCACCGATTCCGGCTTTGCGCTCGGCTTTAGTTCTGCCGTTCGCGCGCCCATTACCGCGAATTTCGGCTTGCCGAAGCTGCTGAACGCTCGTTCCGGTTTGCTGTGCGACCACCTGCAAAACGGCTGCCTGATTCGGATATTTGGAGAAAAGCTCGGCGTTCGACATTTTCAAAACTTCGAGATTCTGAACTTTTGCCTGAGCGACCGAATCGTCAATTTTTTCCGGGTTGAGCTGCTGCTCGATGTATTTTTCAAGTCCGATTTGACGAATTTTTTTCAAATCGCCGGGACGCGCGCCGAAACCAAGACGATTGAGAACGTGAAGGATTTTTTGATCTTCGGTTAATTTTTTGATTTCAACCGCCTGCTTTTTAGCTTGCTGCGGCTGACTCATTTTTTGCGCCGTTGCCGTGAACGGCAGCGTAAAAACTGCGGTCAGCGTCAGCAAAGCGAGCGGCTTGCGCGCCATTTGATTGAGAAAACTTTTGCTTCGGGCAAATTTCATCTTGCTTTTACCTCTAAAAAATAATTATGAATGCTTCTTTCGGCAGTTTCTGTGCTGCCGTTTGTTTAGACGCTGTTCATCCGAAAAAAGACGAAAACAATTTGAGTATGCGTAACAAAAGCAACAAACAGCACGGCTTGTTTCATCACATCAAGACAAACCAAAACTTGGTTTTTAAAGCGAAAGTTTTTAGACTGTTAACACGAATCTTTCCCGTAATAAAAAGGACAAAAAAATTATGCTTCGTCTCCCTTTTTTGATTTTGGCTTTATGTGTCTCGGCGACGTTTGTCACGGCTCAAACTCCGACATCTCCGACAACTGCATTGACTCCCAACGTTTCGCAAACAAAAACCTTCGGCGAATATTCGTTTGATGTACCGAACGCAACTTGGCGCGTTATCTCCGGCGCCGCAGAGCAGGAAACCGAATTGATCTATGGCGACCGAACTGACGGCTTTCTGGAAATTCGCAAAATCACAACCGCGCCGGACGCGGTTTTAGCTGATGTAATTGACCGCGAGCAGAATCAGAAGCTCCAATTTCTGCCGAATTTCGTCAACGGCAAAGAGGAAAATTTCAAAGGGCATCTGAGCGGAAAAGTCGCCAATTACGAATTCACAAGATCGGGCAATCCAATGATCGGACGGGCGTATTTTCTGCAAGCCGATGAAAAAACCGTTTACGTTCTCCGTTTTACCGGCGCACGCGACAAGCTCAGATTGATTCGCAATCAAACCGATTCAATTGCTCGCACTTTTAAAGTGAAAAAATAAACAAAATGCAGAAGCCCGCACGCCCTTACGCCCTGCGGGCTTCTGCATTTTTGAGCGTTGGCAAAAACTTTGCGCCAAATGGCAAAACATAGCCATCTGGATTTTCGGCGATTTGTGAAAAAACTTGTGTCAAGCTTTGCGCCGGAATGAGGCGCATTTTTTTTACTGTTTCGGCTGGCAAATCGGAAATCAAATAAATCTGAAAACGCTCGGCTTTTTCCAGAACAGACCAGGCGGTTTGACCGTTGACTTGAAATTTGCGGCACAGATTTTCGGCTAATTTACGGGAATTTTCAGCTTCAAACCAATCCAGAAAATCGCTTCTGCCAAGCCCGTCGGCGGATTCCGCCAGCCAGACAATCGTCCCACCAACTGAGCATGCGTGCGAAGCCATTTCGAGCGCTTTATGCGCCTGAATCAGATTTAAATCGAGCGGCGCACCGCCCGCGCTGACGACTACAAGCGGGCGTTTTTCCGCAATTTCAATCGCAAAGTTTTCGGCGTAAAACTCGCATGCACGCTCGTGCGACGTGCGCCAATTTCCGCCAAAAACTCGCGTCGCGTTTCCCGCTTCGTCAACAATCGTGTTAACGGCGAAAGACGGATTGATTTTTTCGACAATTTCTAGAAATTCATCATGAACCGGATTGCCGGTGAGCCGCCCGACTTCAATTCCGGCGCGTCTTGTTTTTTGTTCGCAATCGAAAACTAATCGATGTGTGGCATTGACTGTTTTTTCGGACGCCAGCCCAAGACAAATCAATTTCCGTCCGCCGCCGAAACCGGCAAAATAATGAAAATTTACGCCGCCAACGAGAATGATTTTGTCATGTTCGACCAGCGCGCGATTTAGCTCTATTGGCGTTCCCCGTTCTGTTGTTCCGAAATCAACAAACTGTTTCGATTCGAGTCCGGCGAGCCGCATCAAATCGCGCACGTTGTGTTCAATTGTGCGAATGCGCTGCGCGATAAACGGCGTCAAAAGTTCGCGTTTTTCTTCTTCGGTGACCGGACGATGAATTCCCGTGGCGAAAGTGATGCGAATATCGAACGGCGCAATCCCGTTGGCAATAAGACGCCGCACGAGCAGATTAACAATTTGCCCGCTCGCCGCGCGCCGGGTCGCATCCGGGACGACAATTAAAACCGAATCGCCGGCTTCGACCGTTGTTTCGAGGGTTTCGGAATCAATCGGCTCATCAAGCGCCGCGTTAATTTCGACATCGGAAAGCGCGGCGAGATCAGTTTCTTTAGCCAAAACCTCAAACTGCCGTTCATCAAAATCGAACGCAATTTTTGATTTTCCGTAAGCCAAATCAACTGTCGTCATTGCAATTAAGTGTGGATAAAATCGCCTAAAATAGTGGAAAGAAAAATGTCCTTCACCTCTTCTCTCTTTCTTATTTTGTTTCCATCCAGCTATTTCCAATTCCGGTTTCGACCACAAGTGGAACGTCAAGATTCGCGGCGGTTTCCATTGCCTGCTTGGCAACTGCCGCGGCGCGTTCGGCTTCCGGTTCCGGAGCTTCCAGCAGCAGTTCGTCGTGAACCTGCATAATTATTTTTGCCCGCAGATTTTCGCGTTTCAGCGCTTCGTCAGCTTTAAGCATTGCCAGTTTCACAATGTCCGACGCGAGACCTTGAATCGGCATATTGATGGCTTCACGTTCGGCGCGGAGGCGTACTGTGTGATTGCGTTCGTTGATGCCGGGAATCGGACGTCGGCGACCGAAAAACGAAGAGACAAAGCCTTGCTCGCGCGCCGTTTCCGGCACCTCTTCCATAAAACGGCGGACGCCTTTGTAGGTTTCGTAATAATCCTGAATCGCTTTTTTCGCGTCTTTCAAGCTCAAGCCGGTTCGCGCCGACAGTCCGTAAGGTTCGACAGCGTAAGCAATGGCGAAATTAACGATTTTCGACAAACGGCGTTTTTCTTTTAAATCCGCATCGCTTTTTGCACCGAACACAAGCCGCGCTGTTTGCGCGTGAATGTCCTCGCCGTTTTTAAACGCAGCGCTCATTACCTCGTCTTTCGTAACGTGTGCCAGAAGCCGCAATTCGAGCTGTGAATAATCGGCGGAAATGAGGCAATTCCCTTTTTCCGGCACAAAAGCGCGACGGATTTTTTGCCCCAATTCGGTGCGAATCGGAATGTTTTGCAGATTCGGATTCGAGCTTGAAAGTCTGCCGGTTGCCGTCACGGTTTGATTTAACTGCCCGTGAATCCGTCCATCAGCGCCGACGAGCAGCGGCAAAGCGTCAGTGTAAGTTGCGCGAAGCTTTTCAAATTCGCGGAATTCTAAAATCAGGCGCGGCAATTCGTAAGTTTCGGCAAGTTCAGCGAGAACGTCGCGGCTCGTCGAAATTTGCCCGGTCGCGGTTTTTTTGCCCTTGCCGAGGTTTAATTCCTGCAAAACTTCGCCGACTTGTTTCGGAGAATTGATTTTAAATTCGCGCCCGGCAAGCTCGTAAATTCTGGCGCTCAGTCGTTCAATTTCTGTCACAAAAGCGCTGGAAAGCTCGCGCAAAACCTCAACGTCAACTTTCATCCCGATCATTTCAATCCGGTAAAGAAGCGGCGCGAGCGGCAATTCCATTGTTTCGTAAACGATTTCCAAGCCGTTTTCTTCCAGACGGTTTCTCAGAACCGGCGCGACGCGGGCTGTAAAATCGGCAATTTCGGCGAGACGAAATTGTTTTTCATCCCAATTTTCGGGAATCTCCATGGCGCTTTCCGCACCAGCGGCTTCGCGCGCCAGATTAATTAATTCGTAACGATTGCGTGTCGGGTCGAGCAGATAAGCGGCGAGCAAAGTGTCTTCCGTGACGCCTTCAAGCTCGATACGGTCGCGCGCCAGAATCGCGGTCGTGCGTTTGATGTCATGAACGAATTTTTGCAAAAAGCCGTTCGAGAGCGTATCACGAAGCGGCGCTAGCGCGGCTTCGCGTCCTTCCTCAAAATTTTCCAAGTCAATGACGTTTGAAACTCCAGCGGCGGTCGCAATCGCAACAGAAGTCGGTGCGGTTTCATTGTAAGAACCGAATTGTTCACCCGCGCCTGCCGGAGTCGTGCCGTTAACAGCGAGACCGAAATAATCGGTTTCCCAAAGTTTGCGGATTAGCGCGTCCAAATCTGCACGGTTTTTGATGATTTTGTAATTTTGCCGAGCGTTTGAAACCGCGAAAACGTCCGAAGCGTTTGCGGCATCGGCAAATTCGCGCGTGAGTGCCTGAAATTCCAATTCGCGAAACAGTTTGTATGCTTCGGCGCGATTCGGCGGGCGAAATTTTAATTGTTCCAAATCAAGTTCGACCGGCGCGTTCAGATGAACCGTTGCTAATTCGACCGATTGGCGGATAGTTTCCTGATTGTTTTTTAAAGATTCGCGGTAAGTTTTATGCTTTACTTCGTCGGCATGCGCGATGGCGTTTTCGACCGAGCCGAATTGCTGAATTAAAGTAGTTGCACCTTTCTCGCCGATTCCCGGCGCGCCGGGAATATTGTCCACGCTGTCGCCCATCAGCCCGAGTAAATCAATAATCTGGCGCGGCTCGTTAATCCCGAATTTGTGTCTCACCCATTCTTCATCGCACCATTCGATTGGCGGAACGGGAACTTTGCGTTTGACGACCTGCGAATTGTGCCGCATACAAACAATGTGTGGGTCTTTGACGAGTTGGCACAAATCTTTGTCGTTCGAAACGATGACCGCCTGCATTCCTTTATCGGCGATTTTTAGGGCGAGCGTGCCGATCACGTCGTCGGCTTCGTAGCCCGAAGACTGTAAAATCGGAATGTTGAAAACCTCGCAGACGCGGATGATGTACGGAATTTGAACGCCGAAATCGTCCGGCGGCGCGACGCGGTTGGCTTTGTAATCTGCGTAAGCATCGTGTCGAAAAGTTTTTTCCTGCGATTCGAAAACGGCAGCAATGTAATCGGGTTTTTCGTCAAGCAGCTTGCGCAAAATGTTTGTGAAAACAAAAACGGCTTGCGTCGGAATTCCGGTGCTGGTTCGCAGAGTGTCGGTGCGGTTGCCCATCGGCGCGAAAAACGCTCGAAAAATATGCGACATCGCGTCAATCAAAAATACGCGCGGCATTTTTGGAGTATTTTGTTCGTTTGTCATTACGCCGAACATCATAAAAAATGCGCGCCGTTGTGACAAGCGATATCGTTTAAAACGAAAAAGCCGCGCTTTTATAAAAGCGCGGCTTTTTCGTTTTGTAATTGCGATGGAATCGTCTTCAAGAGCCTTTTACCGGCTAATTAATAACGGCGATACCAACGTCCGTTGTAATAATAATAGCGACCATTGTTGCGGTTTACACGGTTGTTGTAATAACCGTTGTTACGGTACACGCGATTGTTGTAATAACCGTTGGCGCGTCCATACGGTGGACGAGTGTAAACTCTGTTATTTCTGTAATAGCCACGATTGTCTCGGCGCTCTTGCCTGTATTCGCGGCGGGCTTCGCGCACTTCGTTACGATATTCGCGGCGTGCGGAGCGTCGGCTGTCGCCATCACGAATGTCGTCTCTGTATTCTCTGCGAGCTTCGCGCACATCTCTTCTGTATTCTCTGCGAGCTTCACGGTTTCTGTTTTGTGCCATTACGTCATTGGCGCTTGACACAAAAAAACCAAAGGCAATAGCCATAAATGTAATTTTTGCGAGCTTTCTCATGAGTTCTGTTCCCTTTCCCAACATTATTTATTTTTTGCCTCCGTTTTAATTTTGCAACAAAAATCGTGCCTCTCGCTTCGGGAAATTCACATTGAACCCGGATTTTCTACGTATTGAGTTTCCTCAAGTTCTTTTCTTTTCAAACCTTCGCGTCCGTCATAAGTCAAAAATTTCGGCAGCAAAGCGCACAAAGCCAATGTTCCCAAAACGCAAAAGACGCCGCCCGAGACGACCGAAGTCCGAACACTGAACATGCTTGCCACGATTCCGGCTTCAACGTTTCCAAGATGCGGTCCGGTCAGGTAACTGATCATTTCGATTCCCGCCAAACGCCCCCGTAAACGATTTGGAATAGTTTGATTCCATATCGTTGAGCGAAAAATGCCGCTGATCATATCGAATGCCCCGGCAAGCGCGAGGAAAAACAAAGCTAACCAGAGATTTTCCGCCAAACCGAAGCCGATAATCGCCAAGCCCCACAGCCCCGCAGCAATGGCGACCATTAAACCGTGACGATTGATGCGACGCGTCCAGCCGGAAGTGAGCGTTACAACGAGCGCGCCCGCTGGAACCGCAGAATAGAAAAGACCAACCGAGGCGCTGGCGTTTAATTTATCGGCAATCGCCGGAAAAAGCGCGATCGGCATCCCGAAAAACATCGCGTTGATGTCAATCAGATAAGTTCCCAAGAGCTCCTGCCGCGAAAAAGCGTAGCGAATGCCTTCGATGATTGTTTTCAAAGAAGGGCGTTCGGCATTTTCAGGCACCGGAACTGCGCTGAGCAGCCAAACGGCGGCGAGCGAAGCAACGAAAGTCACCAAATCAATTGCATAAGTTGCTACAGCCCCGAATGTGCCGATTAAGATTCCGCCGACTGCTGGACCTGCAATCGCGGTCGTATTCCAGCGCACGGCGTTTAAAGCGGCGACCGAAGTTAACAGATGCGGCGGCGTAATTTTTTGAATTAAAGACTCAAATGAAGGACGCTGCAAAGCAGCAAAAGCTGCGTGCAGAGCGGCGCACAAAAATAAAATCCAGATTTGCGGCTTCGGCAAAAGCGCGTTGGCGAGCAAGAGAAAGGTGACAATTGTCTGCCCGATTTCCGTCAGTCGCAGCATTTTTCGACGATCAACCGTGTCCGCGAGCGCGCCGCCGACAAAAGCCAAGGTTGCCACGGGCAAAAATTCGGCGATTCCCAGAAGCCCGACCATCAGAGACGATTCGGTAAGCTGATACATCTGCACCGGAATGGCGACAAACGACATCATCGAACCGAAAGCCGAAATCAATTGCCCGAAAAACAACAGCCGATAATCGCGTGAGATTTTGAGCGGCGTTAGATCAATTGCCAGATTACCGAAAAATCCGCCTTTGATTACACGTTCGGCTTCTTCCCCAATTCCGTAATTAGCTTCGGGCGATTCGGTAGAGTGAAGATTCTCGGACATAAAATATTTTTATCACAGAGACAGAGAGGCACAGAGAAAATTTAAATTTCTGTGCCTTTGTAACTTTAATATTTTATTTTAACTGTTTGAAAATTCAAAAGCCTGCTCCGGATTAGAGCAGGCTTTTTCAGTTATTTTCGTGTTTTGTTCAAAAGCGGCGTTAGTGATTTATAAACCGTTTCAGCGACCTTTTTTGTGCCTTCAGCGTTCGGATGAATGCCGTCCGATTGATTTAAACTTTTGACACCGCCAACGCCTTCGAGGAAAAACGGCAGGAATGCGACTTGTTCTTCTTTCGCCAAATCGCGAAAAGCCGCCGCGTATTCGTGCATATAATCAACTCCCAAAGAAGGCGGGGCGAGCATTCCGCACAGCAGAACTTTGATGTTTTTCGCTTTTGCCCGCTTGATTATCTCGCGCAGGTTTTCTTTCATTTTCGAAACGGATTGCCCGCGCAGCATATCGTTTGCGCCGAGTTCGAGAATCAGAATTTCGATGTTCGGCTGGTTCAACGCCCAATCAATCCGCTCCAAACCGCCCGCGCTCGTGTCGCCGGACACGCCTGCGTTAATGACTTCGTATTCGTAGCCGTCGGCTTTTAATTTTTCCTGCAACAAAGACGGATAACTTTCCTTTTCGGTCAATCCCAAACCGATGGTTAAGCTGTCGCCGAAAGCGATTATTTTCGGCGCTTTCGTGTTTGTGACAGTCATTGGGGCGGCTGCGTTGGCGTTTGTCATCGCCTCGCGCGGATTTGCCGCCGGTTTTGCTTCGTCGCAAGCAGTCGCAAGTAAAAATCCAAATAAAACCAAACCGAGTAATAAAATTTGTTTCAACATTTCCCTTACAAACGTCTCCTGAAAACCAAAATTTTTTGATGCCGTTTTTGCCGCTTTTTCTCGCCGCGCCAGATTTAAGTTATTATTTTCGAGATTTATGATCGAACTTAAAAACGTGGAAAAAACAGTTCGTTCGGGCGACGAAGCACTGACGATTTTGCATTCGCTTTCGCTCGAAATACCCGACGGGCAGTTTGTCTCAATCATCGGCGCATCGGGGAGCGGCAAATCAACTCTTTTGGGTTTAATCGCCGGACTCGACGCGCCTTCCGCTGGACAAATCTTAATTGACGGCGCTGACATCACTCGAATGAACGAAGACCAGCTAGCTGCCTTGCGCGGGGAAAAAATCGGTTTCATTTTTCAATCGTTTCATTTGATTCCGAGCCTTACAGCTTATGAAAATGTGCTGATTCCAATGGAGATCGCCGGGATGAAAAACGCCAAATATCGAGCTTGGGAATTGCTCGAATCGGTCGAACTGAAGAACCGGGCAACTCATTATCCTTCGCAATTATCGGGCGGCGAACAACAGCGAATTGCCATCGCGCGAGCTTTTGCCAACAACCCGAAAATTCTGCTTGCGGACGAACCGACCGGAAATCTCGATTCCAAAAACGGGCAGCATATTTTCGATTTGATGACCGATCTGCACCGCACAAACGGGACGACGCTCGTTCTCGTCACGCACGACGAAGAGCTTGCCGGGCAAGCGCAGCGGACGATTCGGCTCAGAGACGGGAAAATTGTTGACGACGAAAGCGAATAAAACCAATGAAAATCGGTTGTAGAATTTTAGTTCTACTTTGTCTGGCTGTTTTTTTCGCGCTTGGTCTGCAAGCGCAAACCAAACGTGATTTGACTCGTTATGTTAATCCTTTCATCGGCACGGGCGCTCACGGACATACGTTTCCCGGCGCGACCGTTCCGCACGGTTTTGTACAGTTATCGCCCGACACGCGCGAGGCAAATTGGGACGGAAGCGGCGGATATCATTATTCGGACTCGATAATTTACGGCTTTTCGCACACGCATTTGAGCGGCACGGGAATTCCCGATTATTGCGACATTCTTTTCGCGCCTTACATTTCCAAGGAAGATTTTTGGCAGGCAAAACAAGGCGACGATACGACAAAAGGTTTTGCTTCGCGTTTTTCTCACGATAACGAAAAAGCCGAAGCGGGTTATTATTCGGTTCTTTTGCAGGACGAAAACATTCTAGCCGAGATGACGGCGACCGCTCGCGCAGGATTTCACCGCTACACTTTTCCCGAAACCACTAACGAAGCGAAAATCGCGCTCGATCTGGCTTGGCGCGACAAAGTATTGGATTCGGAAATAAAAATTGTCGGAAACAATCGCATTGAAGGTTTCCGCCGTTCAGAATCCTGGGCAAAAGACCAGATTGTTTATTTTGTCGCCGAATTTTCCAAACCTTTTGAAACGGTAATTGTTAAAAATACCGGAGTTCAACCTGAAATCTGGAAATACGGCGAACAGTCTCTTAACACCAAAGGCAAAAATATAAAGGCTTCGTTTAGTTTCAAAACCGCTAAAGGCGAAAAAATTCTGCTCAAAGTCGGAATTTCCGCTGTTGATGTGGAAGGCGCGCGACGGAATTTAAAAGCCGAAATTCCCGATTGGAATTTTGAAAAGGTGCGGCAAGAAGCAAAACGCGCATGGCAAAAAGAGCTATCGTCAATCGAAGTTTCGGGCGGAACAGAAGCCGAATTAACCAATTTTTATACTGCTCTTTATCACACGAAAATTGCGCCGAACGTTTTTCAGGACGTTGACGGCAGGTTTCGCGGTTTGGATAAAAAGATTCATCAGGTAAAAGGCTTTACAAATTACACCGTTTTCTCGCTCTGGGACACATTTCGCGCCGCGCATCCGCTTTACACGATCGTTGACCAAAAACGCTCCGTAGATTTTATCAACACTTTTCTAGCGCAGTACGAGCAAGGCGGTCGTCTGCCAGTTTGGGAACTTGCCGGAGAGGAAACCGACACAATGATCGGTTATCACGCGGTTTCCGTAATTGCCGACGCGATGGCGAAAGGCATTAAAGGCTTTGATTATGAAAAGGCTTTTGCCGCCTCAAAACATTCTGCCGAGTTAAATCATTTCGGGCTGGAAGCTTACAAACGACGCGGTTACATTTCGATGGAAGACGAAAATGAATCGGTTTCCAAAACACTCGAATACGCTTACAACGATTTCTGCATCGCGCAAATGGCGCGTATTTTGGGCAAAAAAGACGATTACGAAAAATACATCCAACGTTCACGTTATTTTGAAAATCTTTTCGATGCCGAAACCGGATTTATGCGACCGAAACAAAACGGCGGTTTTGTGCGCCCATTTGAGCCGCAGGAAGTCACATTTCATTTTACCGAAGCTAACAGTTGGCAATATTCGTTTTTTGTTCCGCACGACGTTTCGCGCCTGATCGAGCTAAGCGGCGGACGCACTTCATTCATCAAAAAACTCGATGAACTTTTCACCACCGACGCAAAACTTTCCGGGCGTGAACAGCCAGACATTACGGGCTTAATCGGTCAATACGCACACGGCAACGAGCCTTCGCATCACATAGCATATCTTTACAATTACGCTGGTGCGCCGGAAAAAACTCAATTTTATGCGCGGAAAATTATGGACGAGTTTTACCGCCCGACTCCCGATGGTTTGATCGGAAACGAAGATTGCGGGCAAATGTCGGCGTGGTACGTTTTGAGTTCTTTAGGGTTTTACCAGGTCAATCCGTCCAATCCGATTTACGCTTTCGGCACGCCGCTTTTTAAAGAAGCCAGAATCAATCTCGAAAACGGCAAAACATTTACGATCAAAGCGCCCGCCGTTTCCCCAAAAGGCTTTTACATCAAATCCGTGCGTCTCAACGGAAAGCCGCACACAAAAGCGTTCATCACTCACGATGAAATAATGCGCGGCGGCAGTTTGGAATTTGAAATGGTGAACACGCCGGTGAAAAACGCTTTTTCCGAAATGCCCATTTCAGCAATCGAACGGGAATTTACAGACGTCCCGCTGATCGAAGCCGGAGAAAGAGTTTTCAAAGACAAAACCGAAATCCGGCTGAAATCCGTCACGCCGAATGCGCTGATTTATTTCACCACCGACGGCAGCATTCCTGACGCAAAATCCGCCCGGTATCAAAATGCATTTTCGATTGATCGAACCACGACCATCAAAGCCGTTGCAATGAACGAAAAAGGCTTGAAAAGCTTAGTTGCCGAAGCCGTCGTTCGCAAAAAGACGAACGATTGGACGGTAAAAATCTTTTCAAAATACAGCAGTCAATACACGGGCGGCGGAGACGAAGGTTTGATTGATGGGATTCGCGGGACGACGAATTTCGCCGCCGGAGCTTGGCAGGGCTATCAGGGACAGGATTTCGTCGCCGTCATTGATTTACAGCGCGAAACCGAAATTAAAAGTGTCGGAAGCGGTTTTTTGCAGGTTGCGCGCTCGTGGATTTGGATGCCTACGCGAATCGAGTTTGAGGCGTCAAACGACGGTACGAATTATCGCCCAATTGCCACGATCAGAACCGACTTAGCACCGGAAAATATGGAAAACATTGTACGCGATTATCGCACCGAGATTGCTCCGACTCGGGCGCGTTTCGTTCGCGTCACGGCTCGCAATTTAGGCAAAATCCCAACCTGGCATCCCGGGGCTGGCAATAACGCTTATATTTTTGTGGACGAGATTTTTATCCGATAGATTGGTTAAAAAGAAGAAAACTACTTTAATTTTCACCGTTGTGCGGCATTTGATCGAAAGCGTATTTGGCTAAACGCTTTGCCAAAGTTTCTGTTGGCGCAGCAGCCCTTACAATAAACTTTCCTTTTTTCGCTTGAATCATCGTCCAGCCGCCTGTAAATGTCCAAATATAACCGCCGTCTCCAAAATTCTGTAATTTTCTTTTTGGAGTTCCTTTGCCAATTGTTTTGCTGAACGTATTAATTTGATCTTCAAATGATTCTTCAAAATTTGCGGCGTTTAAATATGAAATCTCAACCGAAGCGGTCTTTATACCAGATTTTAAATGAAAGCTTTGATTCCAAGTTTCTTTTTCGCCGTACCCGGTTTGATTATCTATCTTCCAATCGGTTTCCTTCTGCTCGATTGTTTCTTTTACTTTATTAATCCAATTAGGTTTGTATTGAGCCTGCAAAGTTGCGGCAAAACAAAAAAGTAAAAAACTAAAAAAGAGAACTCGCTTAATCATCTTGCATTCTCCTTACTAAATCACGATTTTTATCATTCCGTCTTCCACAACGACTTTGTAAGACTCAATCGAGCAGTTTCTTTTCGTAAAACACTCGCCGCTGGTTACGTCAAAACGCCAGTTGTGCAGCTCGCATTCGACTACGTGTCCGTGAAGGCGCGAATCGGCGAGCGGTGCGCCTTTGTGCGGGCAGAAATTTTCAATTGCGTAAAATTTGCCGCCGACATTAAAAAGCGCGACTTCCGAGCCGTCGTTTAATTCAACGGTCGCTCCGCGTCCCGGCGGGAGCGCGTCAACAGCGCCAACGGTTACTTTTTCCCCTTTGCGCTTTGGCTTGCGCGGATTATCGTAATATTTTCCCATTTCTGTTTAGATTTTAGATTTTGGATTTTGGATTAGGCAAGAAGCCCCAAAATGAAAACAGTTTGAACGTGCGGCGGTAGACAGTTTATATTCTTAGTTGAAATGAAAACTGGCGGATCGGAAACAAGCGGTGAAAGACGGCGCTGTCGCTCGATTATGACGAGCAGCGTCAAATCGGCGACGCCCGAAATGACTTTGCACGAAGTCGCACGAATGATGCGCGAAGGCGATATGGGTGCCGTGCCGGTCGTTGACGGAAGCGGAAAGTTGGTCGGAATCGTAACCGACCGCGATATTGTCGTGCGCGCGATCGCCGACAAATTAGACAGTGAAACGGCGGTCGGCGATGTGATGACGACCGAGATTTTCGCGGTCAAACCGGACGATTTCGTTTTTCAGGCGATTCGTTTGATGGGCGACAAACAAATTCGGCGAATTCCGGTTGTTGACGATGCAGGCAAGCTCAAAGGCATTTTGTCACTTGCCGACATTGCGCTTGAAATGGAAGACGAACGCGAAATCGCCGAAGCTCTCGAAGAAATTTCTTCCGGAGAAGGTTTTTGGCGCAAATCGTAGTTAAATTAAACAAAATAGCTTTGCTTTAAAAATCGAAATTTATGACAACCAGTCTTTCCTCAGAAACGTCATTACTCATTTTCCTAATTGCGATTTTTACGCTTGCGACATTTGATATTGGTTTTGCTCAAAAAGCCGGACAAACAACGACGACAAATCAAGATGTCACACTTTACGTAACCGTCAACACTGAAAACAGGGATTTTGTAACCGGGTTAAATGCTGGAAATTTTAAAGTTTATGATGAAAAAAAATTAAATACTATTACGGATTTTCGTCAGGAAGACGAGCCGGCGAGCGTTGGTATTTTGGTTGATACGTCAAAATCAATGACACAGACAGGATTCGATAAAACAGCATATCAACTAGCTCAGACGGGTTTGGCACGATTTATTGAACTGAGTAATCCTGCTAACGAATATTTTTTAACGGTTTTCGGTGAAAAACAGGAATTGTTGCTCGATTTTTCGCAGGATAACAAATCAGTTCTCCAGGCAATCGAAAAAATATCAGCAATAAAAACCAGTGGAAGGTCGCTTGTTCACGATGCCGTAATAACAGCTTTGGAAAAATTGTCCAAAAGCAAGTACACAAAACGAGTTTTGATTGTTGTTAGCGATGGAATGGATAATACCTCTGTACAGAAACCTAAGATTATTAAAGAAACACTCAGAAAGTCTAACGTTATATTTTACTCTATTGGTATCTACAGAGGGGCTGAGCAACCGCAAGATTTTGTTTTATCAAAGGTTTTTTTTGGTGATTTCGCGCAAATAAGCGGGGGAGATTTTTTTTATACAAACTGGGTGCATGAAAATATTAATGAAAGAGAATTACGCGCCATTTTAGCTATGATTGCAAATGAGATTCGCGGTCAATATACAATCAAATTTCAGCCGGAAAGTAATAAAAGTGATAAAAAAGATGAATGGCGTGAAATAAAAGTTAAAGTCGAGCTGCCATCAGAGGTACGCAAAGTAGGTAAAGTTTATGTTAGAACACGCGAAGGTTATTATTTAACCTCCAATTAATCAAATTAGTTTTAGTGAAAGTTATGGCTGAATCGGTAAATCGTTATTTTCAAATGCTGCCGGGTTGGACGCGGCAAACAAGACCTTCGGGGAGGCTCTGGTATCCGGCGGCGGACGTTTATCAATCGCGCGAGGGCTGGATTGTCAAAGTCGAGCTGGCGGGCGTTTCGCTCGAAGACGTGGAAATTGATATTCAGGGCGACACGCTTTACATCGCCGGGACGCGCCGCGACGGCGATTGCGGCGATTGCGTCACGTATCATCAGCTTGAAATAACCTACAGCCGGTTTGAAAAAACGCTCAAATTTCCGCGCTCGATTGACGGCGCAAAGCTCGAATACAACTATCAGGATGGTTTGCTAATCATTCATCTGCGCAGCAGCGAGGGCGGCGAAGAAAAATCGGAAGCCGCCGCAAAATAATTTTTTAAGGGGTTTGAAATTTAATGGCTGAAGAAGATTTTAAAGATATTCCGGCTGGCGAGCGATTTGACATCGCCGTTTTGCCTTTGCAGCAAACGACGCTTTTCCCCGAAACAATTATTCCTTTAACCGTTGGGCGTCCGCGCTCCGTGCGAGCCGTCGAAGCGGCGCTCGCTTCGGAAGAGAAACTCATCGCCTGCATCACAATTAAAACCGAGGGCATAACTGGACAGGAAGCCAAAACAACCGATCTTTACGAGGTCGGAACGCTCGTCAACGTCAAACGGATGATGCGGACGGAAGACAACACGCTGCAACTAATCGTGCAGGGCACCGAGCGCGTGCGCGTTATCAACTGGAATCAGGAAGAGCCTTTTTTGCAGGCGAACGTCGAAGTTTTGCCGGATTTAACGGTCAGAAATCAAGACGAAGTCGAAGCCTTGAAACGCAACGTACAGGGAATGATTCAACAGGCTTTGGCTTTATTGCCGCAGGTTCCACCGGAAATTCGGATGGCGGTAATGTCTGCAAACGATCCGGTGCAGATTGCCTATTTCCTTGGTTCTGTGATGACTTTGGGAGTCGAGCAGGAGCAGAAAATGCTCGAAGCCGATACGGTTGACGAGCTTTTGCAGCTTGCGCACGTAGCACTAGCGCATGAGCTTGAGATTATGCAGATTCGCTCGAAAATTGCGACCGAAGCGCAGTCTGAGATGGACAAAGCTCAGCGCGATTATATTTTGCGTCAGCAATTAAAAGCGATTCAAAAAGAGCTTGGCGAAGACGACGAGGGCGGCGAAAAAGCCGAAGCAGCTCAACTGCGCGAACGGCTCGATACGGCTGATTTGCCCGAAGATGTGCGCAAAGAAGCCGAGCGTGAATTGCGCCGAATGGAAAAATTGCCGCAAGCCGCGCCGGATTATCATGTTATCCGTACTTACCTCGAATACGTTCTGGAATTGCCCTGGAAAAAAGAAACCGAGGACAAGCTCGATTTAAAAGAAGCCAGAAAAATTCTTGACGAAGATCATTATGGCTTGGAAGACATTAAAAAACGCATTCTGGAATTCCTGGCGGTTATTAAATTAAAGCCAGAAACGAAAAGCCCGATTTTGTGTTTTGTCGGTCCGCCCGGAGTTGGTAAAACCAGCCTCGGAAAATCAATCGCCCGCGCTTTGGGCAGACAGTTTGAAAGATTTTCACTTGGCGGAATGCGCGACGAAGCAGAGTTGCGCGGTCACCGCCGGACTTACATCGGCGCGATGCCGGGCAGAATCATTCAATCTTTGCGCCGAGCGCAGGTGAAAAATCCGGTAATTATGCTCGATGAGATTGACAAGCTCGGCAACGATTTTCGCGGTGACCCGGCTTCAGCGCTGCTCGAAATCTTAGATCCGCAGCAAAACTCAACTTTTAGAGATCATTACATTGATCTGCCGTTTGATTTGTCGAAGGTGTTTTTTATCGCCACGGCAAATGATCTCGCGCCGATTAGTGCGCCGCTGCGCGACCGAATGGAGATCATTCAGCTCGCCGGTTATTCGGACGCCGAAAAGCTGAACATTGCCAAACAATATCTCGTTGACAGACAAACCAGAGAAAACGGGTTGACGCCCGAACAGGTTTCAATCACGGACGCGGCGCTCAACCTGCTGATTTCGCGCTATACGCGCGAAGCGGGCGTGCGCCAGCTCGAACGAACAATCGGAAACGTCATTCGCAAAGTCGCTTTGCGCGTTGCAACCGGAGAACTCGAACGACAGACAGTTGATGTTGCCGAAGTGCGCGAATATTTGGGCGCGCCGAGATTTTATCCCGAAGAGGCGCGCGCCGAATTGCCGGTCGGCGTCGCAACCGGAATGGCTTGGACGCAGATGGGCGGCGAAGTTCTGTTTATCGAAGCCACGCTGCTTCCCGGCAGTTCTGGTTTAAAAATGACCGGACAGCTCGGACAAGTGATGCAGGAATCGGCGCAGGCGGCACAAAGCTATCTGTGGTCGCACGCCGCAGAATTCGGAATTGATCCTAATCTGATTAAACAAAACGGCGTTCACGTCCACGTTCCCGCCGGAGCGATTCCGAAAGACGGTCCTTCGGCGGGCGTCACAATGGCTTCGGCTCTGGCGTCTCTTTATACGGGCAGAAAAGTTCGCAACGATACGTCAATGACTGGCGAAATCACGCTTTCCGGCTTGGTCTTTCCTGTAGGCGGCATTAAGGAAAAGGTTTTAGCGGCGCATCGCGCGGGAATCAGGCATATTATTTTGCCCGAACGAAACGAAGCAGACACCGAAGACATTCCTGAAGACGTACGTCAGGAGCTTCGATTCACTTTCGCAAGACATGTTTCGGATGTTTTAAACGCGGCTCTTGAAACGGAAGTGACGCAGCCCGCAATAATTCAGAACCTCGACACCATAAATTCAAACTCCGGGCGCACGGGAGAGCCAGGCGGGCTGATTGCCAAAGAAAGTTAGAGAAAAGGAAGTATCAAAGCTTTGATACTTCCTTTTTTATGCTTTAACGGAACTGCTGATTCATAGATTTGAAAATCTCATCCAATTCGGCGCGCGAAGCCTGACTTGATTTAAGTGCAGTACCGTAAGCGATTTCGATTTCGCCCTGTTGCAAACGCGCAAAAACATAATCGGCAAATTCATCCAAAGGCACGCCAAAAGTGTGCAAGCCGACGCCGCCCAAATCCGTGTCAACTGCGGGCGGAATGATTTCAATCACTTCAATCGGAGTTTCCGAAAGCTGGTATCTCAAAGATAGAGTGAACGAATGCAGCGCCGCTTTTGTCGCAGAATAAACGGGAACATTTGCCAGCGGCACAAAAGATAGACCCGAAGTGACATTGATAATCGCAGGTTTTTCGCGCTGAGCCAGATGCGGCATGAAAAGGCGGGAAAGATGAACCGGCGCGCAGAAATTTATCTCAATTTCTTTTTCGGTTTCCGCCCAATTTTCATTTTCCGTCAAATTAACGCGCCGCTGAATCCCGGCGTTATTCACTAAAATGTTGAGATTTGGAAATTCACTAATCGCCCATTCAAATAACTCAATGCGCTCGTTTTCTTTGGCAACATTGCAAACGCGGGTGTGGAATTGCGGATGCTGTTCTTTTGCTTCTCGCAATTTATCGGCGCGACGCCCGCAAATGATGACCTCGCTGCCCGCCGCGAGAAAGCGTTCGGCGAGCGCATAACCGATGCCCGATGCGCCACCCGTAATCAGAATTGTGTTTGAAGATAATTCCATAATCTTGTAATTCAGACTTTGAAAAATATTAGCATTCCGGTTATGCTGAATATCAACAAACTCAAGGCACAAAAAACAGCCTTTTACTTCACCTCAAACGGTTCAATCGGAAAGAGGATCGACAAAAACTAAAAGAAAAACTCTTGTTTCTCAACGCTTAAAAACCGCGCTCATTTTTTTTTTCGGGTTAATGTATTTTCGCTGGACAATCGGCGTAAATTTGTTCTAAAACAGTAGTTAAGAAGAAAAAACTGCGGCTTCAGCCGAAGTTTGAAGTGTCAGTAAATAAGTGGTACAACTGAAATGTCGAACTAGAGATTTTGACTCTTCCCTGCACCTCTTCCGCACGGAAATTTTTATACATATATCGGAATTATAAATGGCTTTTCCTAAAACATTATTTAGTCTGTTTTCCAGCGACTTAGCGATTGATCTCGGCACGGCGAACACGCTCGTCTATGCCAAAGGGCGCGGCATCGTCGTTTCCGAGCCTTCAATTGTGGCAATTAACAAAGTGACCAATCAGGTCGAAGCCGTCGGGCGCGATGCCAAAGAAATGCTCGGACGCACGCCCGGCAACATCGTTGCGATTCGTCCGATGAAAGACGGCGTGATCGCGAATTTTGAAGTGACGGAAAAAATGCTTCAGCATTTTATCCGCAAAGCGCACAACGGCAAAACGTGGGTTTCTCCGCGCGTCGTCATCGGAATTCCTTCTGAAATTACGCAGGTTGAGCGCCGCGCCGTCGAAGATTCGGCATATCGCGCCAAAGCGTCGGAAGTTTATCTTGTTGAAGAAGCGATGGCAGCGGCAATCGGCGCCGGACTTCCGATCACCGAACCGCACGGAAATATGGTCGTGGACATCGGTGGCGGGACAACTGACATCGCAGTAATTTCGCTTTCCGGCATTGTTTATTCGCGCGCCGTGCGAGTTGCCGGAAACGAGATGGATGAAGCGATTACGCAGTACATCAAGCGCAAATATAATCTGCTTATCGGCGAACGCACGGCGGAAGCAATCAAAATCGCTTTGGGTTCGGCGTATCCGCTCGATGAACCGCTTTCGATGGACGTGCGCGGACGAAATTTGATCGAAGGGATTCCGAAAACAATCACGATTACGGACGAAGAAATCCGCGAGGCTCTTGCCGATTCCGTTGCGACAATCGTTAACGCCGTTCGAGTCGCGCTCGAACGCACGCCGCCTGAGCTTTCGGCGGATATTGTCGAACGCGGAATTGTACTGACTGGAGGCGGCGCTTTGCTCAAAAATTTGGATAAACGCTTAATGATCGAAACCGGATTGCCGGTCGTTTTGGCGGACGACCCGCTTTCGTCGGTCGTATTGGGAACGGGCAAAATGCTCTCGGACTTTGAACTCTTAAAACGCGTCAAATGGGATAACACTCTAACTCAAGGCGCATAAACAAAAAGTTGGTATCGTTAACTCAAAAAAACTTAAGTCAGAAAGAGATTCGGCAGCGGACACCGTGGCTGTTTGCGGTGCTGCTGCTGGTTAATTTCGCCGTAATGGCTTACGACGCGCGCGACGCCGAAACGAAAGAACTCACAGTCAGAGTATGGGCGCAGGCGATTGCAGGCTTTGTTCAGCGCCCCGTCGCAACCGTCAGCAATACGATGAACGGCTTTGTCGGAACGATTACCCAGATGCAAACCGCGGTGGGCGAAAATCAAACGCTGCGCGAGCGGGTTAATCAGCTCGAATCAGAAAAAATCAGCGGTCAAAATCTACAAGCCGAAAACGAACGCCTGAAAAGCCTGCTCGGTTTAACCAAGTCGGTTTCCTATCAATCCGTTGCGGCGGAAGTTATTGCACGCGATCCATCAATTTGGTTCGATTTGGTAACGATTAATCGCGGCAGTTCGTCCGGCATCAGGGTCAATATGCCGGTTGTGACGGGCGATGGTGTCGTTGGGCGCATTTATTCGACGAGTCCGGTTACTTCGCAAGTCATTCTGTTGACCAATGACCAATCAGCCGTCGGTGCAATCGTCGGGCAAGTCGGTGCATCAAATGCTTTCGGTTTGATAAGGGGCAAGAAGAAAGAAATAGTGGAAATGAATCACGTTTCCGGTCAGGAAAAAGTTGAAGTCGGCAACATAATCACGACAACCGGACAGGATCGAATTTATCCACCCGGTCTAAAAGTCGGTGAGGTCGTCGAAGTAAAACAAGGTTCGATTTCAAGTTCGCAAACGATTTTTGTTCGCCCGACGGCAAATCTCGGTTCTCTGCGCGAAGTCGCCGTTTTGCTCTACACGCCGCCTACACGCCCGGAACCGGAACAGATTTTGCCGAACGCCAAAAAACTGGGGGAAAAACCTAAACGATAAGGTTCGAACGCCGGAAGCGGAATAAAAAGCATTAAAATTACTTCCGCATTTGGCGTTCTTCGATTTGTAAAACTTCGGAGATGGAAATTTTAACCACTACACTCGCCCTCATAATCGCCATTGTGCTGCAATGGACGCTTCGGCAAATCGCACCGCCGCTCGCCTTTGTAGATTTTCCGCTCATCATCATCGTTTATGTAGCTCTTAAACGCGACGCTTTCCGCGCTTTGATTTTCGCGACTATTGGAGGAATCGCCATTGACGCTTTGAGCGGCGGGCTGCTCGGCGCGAGCGGTTTTTCCAAAACTCTAACGGCTTTTGTCGTCGTCGAATTGGCGCGGCGGGTTCTGCTGGTTGATAATCTGCTGATCAGAATTCCGGTTCTCGCCGGAGCAACTTTGCTCGAAGGAACGGTTTATTACGCGATGAATCGTCTGCTCGGACAGACGCCGAGCGCGCCTTTTGTCGAAACTCTCGCTTATTCTTTGATCGGCACAACGATTACCGGAACCGTTGCGATGCTTATTCTCGAATACTTTTTCTCCGAACGCGCTCGCTTAAATCGCCGCTTCTTCGCACCTCGTCGTCAAGCCGCCGTGCGCCGCAATCCAATCCGACTCGGACGACGAGTTTAAGGCAATTTCACAATACGATTTACGAATGACAAAATCAGCGTCAATCATCGTTTTTAACTCCATCTGCATCTAAAATTCCGACCTTTATGAAGTTCGACGATCATTCGCAAAATTTGCCAGCCAGAATCGGTGCGATTCAGGTAATCGCTTTTGTGTTGCTTGCTCTGCTCGGCGTGCGCCTTTATTACCTGCAAATCGTTAAAGGCGACCAGTACAAAGAACGCGCGGAAAACCAGCGTGTTCGTCTGTTGCCGATACCGGCTCCGCGCGGAGCGATTCTCGACCGCTTTGGGCGCGTGATGGTTGATTCGCGGCAAACTTTTAACATTGTTCTCTCGCGCGAGGAAATCAAAAACAAGGACATCAACGCTTTGCTGCCGCTTTACTCGGACGGACTCGGAGTTGACGAGGAGACTTTGCTCGAAAAACTCGATTTTATGCGGACGCAGCCGGCATTTGAATCGCTGGTAATTAAAGAAAACGCCACGCTCGAAGATTTGGCTTGGACCGAATCGCACCAGATTGAGCATCCGGAATTACGCGTCGAAATTCACCCGCAGCGTTTTTACCCGCTCGGCAAAGTTGCCGCGCACGTTTTGGGCTACGTCGGCGAAATCAGCCCGAAACAACTCAAAGACCCGAAATTTATCGAAAGAGGCTTGCGTGCCGGTGACATTATTGGAAAAGAAGGCTTGGAAGCAACTTACGATCATTATTTGCGAGGGCGCGACGGTTATCGGAAAGTCGTGGTTGATTCGCGCGGGCGGATTCAGGAAGAAATCGAGGTCGTCCAACCGCATCCGGGTCAGGATTTGGTAACTACAATTGACCTTGACTTGCAAAATGCAGCCGAACAGAAATTGGAGCAGTCAGTTACAAAGCGCGGCGTAATTGTGGCGATGGATCCGAATAACGGCGAAATTTACGCAATGGCTTCAGCGCCGAGCTTCGATCCGAACGTAATGGTCAGCAAAGTTTCGACCAAAGAAGGACGCCGTGAAATCGCCGCGCTTTATAACGACCCGCAAAAACCGCTCTTAAATCGCGCAATTCGCGGGCGTTATCCGCCCGGCTCAACCTGGAAAATCCCCGAATCGGTTGCGGCTTTGCAGCAGGGCGTGATTACGGTCGAAAAATCGAATATGGTTTGCGGTGGCGGTATTACGACCGGCAACAAATTTACCCGTTGCATGGGAAATCATGGCTCGCCGCCGCTCTCATACGCGATTACGAAATCGTGCGACGGTTATTATTATCGTCTGGCTTTGAAAATGGGCATTGACGGTTTGATCAAAATGGTCGAAACGTTTGAGTACGACAAACCGACAGGAGTTGATCTGCCGGGCGAATATACCACTCGAACGCCTAAATTTTACAAACCGATTATCGAAAAACGCGACGGACGCTGGAACGACGTCGAAACGGTTTTCGCGTCGATCGGACAGGTGACGGTTCAGGCGACGCCGATTTCGATGCTCCGCGCGATTGCGGCTTTGGGCGTGGACGGCAGAATGTACGTCCCGCATTTGATGAAAGAAGCCAGAGAAGTCGCGGCGATGGGCGAACCCGGCGAATCCGGTTATTGGGAAGCGCGCCCGGCGGCTTTCTTTGATCGTCCCGACCCGAAAATCATCGAAATGACTCCGGAACAAACCAAAGTCATCGTCGAAGGAATGTGGGGCGCGGTCAACGGCGGCGGAACGGCTGCCGGAATTAAAATGCAGAACTGGGAAATCGCCGGGAAAACCGGAACGGCGCAGGTCGTTGCGCTTGGTAAAGACACGGGCGCAAACAAAGATCACGCGTGGTTTGTCTCGTTTGCTCCGGCTTTCAAACCGGAAATTGCCGTTATCGGTTTGATCGAAAACTCCGGTTTCGGCGGAAGAAACGCCGCTCCGGCGGCGCGCGGCGTTTATGAAGCGTATGTTGAGAAACATCATCCGCATTTGCTCACTGAAGGCGAAAAAACGGAATTGCATCTCGGACATCCGGCAAATTAATTTCGGGCTTTGATTTGGCAGTATTAAAATGGTCGCAAGAATCGAAAAACGCAGTTTGAGAGATTTTGACTGGATGCTGGCGCTGCTGGCGATGGCGGTCGTCTGTTTCGGCGTCTGGCAAATTTATAACGCAGTGCCGACCGAAACTTTTTGGCAAAAGCAGCTTATCGGTTTGGGCTTGGCATCGGTCGCAATGCTCGTCATGGCGTTTACGGATTACCGTAAACTCATCGAGTACGCTCCGATTTTCTACGTTTTCGGCTTGTTTTTGCTGGTCATCGTTTTGATTCCCGGCATCGGAATGAAAATCAACGGTCAACAATGCTGGATAAAAGTGCCGATTATCGGGCAGTTTCAGCCATCGGAGTTTGTCAAAATTCCGGTTGTTTTGATGCTCGCCAAATATTTCGGCAAAAAGCGTTCGGGCGGCTTGTCGCTGCGCGAAACATTTTTAGGCGTCGGTATCTTAGCTCTGCCCATCGGTTTGATTATGCTCGAACCGGACGCAGGACAATCACTGACTTATTTTCCGCTTTTGGCAGTCGTTTTGTTTTTGTCCGGCATCAAACTGCGTTGGATTTTAACGGTTTTGATTCTGGGCGTAGTTTCGGTTCCGCTCGCTTGGAATATCGGCGTGCAAACCGGAAAAATCAAGCCGTATCAACAGGAGCGCATTAAAGTTATTATTGACCCGGAAAGCGCCGATCCGAAAGGCGTCGGTTATCATACTCTGCAATCAATCATCACAGTCGGTCAGGGCGGTTTGACCGGAGCCGACGTTGACGCGGAATTTTCGCAGGCTGCCCTCAAATTTTTGCCCGAACCGCAAACGGATTTTATTTTCGCCGTGACTGCTGAACACACGGGCTTTATCGGCTGCATCGCTTTACTGCTGGCTTATGCATTTATAATTTCCAGACTCTGCGGCAGCGCGCGTCACGCGCCTGACCGAGCCGGAATGCTCGTTATTATGGCTATTGCGGGCGGAATGTCATTTCAGATTTTTATTAACGCCGGAATGGCGCTCGGCTTTTTGCCCGTCATCGGAGTTCCGTTGCCGCTGATGAGCAACGGTTTGTCGGCGATTTTGGCGACATTTATCGCCATCGGTTTCGCGATCAGCGTGCGAATGAGACGATTTGTGAATTAAAATAGTTCAAGGTTCAAAGTTCAAGGTTCGAAGTTTAAATACAAACCTTGAACTTTGAACTTTGAACCTTGAACCTTTTTGTATGGCGACAAGAGAGATTAGCTTACCAAGAGCGAATGAAATCAGAACCGAACGCGTCGGACGGAGATGGACCGCTTTTTTATGGCTGCCGCTGGCTTTGATTTTAGCGCTTGCGGCGGGTGGCATAACCGGAGTTTTAGCTTCGTTTTATCTGAATAATTCGCGAGCCGCGCAGGAAGTTTCCGCTTTGGCGACATATCGCCCTTCGACCGTGACGAAAGTTTATGCTGATGACGGCGAGACGGTAATTGCCGAATTTGCGCTCGAAAAACGACTGCCTGTAAGGGAAAAAGATATTCCAAAAAAAGTGGAAGACGCGATTCTGGCAATTGAAGACATCAGGTTTTACAAACATATCGGCATTGACCCGTATCGAATCGCGGGCGCGGCTTATAAAAACGTCACGACCGGCAGTTTTGAAGGCGCTTCGACCTTAACGCAGCAAATCGCGCGCAATTTGTTTTTAACTCGCGCACAGACGTTCGAGCGAAAAATCAATGAATGGCTTGTCGCTCTTCAAATCGAGCGTTTTTATACAAAACGACAGATTTTGGAGATGTACTACAACAACTTCTTTTTAGGCGCGGGCGCTTACGGGTTTGAAGCCGCTTCCAGAACTTATTTCGGAAAACCGGCGAAAGACTTGAGCGTTGAAGAAGCCGCGCTGCTCGCCGCGATTCCGAAATCTCCGACAACCTATTCGCCGACACTTAATCCGACAAAAGCGCTCGAACGCCGCAATCTTGTAATCGCGGAAATGGCTGAACAGGGTTTTATTTCCAAAGCCGAGGCGGACGCCGCCAAAGCCAAACCGATCAAACTGGCGGACACGGCTTATTACCAAAACCAACAGCGTTCTTCGCCGTATGACTATCCGGTCGAAGAAATTCGCAAATATCTCGAAGAGAAATACACCACACGCGTCGCCCAAGGCGGTCTTGAGGTTTATTCGACAATCAACGCCGATGCTCAGGAATTAGCGACGAAAGTCGTGCGCGAAAAGCTGCGTGCTTACGATAAATCGCGCGCTCAGTGGCGGTCGAATTATCAGATTATTCCGGCGAAAAGTGAAGGCAATCCGACCGAGAAGGAGCTCGAAGCTTACAAACACCCGGATTGGTACGGTGACGATTACGAAAAAGGCGATTTTATCAAAGGCTTGATAATGAAAGTTGACGCCGGAACAAACGAAGCTGCCGTGCGTTTCGGTAAATATAACGCCACTGTCACAGCCAAAGATATGGGCTGGAGCCGCCGCCAGCCGAAAGACGAGTTTCGACCTGGCTTGCTTCCGGAGTTCGAGATTTTGGAAGTTGACGCCAACGCCAAAACGCTCAAAGTTCAATTATCCCAAGTGCCGGAAGTGCAAGCCTCGCTCGTTTGCAAAAACGCCAAGAATGGCGAGATTGTAGCAATGGTCGGCGGCTATGATTTTCACACCAACAAATTCAACAATGCCACGCAGGGGCTTCGTCAAACCGGTTCGGCATACAAGCCTTTTGTTTACACGGCTGCTGTCGAATGGGGAATGACACCGGAAAATACCGTTTCGGGCGCGACAATTCGTCGGGGCAGTTGGTCGCCGCAAAATTTCGACGGCTCGCATAGCCACGGAACCGTTCCGCTCAAAACTGCGCTTGCAAAATCCTACAACATCGCCGCCGTTCATCTGCTTGAACAAGTTGGGGTGCAGACAGGCGCGCAGATGGTTCGCCGTTTCGGCATTACGCATCCGATGTCGCCGAATTTGGCGTCGGCGCTCGGAGCTTCGGAAGTTCCGCTGATCGAAATGGTTTCAGCTTATTCGGCGTTTCCGAATCGAGGCATTCGCGTCGAGCCGCACCTGATTCGCAAAGTTATCAATAACGACGGAAACGTTCTCGAACAATGGGAAAACACAACTTATAAAGTCACGAGCGAATACGTCGCTCTGACAATGGTCGAACTGATGCGAGGCGTTGTGCAGCCCGGCGGAACAGCGACGAACGCAAATGCTGCTGGTCATCCGCTCGCCGGAAAAACCGGAACCGTCAACGACCACACAGACGTTTGGTTTATCGGCTATACACCCTCCTATGTTACAGGCGTGTGGATGGGAAACCCGGAACGCAAGGAGCCGCTCGGTAGAGGAATGACAGGCGGAGTTGGAGCTGTGCCATATTTTTCGGCTTTTATGAGCCAGTTTATGAAGGATAAGCCGCGCGAATCGTTCCCCGAAGCGCCGCCAATGCCCGCCGATATTAAGGCTTTGAACGAGCAGCGCGCCCGCGAGGAGCTTGAAAAGAGGGAGGAAGAAACGCTTGCCGTCGGCAGCCGTGTTCACAGCGGACCGAGGCGCGTTAGATCCGACGGTGATTTAGAATTTTCGGTTGACACAAATGTCACGCCCGATTCAAATGCGCCGCCAACTCTCGAACGCGACACCCTGCCCGGCAGCAAACGCGATGATGATGACGATCCGCCACCGCCGAGACCTTCGGTTGAGATAAAACCGTCATCGGCTCCGGCGAAAAAACCGGAAACACCGGCGCCGCAGACCAGTAAACCGGCAAGCGACGATTCGCGACCGCGCACGGTCGAACAGCCTAAGAAACAGGGCAAAAAGGGTAACGACGACAACGACAACTAACCGAAGTAGTTAGAACAAAATAAAAAGGATAAGGTGAATCAATTGCCTTATCCTTTTTATTTTGTTTCTAATTGGAATATATCCGTTTGGTGAAATTTACTGTTGTTTCGGGATTTCAATTAATTTCGAAACAACATTAAAAAGCCGTAGAAACGGCATAAAAGCGGATTTATCTGTTACGAGTTTCGACGCTTTTTTGATTGACGTTAAAATTACAAAAGGCTTATCTTCAAATAACAACAAAGCAATTAGTTAATTTATGCCCAGAGAAATTCAGGACGGTGAAGGAAAAACGTGGTCTTGCATTCAGGCTTACGCGGGATTGTCGAACGATGCCGAAAAGCAGGAAGCGGCGCGCGTCGAAGGCGAAGCGGATTTAATCGAGGTCGTTTGCACACCGAGCGGCAGAGCGCAAACAGTTCGGTTGCGGCTTGCTAGTGATTGGGAAAAGAACCTTTCGGATGAAGAGTTGTTGAGCGAAATTAAAAAGCAAAGCTGAATATAAGAGATAAATTTATCATTATTTAAATTCAACTCGTTTTTTCGTTTAAAATGCGGTAAATTTTCGTAGCGAAAAAGGAGAATTTGAAACAATGCTTGGCGGAAAATCATGGGACGAGTGGATTTCTGAATATTCAAAAAGTCATCAACACCCAATTAATCAAATCACGCATAAAATCGGGATTCCTATGATTGCTTTATCGCTGCCGCTGTTTTTTATCGCGATTTTCGTCAGCGTTTTTTGGATCGTCCCGACGGCACTTTTCATCGTCGGCTGGATTTTTCAATTCGTCGGTCATGCCTTTGAACGCAAACCGCCAGAATTTTTCAAAGACTGGCGGTTTTTATTCGTCGGTTTGCGATGGTGGTTTTCCAAAATTCGCGGCTAGAAACTAGCGCGGCACATCCAAAACATCGGTTCGCGTGATAATCCCGATAATTCGTTTGTATTCTTCGACCAAAACGGCGGGCGATTTCATTAATTTTTGCGAGACTTCCGTTAAGCTGACCGATTCGTCAACGACCGGAAAGCCTTTCTCCATTACTTCACTGACAGCGGCGTTCATTAGCTCGCGGTTTTCGAGCAGTTTTGCCAAAACTCTCGATTCGCGGATTGAGCCGACTGATTTGCCTTCATCCAAAACCGGAAGCTGTGTAATCGCGTTTTCGTCCATCACTTTTAAAGCTTCGGTAATTGTTTGATTCGGTGCGACGAAAATCAGCTTGCGCGGACGGCTTCCGTTTTTGGTTTCGGTTAAAAGTCCGGCAGTCAGACGCTGCGGTTCGAGAAGCTGTTTTTCTTTGAGCCACTCGTCCGAATGGTGTTTCGTCAAATAATGCTCGCCCGTATCGCAGACGATAAAAACGATTAATCCGTTTTCGTCCAAATCTTTTGCGACGCGCATCGCGGCGGCGAAATTCGTTCCGGTCGAACCGCCGCAAAAAATGCCTTCGACGCGGGTTAATTGCCGCGCCATTTCAAAAGATTCGCGGTCAGTGACGCTGTAAACTTCGTCAACCACGCGCGGCTCCCAAGTTGTTGGGACCATATCCGATTGCCCGATGCCTTCGACAAGAAACGGCGCGCCTTCGGGCATCGAATTTGTTTCTTTGACCGCTTTTAAAATCGAGCCGACTGGATCGGCTTGAATAATTTTAACGTTCGGATTTTGTTCTTTTAAAAAACGTCCCGCACCTGAAATCGTGCCGCCCGTTCCGACCGAAGAGATAAAATGTGTAACCTTTCCGTCCGTGTCGCGCCAGATTTCAGGTCCGGTCGTTTTGTAATGCGCTTCGCGGTTCGGAACATTGTTGAATTGATCAGGGTAGAATGAGTTCGGAGTTTCGTCCGAAATGCGGCGAGCGACCGTTAAATAATGATCGGGCGAGCCTTTTTTCGCTGTCACGGGGCAAATCACGACATCCGCGCCGAGAGCTTTCAAGTATTTTACTTTTTCGGTCGAAGCCTTTTCGGTCATTATAAAAATGCACTTGTAGCCTTTGACCGCCGCCGTAACCGCCAGACCGATTCCCGTATTGCCCGATGTGGCTTCAATCACAGTTCCGCCGGGTTTGAGTTTACCTTCTTTTTCAGCCGCTTCAATCATCGCTACACCAATTCGGTCTTTGACCGAATAACCGGGATTGAGCGATTCCATTTTGGCGAAAATCTGCGCGCGAACGCCGTAATGCTCGGTTAGCTTTGTGATTTTGACGAGCGGCGTGTTGCCGATCAGGCTCAGAACGTTTTCGTAATACTTCATTTTTGAAACCTTTAAACTGATTTTTGTGTAAAATTCTTGCCGTGCGAAATTTTAACTTTTTTTGCCCGAAAAGCGGCAACGCACCCAAAATCATTTTAAAGCCTCTAATCTATCTTTCATAATCGAAACCGGAATAAACCAGATGCTCAAAAAATTCTTTCTCATAATTTTGCTTTTAAACTTCGGCAGCGCAGTTGTCCTTGCTCAAACGGTTTCGCAAGCCGTACCCGTCGCTGCGGACAAAAACGCTTTGCTTCTGCGGCGACAGTCATTTGAAAAAGTATGGACGACCATCAACGAAAAACATTTCGATCCGGCATTCGGCGGCGTTGATTGGAAAAAAATGCGCGTGATTTACGAGCCGAAAGCACTCGCCACAAAATCGGACGATGAATTTCACGCCGTGTTACAACAAATGCTTAATGAGCTTGGGCAATCGCATTTTAGAGTCATCCCGACGCAAGCCGTTATCGAAACGCCAAAAACAAATGCGCGCGGGACGATCGGAATCGAGCTCAAAACAATTAATGAGAAGCCCGTTATTTTCCGAATTCGGGAAAATTCGCCTGCCGCCAAAGCAAATCTCAAACCCGGTTATATCGTGAAAAAGATCAACGACAGGTCGGTTAACGAATTGGGAATTTTGCAGGCTTTGCTACGAGGCGCGCCCGGCACGACAATTAGTTTGGAAGTTTTGGACGAAAAAGACGAAACGCGCACCTTTAATTTGACGCGCGTTGCCGAAACAGCCGAATACTCGTTGCCGCTCGGAAATTTCCCGCCGCAGCCGATTGAATTTGAAACCCGGCGTTTGGAAGATGGCGTCGGCTACATTCGCTTCAACATTTGGGTGATGCCGCAGCTCGCCAAAATCCGTCAGGCGATAAGCGAGATAAAAGACGCGCCCGGAATCATTTTCGATCTTCGGGGAAATCCTGGCGGGCTGGGCATTTTAGCCGCCGGAATTGCTGGAAATCTCGTCGCGGAGCAAACATCGCTCGGTTCGCTCAAATTTCGCTTGACGGAGCAAAAATTTATTGCATATCCGCAAGCCGATTCGTATAAAGGCAAAATCGTCGTTTTAACAGACGGCGGAAGCGCTTCGACGAGCGAGATTTTCGCCGCCGGTTTGCAGGAAATTAAACGCGCAAAAGTCGTCGGAGAAACCACGATGGGCGCGGTTTTAGCTTCGATTTTTGACCGTTTGCCGACCGGCGCTATTTTTCAATATGCGATTTCCGATTACAAATCTCCCGGCAATGTGTTGATCGAAGGACGCGGCGTAAAACCAAACGTGGAAGCGCAGTTGACGCGCGAAAGCCTGCTCGCCGGGCGCGATTCGCAAATTGATGCCGCCGTCCGCGAGATATTAAAATAACAACACAAATTTAGAGAGAAATTATCGAACATGAAAAACCTTAAAAATTTATCCGCCGTTTTTGCGTTAATTTTCTTTGCGACCGTTAATGCAAGCGCGCAGCAGACCGGAACGCCCGTCAAATCTCCGACGCTCTCACCGAAAACCGAGACAAAAACGCCGACAACCGCAGCTTTACCCAAAGCCGACGAAATTATTGACAAATTCGTCAAAGCGACAGGCGGCGAAGCGGCTTATAAAAAGTTCAATAGTTTTCAGATGAGAGGCGTGGCGGAAATTCCTATGGCGGGAATCAAAGGCACGTTTGAAAGCTTTCACAAAGCGCCGAACAAAAACGCCGTTTATATGACGGTTCCCGGTTTCGGCGTTATTTCGGACGTTTTTGACGGTGCAAAAGGCTGGCTGAGCGATCCGGTGCAGGGCGTTCGTGAAAAATCAGCGGATGAAGTCGCCCAGGCAAAGCTGGACTCGGATTTTTATCGTTTCGTCCGGCTCAAAGAGCTTTACCCGAAACGCGAAGTCAAAGGCATTGAAAATGTTGGCGGTGCGGATGCTTACATCGTTGAATTGAAAGCCGGCGACATTTACGAAACTTATTACTTTGACGTAAAAACCGGCTTGCTCGTCCGATTAGACCAAACAATCAGTTCGCCCGAAGGCAAAGTTCCGGCTAAAACCTTTTTATCGGATTACCGCAACGTCGCAGGCGTCAAAATGCCTTACGCTCTCCGGCTCGAATCGCCTGCCGTATCGGTGATTTTGAAAACCGAAGAAATCAAATCAAACGTTGCAATTGATGACATCAGATTTGCAAAACCGACGAAATAAGGTTGAACGGAAAAATTAAAACGGAGAACCGATAATGCTTGAATTTTATTATTGATTCTCCGTTTTAATTTTTCCGTTTTCAACTATTCTGAAAGCAGTTTTTTTATCATTTTTTCCATCTCCTCGCCCGCGTGGGCGGAACCTGTGCTGATATAACGAATAACGCCTTTTTTATCAATTAAAATTCCTGTCGGCAGGCTTTCAACCGAAAAACGATTGTGATTGACCAGACCTTTAGCGACCGCGAGCGGGTAGGGCAAACGTTGGGTGCGCTTGATCTTTTGCAAAAAGGCAAATTCCGTGTCTGCATCCGCCCCAAAACCTTCGGCAGAACCGTAATAACGAGTCACGCCGACGATTTCAAAGCCCTGACCGGAATAAGTTTTGTGCATTTCGGAAAGATTTGGGAAAGCCGCATAACAAGGCTCACACCAATGCGCCCAGAAATCGAGCAGCACGACTTTTCCGCGCAAACCGGAAAGCGACGAAGCAGATGTTTCGCCGAGCCATTTATCAGCCGTCAATTCGGGCGCCGCTTCGCCGAGTAACTTGTAATGCGGCTCCCGTTTTTTCAAAAGGGCGAGAACTCTGGCGCGCGCTCCGACATCTCTAAACGCCGCCTCGAGCCCGTCTTTCGAGGCTTTTAATTTTTGCAGAGCTTCCGGTTTGCGTCCGGTTTCAATCAAAAAGGTTACTAACTTGTCGGTCGCCAGCCAATATAAATCGGGCTGATTGACGAGCGCGCCCGTCTCGCGCAAATCTTCCAAAACTGCGTCGGCTTTTTTATTCGCGCCCGCGGCGGCGTGAATTTCAAACAGTTTGGTCGCCAATTCATAAACATCTTTGACAAGACGTTTGTTCGAAGCCGGATCTGAAAGCGCAGGCTTGGCGGCGAGCAAAGCAGCTTCAGCGTGAAACGCAGCGCGATCTGTTTGTCTTGCGGCGATGTAACTTTCCGCCATCTCGCTTTCGATCAAAATGCGCTCGGAGACTTTGACGGGCTCGTTTTTTAAATATTCTTTCAAGAATGTTTCGGCTTCGTCGAAGCTCTTTCGGCGGGCGGTTGTGACGGCGGCAATCGAGCGGGCTGTTTGCGACTTTTCGGCGTCTTTTTCATTCAGAGCGAGATATTTTTTCATCGTTTCGCCCGCGCCGTCGGTGTTTGTCGCCAACAATTGCAGCATTCCGAGATAATACAAATCGTCGCCGGTCGGATTTTGCGCCGCAAGCTGGGCGGCGTATCTGGCGGCAAGCTGGCGCTGCTCGCGTTGAGTCGTCTGTCGCAATTCCTCGCTGTAAGGCAATTTGCGCCGCTCGTAATCCTCAAATTTGCGTTTAGCGTAATTGTTCGCTTCTTCATAAAGCGCTGCTCCGTTTTTTGCCGTTTCGCTTGACGCGGGCGAAATCTGAGTTTCCGCTGTTGTGTTCGGAGCAGTTGAAGCGGCAGGATTTGTTCGCGCCGGCGGAACGCGGCGGGCTTGTGCCAAAGCGTTTGCCGAAACGCACAAAATTAGAATGCCGACAGATAATCGAATCATAAATTTAGCTTTGAAAACGAGATAAATTAAAAATTTGTAAAAACGGAGATTTTCTGCCCTCGACAATTTTGTCCGCAATCAGTCTGGCAGTCAAAGGCGCAAGTAGGATGCCGTTGCGATAATGCCCGGTTGCGAAATACAAATTCGAGTTTTCTGGAAACTCGCCGATAATCGGTAAATTGTCCGCGCTCGCCGGGCGCAAGCCAGCCCAAATATCGGAAATTGGCAAATTACAAAGCCGCGGCGAAATTTCCGCCGCCGTTTGGAGCAAAGAAAGCAAACCGTCGCCCGTAATGTTTTTGTCAAAACCGACATCTTCAATTGTGGCGCCGACAAGAACGCGATTGTCAGCCCGTGGAACGACATAACCGCTTGCGCTATAAATAATGTGGCGCATCGGTTTTTCCTGATAACTAAAACTGAGCATCTGCCCGCGAATCGGTTTTACCAGCAATTCGAGCGACAAATCAAAAGGTATCTCCGAAAAGGCGCGCGACCAAGCACCGGCAGCGACAATCACATGTTGCGCTCGAACCTCACCATTTTCAGTGAGAACACCAACAGCTTTACCGTTTTCAAACAAAATCCGTTCGACTTTAGCCGAGCATTGAACCAAAACATCTTGTTTTTGAAGCGATTGAACGAGCGCGCGAATCAAATCCCGGTTTTCGACCTGCCAATCGAACGGAAATCGTAATGCGCCCAAAACTTTTTCGGAAACGTTCGGCTCAAGCTCTAAAACATCTTCGCGGCTGATTTTTTCGACCGGCAAACCAGCCGCCCGCTGCCAAGCGAAACGTTTTTCGGTTTCCTCAATATCTTTTTCGCCAAGCTCTAGATAAAGCGTTCCGGTTTGGTCGAGATGAATGTCAACGCCTGTTTCGGCAAATAATTCTTCAGCGAAATTCGGATATAAATCGCGGCTTTGGCGGCAGAGATTGAAAAAATCGTCTGCACAATCAGCTTCCGCCTGCGGCGAAAGCATTCCGGCGGCGGCGTTTGACGCTTCGGCTCCGCAAATCTCATTTTTTTCGAGAACCAAAATTCGTTCGACGCCGCGTTTTTTCAGCTCGCGCGCAATAGACAAACCGATCACGCCGCCTCCGATGACGATTGCGTCAAACGTCTTACGGTTCGTTTTCTGTGTGTCAGTAAAATTATGCTTGTCCGAAAACATTGATTGTGTGCGTGCGAAAGCGATTTTAATATTTTGAGCTTGTTTGCCTTTTTTCCGTTACGTTTCGAGTGTAACAAACGATTCGCGTGCGCAAAACTCAGCGCTCTAAACAATTGGAAAAACAACTTTCCCGATTCCTGTTTTTTTAAATAATAGTCGGAAACCGTACTGAAAAATCGCCGAAAAAACGACAAAATCAAAACCTGAAATTATGATAGCGAATCACCAATCAATCGAATTCGTAATTCGTAATTCATAATTCGTAATTTCAAAAATGCTTTTCCCAATTGGCGACGACAACAGCGACATTTTGCGGTTTCCGTATGTGACTTATTTACTGATAGCGGCAAACATAGTGGTTTACGTTTTGTTTCAAGGCACGGGCTATAACGACGCTTTTACTTACGCTTTCTCGCTCGTGCCGCGTGAAATTACGACCGGCGTTGATATTGCCGCGCCGCTCGTCATCCGCGACTCTTTCGGCAACCGCGCCGTAATTCCTTTGCAGCCGACGCCGATTCCCGTTTGGGGAACGATTCTGACCTCGATGTTTATGCACGGCTCGCTGATGCATATTTTAGGCAATATGCTTTATCTGTGGATTTTCGGCGACAATCTCGAAGACCGCCTCGGACATTTTCGCTTTGCCGTTTTTTATCTCGTCTGCGGCGTGCTTGCGGGTCTCGCACAAGTTTTCACCGATCAAAATTCGATTATTCCGATGCTCGGCGCTTCGGGCGCGATTTCGGGCGTTCTCGGCGGTTATCTTTTATTATTCCCGCGCCGCAGCGTCATCGCCATAGTTTTCTTCAGCGTCATTCAGATTCCGGCGGTTATCGCGCTCGGCATCTGGATCGCAATGCAGGTTTTTCAAAATTATTTCGCGCCGCCAAGCGCAGGCGGCGTAGCTTATATGGCGCACATCGGCGGCTTTGTCGCCGGATTTTTGTTGATTAAAGTTTTTGCGCTCGGAACAAAACCGACGCCCCAAAGAGTTTTTTAAAGCTCAATCCATTGGGTAGGTTCTTTGTGATGCGAAAGTGTGATTTTGGTTTCGGCTTTAAAAAGCGGCGAACGCATCGCGATAGCTTGTTCGGCAGTTAAACGCGCCAGATGCGGCTCGTTTGCTTTCTGCGAGAGATGCGCGAGAACGATGTGACGCGCCGCGCCGTCAAACTCACTTGAAAGCCAGACGGCTAAATCTTCGTTTGAAAGATGCCCGGTGCGCGACGAGATTCTCTGTTTTAAATCCCAGGAATAAATCGGACACGCGCGCAGCATCGGCAAACTGTGGTTCGATTCGATAATAATCGCGTCGCAACCGCGCAGTTTTTGGGAAATCAGCGTTGTCATCTGCCCGAAATCCGTCACCGCCGCTAACCGAACGCCGCAGTATTTGGCGACAAAACCGAAATTGTCAGCAGCATCGTGCGGCACGCTGAACGGTTCAAACTCGATTTCTCCGATGCAGAAATCCTGACTTGATTGAATTTCAACGACTTTTCCTTTAATCGCATCGGTTCGTTTAACGCCTTCGTCGGGTTTAACGTGGCGTTTTTCAAAAAGATACGCTTCGAGCGTTTCGCCCGACATATAAACCGGACAATTCAAACTTTTGAGCAAAACGCGCAAACCGCCCGCATGATCCGAATGCTCATGCGTGATGAGAACCGCGTCGAGCTTAGCAACGTCTTCGCCGACTTCCGCGCAGCGGCGCACAATCTCTTTCGCGCTCAAACCGGCGTCAATCAGAAGTTTTGTTTTTCCGGCAGAAATCAAAACCGCATTTCCGGTCGAACCGCTGCCTAAAACCGTGAATTTCATTCTAAGAAAGTGTTTTTTTCTTTTGTCTGTAAAAGAAATCTTCAGTCAACAACAAATGCGGCTTTGGACTGCCACCAATGGGTATCTTTTCCGCTCACTTCTGTAAACATAATCCCAATACGGTTATTACCTAACATAATTCCGTCTTCTTTTATTGTTACTGCCGGTCTTTCAGGATGACAAAAAACCCCTAAAACTTTTAAAGCCCGTGGATTTAAATATCTTATATACAGAACTATTTTATCGGAATCATCGAGAATGAGTATAGAATGTTGGTCAGGATTTGTAGCTTCGTAGGTTTTCAATCTGTTGCAGCGAAAAATATTCTCTCTGACTGTCGCCACAATATTGCCTAATTCATCATAAATAGTTGCGTTAATGATTAACCCACTCCCAACATTCTTAATTTCGACAATGCTTTCATCAGCTATTCGGATTAAATCAAACTTTTGTATATCAGGGCTAATAGAGGCTACTGAGTTGCCCATATAAATAGCTTTATAATCTGGTTTAATTACACCAAATTTAATTGATGGGTTTGGTTCGTTAGCTGAAATCAATAAACCTCTGAGCGGCTTTTCAATTAAATCCTCACGATTTGAGTCAGGGTTGGAAATATAAAATTCCTTTGACAAGAAATTGGAAATAGTTTCGATTTCATCTGTTTTCTTATCATTAATTACTGCCAACAGTCTTCCAATATCAATTACATCTTTTTGGTGGTCGAATTTATGCTTACCTCCAAAAGAAAAATCTGCTGTGTAATCTTTTGCTAATTTCGAAATGAGTACCATTTTTAACTCATAATCCAAATTTTCTATGTTCTCGTAAAGCCCGATTATGGATTTTTTTATTTTTTCGCTGTCATTTTGAGAAGTTACTTGTATAGCTATTTTGCATTCTCGGTCAATTAAATCTATAAAAGCCGCATTTTTGATTTCAGAGTTTAAATTTTCTAATTTCAATCCATAAACCAAATTCAATAAATCTCTATAAAAGTTTTCTGCGTGTTTATGTGAATCGTACAGACTTAGGCTGGCATTTTGTTCAATTCTCGTTTTTAAATTTGTAAGAATCTCTATAATGTTTTTGATGTAATGTTCTCTTGCCTTCATAAGCCTAAAAACTAATTAACTTCCAGCCGCGAACGTTCTACCTTAAAACCGTTGAGATTGCCAAGCGCGGCGAGCGCGATTCGTTCAGTTTGGAAAAATTCTCTCGCTACGGCTTGAATGTCATCGGTCGTAACTGCTTCGATGTTAACCAGAGTTTCTTCAATCGGAATCGTTTTGCCGTGAACAATTTCCTGCCGCGCCAGATTTCCCGCTCGAACGCTGGTTGATTCCAAACCGAGCAGAATCGAAGCGATTCCCTGTTCTTTAACGAGTTCAAGTTCATCCGGAGAAACGCCTTCGCGGACGACGCGGCGCATTTCGGCAATTGACAAATCAACAACCTGATCGAGATGTTTCGGCGAAGTTCCAGCGTAAATCGAAAAAATGCCGCAATCGGCAAATGCAATCGCGCTTGCGCCGACCGAATAAGCCAAACCGCGTTCTTCGCGAACGGCTTGCCAAAGACGCGACGCGGTTCCGCCGCCCAGAATATTCGTCAAAAGATTTGCCGCATAACGCTGCGGGCTGTTTGACTGCACAAAAGGCGCGGCGATAATCAGATGCGCTTGTTCCAGCTCGCGTTTCTTCTTGAGCAAAATCGGAGCCGCCAATTGCGGATTGCGGCTTGCGGATTGCAGATTTTCCGTTGATTTTTTATTAAAAAACTTTTCGGCTAATTCGGCGATTTGCGCGTGCTCGATATTTCCTGCGGCAGAAATGACGATGTTTGCGGGCGTAAAAATTTGAGCGTGAAAAGCGGCGGTCGTTTCGTGATTAAAAGTTTTGACCGTTTGACGCGTGCCTTCAATCGGTAAGCCTAAAGAATGCGCAGGGAAAAATGCGCGGTTGAAAAGCTCGCCCAAATATTCTTCGGGCGTGTCTTCGACCATTTTCATTTCTTCGATAATCACTTTTTGCTCGCGTTTTAATTCCGTCTGATCAAAACGGGGATTGGCGAGCATATCCGCCAAAAGATCAAAAGCCTGCGCCGCGTATTTATCCACAACTTTCATTGTGAAACCTACGACTTCGTGCGATGTGAAAGCGTCGAAATTCCCGCCCAATTTGTCCGATTCGATTGCGATGTCAAGCGCTGTGCGACGGTTCGTGCCTTTAAAAACGGAGTGTTCGATGAAATGGCAGATTCCGTTTAAGTGTTCCGGCTCGTGACGCGAGCCGCTTTTTATCCAAAATCCGATTGTCGCCGAACGCACGCCCGGCATTTTTTCCGTCAAAATTGTGAGACCGTTTTCTAATTTGGTTTTCCGTATGTTTTCGTTCATTCGATTAATGCAACCATTTATCGTAACACGCGCGAAAAACGTCCGCCAAACGAGCGAACAGCCGCAATTTAGCAGAGTTCTAACAATTCTTAACAATTAAAAGTTTGACATAACAGAAATCGCCAAATATAGTTTTAATGAAAATGAAAATCGTTTTCATTTTATTTTAAAAGTCTTTAGCTTAACGGCTTGCTAAAGACTTTTTCCATAAACGGATTATTTGTGATGAAAACCTTTCGCAAAATTATTTTTTGGCTTCATTTAACGGCAGGCGTTTTTGCCGGAATCGTGATTTTGATTATGTCGGTAACGGGCGCGCTGTTGGCTTTTCAGCCGCAAATTGAGGCGTTTATCGAAAGCGACGTGCGCAAGATTCAAGTTCCCGAAAACGCGCAAAGGCTCGATATACAAACGCTTCTCTCTCGCGTGCAAACTGCAAAACCGGAAATCAAACCGACAAATCTGACGATTAAATCCGAACTCGGCGAAGCTGCCGCTCTCGCCTTGGGGCGCGAAGGAACTTTGTACGTCAATCCGTACACGGGCGAAATCACCGGCGAGAATTCAAAATCGGCGAGAGCGTTTTTTCAGTTCACGACCGACTGGCATCGTTGGCTTGCGCTTTCGGGTGAGAATCGGGCGATTGGCAAAGCTATCACAGGCGCGTGCAATCTGGCGTTTCTGGTTTTGGCAATAACGGGCATTTATCTCTGGTTTCCGCGCCGCTGGAGCTGGAAAAATGTCAAAGCCGTCGGTGTTTTCCGCTTTGACCAAAAAGGAAAAGCGCGCGATTTTAACTGGCATAACGTTGCCGGAATTTGGACTTCGCTCGTTTTGATCGTTTTGACGGCGACCGCGGTGGTGATTTCGTACCAATGGGCGAGCAATCTTGTTTACTACGCGACCGGAAACACACCACCGGCGCCGCAACAACCTGCGCCGCAGCAACAGCAATCGAACAACAATGCGCGATTTGTTGTTCCCGAAAATGTTTCGTTCCTGTTTTCGCGAGCCGAACAGCAAGCGCCGGGTTGGAAATCAATCGCTTTGCGCTTGCCGATTTCAGAAACTGCGGTTTTCACCGTTGATGAAGGCAAATATTTGAATAAATTTGGGCGCTCGACTTTGACTTTGAACGCAAACACGGCTGAAACCATAAAATGGGAATCTTACGGCGAGCAAAACGCCGGGCGGCAGCTTCGCTCCTGGATGCGCTTTACGCATACGGGCGAATCGTTCGGAATCGTCGGACAAATTATCGCTTTTATCGGTTGTTTGGGCGGAAGTCTGCTTGTTTGGACGGGTTTGGCGCTTGCTTTGCGACGTTTCCGCGGCTGGCTCGCAAAACGTTCGAGTAACTCTCCTGCGGCGACAGTTTCGGTGACGGAAAACGAATAATTGAATATAAACTTACAAAACTTGACTCAGCTTTGTGGCAGCAACTAAAGTTAAATGAACGTGAAGAATACAGCTTTCAGAATTGCCGATCAACGTATCACCGAAATGCAAATTTGCATTTGGATGTGCTGCTGTCTTCATTATCGGCAACTCAGTGAGCGGTTCAGTGTTGCGTGATAAAAACAAGCTTTTTTAAGGAATTTTCAAACCGCTCGCACTGAGCGGTTTTTTATTTTTACAAACAAGATGAAACAAAAACAGATTGCAGTTTATTACGAACATCCCGAATGGTTTCGGGCGCTTTTTGCCACGCTGGACAGACGCGGTTTGCCTTACGAAAAAATTGATGCGGCAAATCACGTTTACGACCCGGCGGAAAACTTTGCCGACGAGTATTCGCTTTTTTTTAACCGGATGAGCGCCTCGGCTTATTTGCGCGGACACGGCAATGCGATTTTTTACACGCGCGGTCTACTCGCAACTCTGGAAAAACAAGGCGTGCGCATTATTAACGGTTATGGCGCTTTTCAAATCGAAATCTCAAAAGCTTTGCAAACCGCCCTCTTTCAATCGCTCGGCGTCAAATTCCCGAAAACGCGCATTGTTAATTCGGTCAAAAAAATTGCCGAAGCCGCCCGTGATTTTGATTTTCCGGTGATTGTCAAACCGAACATCGGCGGGCGCGGAGCCGGAATCGTCAAATTTGAAGCTCCGGCGGATTTGCAAGAGGCGATTGACGCGGGATTGATTGATTTGGGAATTGACCAAACGGCGCTCGTGCAGGAATTCGCGCCAAAACGCGGCGACTGCATTCAGCGCGTCGAAACGCTCGGCGGCAAATTTCTTTACGCAATTCGGATTTATCCGAACGAGGAAAGCTTTAATCTCTGTCCGGCGGAAGTTTGCCAGATTGAAGACCAGAAGAATTCCGGAATTTCTGCCGTAGGAGAAGTTTGTCTTGCCGACGCGCCGAAAACCGGTTTGCGAATCGAAAAATTCGACCCGCCGCAGGAAATTATCGAAACAGTCGAACGAATTGCCGCGGCAGCACGAATTGATGTTGGCGGCGTTGAGTATTTGATTGACGACCGTACGGGCGACGCGCTTTTTTACGACATCAACGCGCTCTCAAATTTTGTCGCCGACGCGGTGAATTTAATTGGTTTCGACCCACACGAAAATTTAATTGATTTTTTGGAAAAGGAGATTGAAAAATGCGCTACGGATATTGGATGCCGGTCTTTGGCGGTTGGTTAAGAAACGTTGAAGACGAGGGAATGGAAGCGAGCTGGAATTATGTTAAACGGCTTGCACAGCGTTCGGAAGAAATCGGCTTCGATTTGTCGCTTATCGCCGAACTGAATTTAAACGACATCAAAGGCGTTGATGCGCCCTCGCTAGACGCTTGGACGACTGCCGCCGCTTTGACTGCCGTGACAAAGAAACTCGAATTGATGGTCGCCGTGCGCCCTACATTTCATAACCCGGCGTTGCTCGCCAAACAAGCCGCCAATATTGACCGCATCGGTGCGGGCGGAAGACTTAGTTTAAATGTCGTTTCGTCTTGGTGGGCAGGCGAAGCCAAAAAATACGGCGTGCAGTTTGACGAACACGATGATCGTTATGCGCGAACGTCCGAATGGCTCGAAATTGTCCAAAAAATGTGGCGAGAAGACCATTTTTCGTTTGAAGGAAATTATTACAAAGTCGAAGACGCGGTGATGCAACCGAAGCCCATCAAAAAACCCGTTATTTACGCGGGCGGCGAATCGGAAAAAGCGAAAGAAACAATCGCCCGTCAATGCGACGCTTACGTGATGCACGGCGACGCGCCCGAAAGAGTAAAGACGAAAATTGACGATATGGAACGCCGTCGAGAGCGTTTGGGTTTGCCGCCCATGCAGTACGGTGTTGCCGGTTACACGATCGTCAGAAACTCCGAAGACGAAGTAAAAAAAGAATTGGTTCGAATTACAGACGTGCGGCAATCCGCTGCCGGTTATGGCAATTATCAGGACTGGCTTGCCAATACGAAATTAGAGCAAAGAGTTTCGCTCGAAGATTATTCAGTTTCGAATCGCGGTTTGCGTTCGGAATTAATCGGCACACCCGAAAAAGTTGCCGAGCGCGTGGCGGAATTTGAAAAAGCCGGAGTTAATCTTCTGCTTTTGCAAGCAAGTCCGCAATTGGAGGAAATGGAACGGTTTGCAGAATTTATCATTCCCCAAAACTGTCCGATTAGAGCTGTCGCCGCTTAAAGCAATCTGATTTAATCATTATCACCTGTTTTTGGTAATCCGCAGAAAGAATAAAAAAACAAAGGCGCGTATAATACGCGCCTTTGTTTTTCGCTAAATCTTTAATTTGTATTCAAACTGTATTTCCATTAACGGATTCTTTGAGCCAGACGGCAATCCTGCTTTTAAATTCTTCAAAATCAATAATCGGCTTTGACAAATAATTATCGAATCCGGCAGATAAAATTACTTCTTTATCCTGCTTTAAAACATGTGCAGTGAGCGCAATAATTGGAGTTTTCCTGAATCGCAGGTCTTCACGCAACATTTTCGTCGCTTCCAGACCATCGAATTTACCCGCCAGACTAACATCCATCAAGATTAAATCGGGCGATTCGCTTTTCGCCAGCTTGACTCCGTCTTCAGCAGTCGAGGCTTCGGTTATGGTGTAACCTTCGGTTTCGAGGACAAGACGCACGAGGTCTCGGCTGTCGGCGTGATCTTCAACCACTAATATTTTCGCCACTTGATGGGTTTACTCCTATTTCCTCGAGAGTATGTCGCAAACGCATTTCGAGGTCTGACATCAATAATTCCCCTTTACGGATAACGTTGGCAATTTCACCAATGATTAAACGCCGGTCTGATTGAGTAATGTCTTTGCCCGTAATAACAATAACAGGTATGTGCTCGGTTTGAGAAGATGAACGCATGCGGGCGATCAATTCATAGCCGCTCATTCCGCCGGGCATCATTAAATCGCACAAAACTGCGCGAGGCGCTGATTTTGACATCATTCTGAGTGCTGTTTCGCCGCTTGCCGCCGAGCGCGCGTTGAAGCCCGTTTTTTTCAGGGCGCCGACCAGCAATTCGCGAATTCCGTGCTCATCGTCAACGACCAGAACATAACCGCCCGTATCACCTGTGCCATTTGAATTTATATTTTGCAGCGTGTTGATCAATTCACTCGGGTTTACGGGCTTAACAAAGTAATTTGAAGCACCGAGCCGGTAACCGAGCGGGCGATTGTCTACTATTGAGCAGATTATCGTCGGAATTTCAGCCGTTTGCGTTTCGGCTTTTAAAGCTTGCAGGACTTTCCAGCCGTCCATTCCGGGCATCATAATATCGAGAATGATTGCTGAAAGATCCTCCGTTTCGCGGGCGATTTGTAAACCTTTTGCGCCGTTTGTCGTCACCTTTACCCGATAACCGGCTTTGGAAACGGTTTCGTACATCAGATTCGCCATGTCCTGATCGTCTTCGATGATCAGTATGAGCGGTCCTTTATTCGTTCCATCCGTGTACTCTGTTACTTTGCTCATTGGCAGAGTCTCGCCAACAATTGAGTCGGTTACAGCTATTTCCGGAATACTAAGCGGTAATGTAACGGTAAAAACCGAGCCTTCGCCGATTTTGGACGAGACTTCGATCTCGCCGCCCAGAAGCTGGATTATTTGCTTGACAATTGATAGTCCTAATCCGGTGCCGCCGGCGACGCGCGTAATCGAACCGTCAACTTGCCTGAAACGCTCGAAAATAAAATCACGAGACTTTTCATCAATTCCGATCCCCGTATCTCGGACAATAAACTGACACCCATCCTCGCCGTGCGGAAGGAGCTCGACCTCAACGCTGCCCTTATTTGTAAATTTTATGGCGTTTGAAAGCAGATTGTTCATTATCTGTCGGACGCGCACCGGATCGGTCAGGGCGAGCGGAAGTTCTTGAGGGATTTTCAGGCGATATTCCAAGCCTTTTTGTTGCGCCAGAGATTGCAACTCATAAAAGGCACCAGTTGCAAGCTCAGCCATGTCGAAATGTTCGCGATGGATTTTGAGCCGCCCCGCTTCGATTTTGGCGATGTCCAGAACCTCATCAATGAGATTGAGAAGGTGGCGACCATTTCGCAAAATTCGTTCGAAAGCTAACGTCGCTTCTGGCGGCATCGGCGTGCTCGGCGGTCTGATCTGCACAAGCTGGGCAAAACCGATGATTGCCGTCAGAGGTGTTCGCAGCTCGTGCGACATATTGGCGATAAACTCGGCTTTTAGGCGGTTATACTCTTCGAGGCGCTGGTTTGTTGCTTTTAGTTCTTCGTTTAATTGCCGGTATCTTTCTTCGCTCTCTTTAAAATCCTGTTCGGCTTTCTTGAGCCGCATCATCGCTTTAATCTGCGCAAGTAAAATTCTGTCTTCGACAGGCTTCGTTAGATAACCGTCGGCTCCGGCTTCAAGACCTTCAGCCAGATATTCCGGCGAGGTTTTTTGACCGGAGATCATCAAAACAAAGGTGTTCGGTAAGTTCCCGCCTTCTTTTATTTTCTGACATAATTCAATTCCCGAATCGTCCGGTAATACGGCATCGAGCAAAATAAGATCGGGTTGCTCATCGCGGCAAATCTCCAAGCCATCTTTTCCGTTGCCAGCTTTGATCACTTCATAGCCAGCCTTGCTGATTATCTGCTCGTATGCGCGAAGCAAATTCGGATCGTCTTCGATAATTAAAATTTTGAATTGACTCATGAACACCGTGCTCGATTATTCTGCCGCATCCATAGGCTCTAAGGAATTTGAATCTTGATTCTACCATTGACGCGAGAAAACGTTGCTGACAATTAAGCTTTTATTTTTGTATTTAATCAGAAATCTGCCAATCAATCTCCCCGCGCCCGGCTTTTCGCAGTGCCTCATTGATTTGTGAGAAAGGACGACTGCCGAGAAAACCGGTTGCCAAGGGCGACGGATGCGCGCCTTGAACGATTTTGTGTTTGGTCTGGTCAATCAACGGAATTTTCTTCTGCGCCGGTTTTCCCCATAAAACGAAAACGACCATTTCATCTTTTTCATTGATTTGCCTGATAATTTCATCGGTAAACTTTTCCCAGCCTTTACCTTTGTGTGAATTTGAAACGCCCGCGCGAACGGTCAGGACGACATTAAGCATTAGCACGCCTTGTTTTGCCCAAGCCGTTAGATTCGCGTGACCGGGCGGTTCAACGCCCAAATCGTCTTTTAACTCGCGGTAAATGTTTCTGAGCGATGGTGGAATTGCCTGTTTTTTGTCTTCAACCGAAAAGCTCAATCCATGTGCCTGCCTAGGTCTTATGTAAGGGTCTTGTCCGAGAATCACAACTTTCACCTTTTCGTAAGGCGTCAACTCAAGCGCCGTGAAAATCTTTTCCTCTGGCGGAAAAACAGTTTGCGTGCGCTGTTCTTCATCGACAAATTCTTCTAGCTTCGCAAAATAAGGTTTTCCGCGCTCGTTTTGAAGGCATTTTTGCCAGCCTTTCGGAATTTCAGGAATCATAAATTATTCGACAGAAGTTTTTTCAATTAACACAATAACTTATTTACTTACCAAGAAAAATGGCTGCTCTGAAGTTGGAGCAGCCATTTTTCCGAATCGAATTCTAACCAATTAACCGAGTCCATCTTTTTTCGGTTCGCTTGTTCCGTTAGTTGCGACTTCGACAATTTTTTCCGAAGCGAGAACGATTTTGCCGTCTTCCTGCTGCTTGATTCCAAGCTGAGACAAAACTTCAGGCACGCTCAAACCTAACGCCTGAAGCTGCTGCAACAATCCGAAAATCACGCTCGGACTGGTTTGCGCGAAACGGTTGATTCCGTTTGAGCCGTGACCGTTTCCGTTTGAACCGCCCTGATCAATCATCACGACTTTATCAATCTTGCTCATCGGCTCTGCAACGGCTTTAAAGACCGGCGCAGTTGATTCGATGATTTGCGGGAGTTTTTCGAGAATCGTTTGCAAACGCGCCGAATCGTTAAATTCGCGCCACGCGGCAGCTTTTTCTTTGATTGCGGCGGCTTCCGCCAAACCTTGCGCTTCGATAGCTTTTGCGTGCGCGAGACCTTGCGCCTGAAGCTTTTCGGCTTCCGCCAGACCTTGCGCTCTGATGCGTTCGGCTTCAGCCAGACCGAGAGCGCGGACGCGTTCGGCTTCGGCACGTCCTTCGGCTTCAACGGCTGCGGCACGCCCCTGACCTTCGCGCTGTAATTTTGACGCTTCGGCTTCGGCTTGTGCGATTTGCGCTTGTTTCCGACCTTCGGCGGCTAAAATCGAGGCTTCCTGTTCGCCCTGCGCTCGCAACACGGCGGCGCGGCGGTCTGCCTCGGCTTGTTTAACGACCGTTGCCTCAAGTTCTTTCTCTTTGCGCAAAACTTCCTGTTCCTGAACGGAAATTTGCTCCTGCGTGCGGATGCGCTCAATGCGGACTTCTTCGGCTATAACTTCCTGTTTCGCCTGCGCTTCGGCGAGCGGTCCGGCTTGTTTGGCACGGGCACGTTCTTTCTCGATTTCGGCAGTGACCTGCGCTTTTTGAATTTCAGTTTGGCGATTTGATTGTGCAATTTGCGCTTCGGTTTCTAAACGCACTTTTTCGCCTTCCTGCAAAGCGAGCGACGCTTTGATTTTCGAGTCGCGCGTCGCTTCCGCCTGACCGATTTCTGCGTCGCGTTTGACTTCCGCCGTGCGGCGTTTACCAAGCGCGTCCAAATAACCTTCTTCGTCGGAAATCTCCTGAATTGTCAGCGCGTCCAGTCCGATGCCCATTTTTTCCAAATCACCGGCGGCTTCAGAAGTTAATTTCTGTGCGAAGCTCAGCCGGTCGGCGTTGATTTCCTCAACCGTTAGCGTTCCTAAAATGGCACGCAAATGACCTTCGAGAGTTTGGAAAATCAAACCGTGAAACTCGCTGGTCGGCATTCCAAGGAAACGTTCCGATGCAGCGCGCAAAGATTCATCGTCGCCTTTGATTTTGACGTTGGCGACGGCTTTGACCGAAACCGGAACGCCTTTCGCCGTGTAGGCGCGCGAAGTCGTCAGCGGCACGGGAATCACGTTCAGATTTAGGTACTCGACTTTTTCGAGAAACGGAAAAACCAGAGTCGCGCCGCCGCGCACCAATCGGTAACCAACCGTGGCTCCGTCGGCGAGCCTGCGTTTGCGACCGGAAATTACTGCCGCCTGATTTGGCGAAACTTTGATATAGTTGCGCGAAAGCAGCATCATCGCAATGATAAAGCCAACGACGACAAGCAAAACAATAATCGGGATGGAAAGAAACCAGGCTGAATCGAACATAATATTTAACTCCAATCTAATAAAAGAAACGGCGCGTTAAGCCATTTGTGATGGAAGAAACGAATTTGTGTTTTCTTCCGCTCTGACTAAAACCGAATCGCCCGCGATTGAATCGATGCGGACGATCGAACCGATTTTGATTTCCGCTCCGTTTATGGCGCGGGCGAGCTTTTCGACTCGCTCTTCGCCGACGCGAACGGTGATTTGACCGAGTTGGTCGGGTTTGATCGTAACGGTGACTTGTGCCGTGCGTCCTACAAGTTGATTTGCCGTGACCGAGCTTGATGCTTGCTGGTTGGTCAAAAACTTTGCGAACAACGCGATCAAACCGCCAAACACAACGCCGCCGCCCAAACCGGCAATCGTGCTTCCGATTGCGCCGAAACCAAGCTGCACGCCGATTGCGCCGAAACCACCAAACGCGGTAATGAAAACGCTCAAAACGCGGCTGTCCAAAACCGCAATGTCGCCTGCGCCGTCGAAGCTGTGACCGCTCTCGAAATACTCGAACAAATCGCCCAGAACCAACGAAGCAATCAAGAAAAGAAATCCGACGCCTCCGATTAAAAGAAACAGCATCAGCAAATTAACACTGGCGAAAAGTTCGTTCACGATTTTACGAGTAGAATTTAAGGAGATTTAGCTTTCGTCGTGCAGAAGATAACATGTAATAAGTCTAACTCCAAAGACGGAAACGCTCCCGGCTCGGACAAAAAATTATGCTGCCCGCAAAATCCGATGCGAGCAGCATTAAAATCAGTGCCAGAAGGATTAAAAATGAAAGACTGAAGATGACCGTTGACATCTTTTGCGCCTTTAACGGCTAGCAACTTTTACCGTCATTTTCTATACGACAAAATTTTCGCCCGGTTTCAAGTTTTTTAATCCTTATAAATTTGCACCACAGGCTTGCCGTTCGTATCGATATAAGCACGGTACATTCCCTCACTGTTGAACGAAATGCCAATGTTGCCGAATTTATCAATTGCAATTATGCCGCCGTCAGCATCTTCGTTGTCCATTTTTCCGAGCGCGGGCAGCTTTTGCTGAATTACTGCGTCAGCGGCTTGTTGAATCGGCATCGCCTGATATTCCATTTTCGCGGCAATGTCGCGCGCCACGCCGAGACGAATAAAATATTCGCCCCAGCCTGTCGCCGAAACAGCGCACGAATTGTTGTTAGCATAAGTTCCGGCACCGATAATCGGAGCGTCACCGACGCGACCGAATTTTTTGTTGGTCATTCCGCCGGTCGAAGTCGCGGCGGCGACATTGCCAAACTTATCAACTGCAACCGCTCCAACCGTTCCGTGACGGTTTTCATCTTTTTTCGATTCGACAAGCGAGACTTTTTTACCTTCTTTTTCGGCGGCGGCTTTTTTCTTTTCTTCTTCCTGAATCCGTTTCAAAGCGTCAAAACGCCGCTGCGTGAAATAATAGCTTTGCGGAACCAGCTCAACTCCGTTTTCGCGGGCGAATTTTTCCGCGCCTTCTCCGATCATCATTACGTGCGGCGATTTCTGCATCACGAGCCGCGCCAGACTGATGGGATTTTTGACGTGTTTCAAAGTCGCCACCGCTCCGGCTTTCAAAGTTTTGCCGTCCATAATCGAAGCGTCCAGTTCGTTTGTGCCTTCGCTGGTAAAAACCGCGCCTTTTCCGGCGTTAAAAAGCGGGTTGTCTTCCATAATTCGCACGGCGGCTTCCACTGCATCGAGACTCGTGCCGCCCGCCTGCAAGATTTTATAACCGGCTAAAACAGCTTGTTCGAGCGCTGCGCGATATTCTTTTTCCTGTTCAGGCGAAAGGCTTCCGCGCGTAATTACGCCCGCGCCGCCATGAATCACGATTCCGAGCGTCGGATTTTGCGGCGACTGCAATTGTTTCACTTCGCGCCCCGATGATTTTTGTCCGAATGTTATTAAAGGCAAATTCATTAAAACCGTAATCAAGAAAAATGAGAATATTTGTTTCATTTCATTACCCCAAAATAGTTTGCAGCAAAGGAGATTTCGCTAAGAATATTACATTTTTCTTGCGGCAAACCAAATTCGCGGAATCCTTGACAGCTTTTGATTGACGGTAGTATGCGCGCGCTTTGTGAAAACGTCGTAACGTTGCAGTTCGATTTCGTTTAAGATCGCCGCGTAAATTCTCGCTGCAATCAAAACGCAAAACCGAGCGTCTTTTTCGAGCAGCGGAATTCCCTGCTCGGCTTTGCGGTAATACGAGCGCGCCCGCTCAATTTCAAATTGCATCAACCGAACAAAATTGTCGTCAACTCGCCCCTCAAAAATCTGTTCTTCCGAAACACCGAATTTTCGCAAATCTTCCTGCGGCAAATAAATTCTGCTCATCGTCGCGTCTTCTCGAACGTCGCGCAAAATATTTGTGAGCTGCATGGCAATGCCGAGCGCCTCGGCATATTCAAGAGTTTCCGGTTTTTCATAACCGAAGATTTCCGAAGACATCAACCCGACGGTCGAAGCCACGCGAAAACAATAAACGTAAAGTTCCTGCCAGCTTTCGTAACGCTTAACGTGTGTGTCCATCAGTACGCCGCGCATCAGTTCAAGCGGCAATTCCTGCCTGATTCGATACTTTTGGAGCATCGCGCGCCACGCCAGCAGAACCAGATTTTGTTCGTCATTCGTTATTCGCTGTCCATCATTGTTATTTAATTCACCGTTGCGATAAATTTCGCCGAGCTTGTGTTTCCAATTTTCAACGGCTGCAATCGCTTCGCGCTCGCTTTTGATTTCGGAAGCATCAACTTCGTCGTCAACCAGACGGCAAAGAGCGTAAAGCGCGTAAATCGGCAGACGTTTTTCTTTTTTCAGAAAACGCGCGCTGAAATAAAAGCTTTTGGCGTGTTTTTTGGTGATTTGGCGGCAGAATTCGTACGCCTGCGACAATTCGACCGGCGATTTGATCGAAGTTTGCGCAAAGTTTTTGCCGGCGATTGATTCCATTGGTCAAATGCGGCGCTCGGCAACGTAATCAGCCATCGCGCACAGCAAATTCGCAGTTTTGCGCTCGCCAAATTCGGTCAGCAAAGTGTCTTTTGCGTTTGAAATTAAATTGTCAACTTTGATTTGCGCTTTCGAGGCTCCCAGCGCGAGCGCAAAAGTTTCCCGGCGTTCGGTAGTTTGCGAGATGTGTAAATCTTCCTGTAAATCCAGCAGATCGTCGCTCGTTTGGTAAGCTTCGCCGAGAAGCGCGGCAAAACAGGAAAGCGCGTTTAACTGATTTTCATTTGCCCCGGAAAGAATCGCGCCCAAACGCAGAGCCATTCGCATCAGCGCCGATGTTTTCAAATTTCTGAGAGACTCAATTCCGTCGGCGTCAAAGCTGCCCGATTTCGCAATCGCCAAATCAATTGATTGCCCGCCGACCATTCCCGCCGCCCCGATGCAGTCGGTCAACTCGCGGTGCGCTTTGATTGCCGCCGACGCGCACATCGGGCAATCGTTTTTGACGCTCGCAAAGACCAGATGATACGAAGCATTGAGCAAAGCAAGCGCAACGAGCACGGCGTTTCCTTCACCGAATTTCTGGTGCAGACTCGATTTCCCGCGCCGCTCGGGCGCGTTGTCCATACACGGCAAATCGTCGAAGATCAAAGAGCTGGTGTGAACAAATTCGACAGCCGCAGCGGCGGGCAAAACTTTTTCTCGTGCGCCGCCGATTAGTTCGGCAGAAAGCAAAGTCAAAACCGGACGCAGACGTTTGCCTCCGGGAAAAAGCGCGTAAGCGAGAGCTTCATTAAAATCCGTTCCGAGCGCTGCGGGAGCGAGCGGCAGGTTTTCGTTTAAAGACTTTTCTATTTCCGGTTTAACTCTTTCGACATAGCGCCATAAATCGGCAGAATTATTCATAAGACCCCTTGTTCTTTTTTGTTTTTTTTCAAACCTTCACTGCTTTGCCTCAGCATTTTGTGAAACTGCTTGCTTATAAAACTCAAAGGCGCGATGCGCTAAATCGGTTTGTACCGTTACGTGAAACGGATGTTTGGCTCTGAACGATGGAAGGCGCTCGATTTTCGCTCCGAGATTTTCCAATTCGCGTGCGCTTTGTTCGTCCGCCAATTCTTCCGCGCCGAAATGTTCAGCCGCGCGGCGGAAAGCACCGCGCAGTCGGTCGAGCGGCAATTCTCTTTCGGCTAAAACTTTCCCGCGCGCCTGAAATTCGCCGAGCCCATAAAGTACGAGTCGCTCGGCGTCAACGGTTTTATTCGGAACATCGAAAAGCGAAGGTTGATCCATTTCCGGCATTTTTAATCGTTCGGCTGTTTTTCCGGGTTTTGCGGTTTGCCCTCAGAGCCGTACAAAATTCTTTCGCGCGTCATTTTCGGCTGCGGTGTTTCCGGTTTGGTTTCGGCGGCGACTTTGATTTCGGTTTTCTGCAGATTAGCCGGTCCGTTTCTATGTGCGGCGTTGGGCGAATTTTCCGATTTGGTTTTCAGGGCTTCTTCTTCGAACGGATCGAGCCGGGCGAAAATATAAAAAACCTCGCGGTTGCGAACCTTTCCCAAAAAACGAAAACCGGCATAAACTTCTCCGATTTTTAAATTCGCCGGTTTCGGCGCGTCGTCGGGAAAAAGAAGATGAAATTCGCGCTCGACGACCGCTTCCATTTCCGGAACGTAGTCAACATCGGATTCGCTGGCGATTTTGATGGCAAACTGTCGCAATGCGGAAACGCGGTTAAAATTATGCCGCACATATTCCGCGCTGACTTCGCGCTGGCTTTCGCGAGCGTCCGTCACGGTTAATTCGTTTTCAAGGTAATCGAGATAAGCCTGGACGTTGGGACCGAATTTTTTCTGGGTTTGTATTTTAGGTTTCGCAGTTTGCGCAGGCGCAACTAGAGCCGCCGCCAGCAGCAAAACAAACACAGCCAAAAATTTCGACATTAATCGCATCGGCGCCCGGCGAATTTCTAATTAAAATGATTTCGCCTAGCAAGTTTAGCACAAACGCAGTCGCCACTTCCAAAGAGTTTTTGCAGTCGCGGCAACGTAAATGCTACATTTGCGAACAGTTCACCCAATGAGCGAGAAAAACAAAAAATGGCGCGTTGGACTTGGTGTAGCGGGCGGAATTGCAGCTTACAAAGCGGTCGAAGTTTTGCGCGGGCTGCAAAAAGGGGGCTGTGAAGTACAAGTTGCGATGACTCCACATGCAACTGAATTCGTTCAGCCGCTCACGTTTCGTGCGTTGACCGAAAAATACGTTCTGGTTGACGATTACGCGCCGGAAAATCCCGACCCGATTGCTCACATCAATTTTTCGCAAAACATTGATTTGCTCGTTATAGCGCCAGCGACGGCAAACATCATCGCCAAATTTGCCAACGGGATTGGCGACGATTTTCTCTCGACCGCATATCTCGCCGCGACCGCACCGGTTTTAATCGCTCCGGCGATGAATACGCAGATGCTTTTGCACCCGGCGACGCAGCGCAATCTCGAACGACTTCGCAAAGACGGCGTGTATTTTGTCGAACCCGATACGGGCGAAATGGCGTGCAAAACAGTCGGACCAGGTCGCTTAAGCGAACCGGATGTGATTGTCGAAAGAGCGCTCCGATTACTTTCGACAAATTCGAAGTTAAAGGTTCAAAGTTCAAAAGCGGATTTGGCTGGGGAGAAAATTTTAATAACTGCGGGAGCGACGCGCGAGGAAATTGATCCGGTGCGTTTCGTCTCGAATTACTCAAGCGGAAAAATGGGCGTCGCGCTGGCGACGGCGGCGCGCGACCGAGGCGCGGAGGTAGTTTTGGTTGCCGGAACCGTGAGCGTCGAATTGCCTGAAAACGTGAAAGTCGTGCGCGGCGTTTCAGCCGAAGAAATGCATCGGGCGGTTTTGAGCGAGATTGAAAAAGCGACGGTTTTTATCGCGGCGGCAGCGGTTGCTGATTATCGCCCGAAAAAACGTGCGGCTGAGAAAATCAAAAAGAAAAACGAAAATCTGATTCTCGAACTCGAAAAAACGCCGGACATTTTGGCTGATGTTTCGGCAAAGCGGCACGAAAATTTGCTCGTCGTCGGATTTGCTGCTGAAACCGAAAACGTTTTGGAACACGCCGGTCAAAAACTAACCCGAAAAAATTTAGATTTGATTGTTGCAAACGACGTTTCGCGTTCAGATTCCGGTTTTGGCGCGGACGCAAACCAAATCACGATTTTATCGAAAAACGGGATGAAACCGCTCGAACTACCGCTCGTTTCAAAGTACGAAGCCGCACACAAAATATTCGATGAAGTGATAAAATTGCGGCAAAAAAAGTAATTTATGGCTGAAAATCTGCGCGAAGAATTTCTAAAATTGCTCGCCGACGTACGCGAGCATTTGGCGTTCGCGCACGAATTGGGCGTTACGGGGCTTGAAACGGATTTTGTCGCGGAAAAAACCGAAGAATCCTCGTCCGCCGCGGTAAAAGCGAAACCTCCTGCTTTTCAGGCTTATGTTCCGCCGGTCAGCAAGCTTGCGGCGCCTAAACCAATTTCTTCCGCGCCGCCGAATACATCACCGCCTCGTTTAAATTCTCTGCGCGACAAATTGGAGGCGACGAAATTGTCAAAAATCTCTCCGTCGGTCGCCACACGTGAGGATGAATCGGGAAACCGTGAGATTCTCAAGAAAACCGCAGCCCCAATAAGCGCGCCACCGCAGAATTTCGCAAACAAATCGGAGGAAACAAAAATGGAAGATTCACTTTTTGGCAATCTAACGCCGGAATCCGCACCGCTCCCGGAATCAAATGAAACTGCAGAGGAAATTCGCGCTGACATCGGCGAATGCGTGCGCTGCCCTCTTTATCAAGGGCGAACGAAAATCGTTCATACCGAAGGCAATTGGAACGGGCGCATCCTCTTTGTCGGCGAAGCGCCGGGCGCAGACGAAGACGCCAGCGGCAGACCGTTTGTCGGGCGTGCCGGACAACTATTGACCAAAATCATCGAAGCCATCGGTTTAAAACGCGAAGAAGTTTTAATCGGCAACGTCAACCGCTGCCGTCCGCCGCAAAATCGAACGCCGACGATTCAGGAAGCGAGAACCTGCCGCCAATTTTTAATGCGCGAAATCGCCATTGCGCGCCCCGAAATCATAGTCGTGATGGGCAACACTGCGACGCAGAATCTGCTCGACACGAAAGAAGGAATCACCAAAATTCGCGGAAAGTTTCAGGATTATTACGGCATTAAAGTGATGCCGACTTTTCACCCGGCATATTTGCTGCGCGACCCTTCAAAAAAACGCGAAACATGGGAAGATATGAAAAAAGTGCGCGATGAATTGGCGAAAACGGCTAAATGAATTTCAACGTAGAGACACCAAAAAAGAACAAACGTGTGATGAGTAAATTGAGAACTTACAAAATCGAAGATGAGTCACGCGGACGCGGGGGATGGGCATTTTATGTCGAGCAGGGACGTTTACCGTTTTCTTGGGAAATTCTTGGCGACAAAGGAAGGGGCGTGGATATTCCACTTCCAGAAGAATGGAACGCTTACTGCGAAAAGCATGAAGCAGGCTGGGCTATAGGACGCAGAGACGAAATTGTACAAAGGCTTGCCGACGGCTTGATCAAGAAATGGTACGGAAACGGAACTTATGAGATAGTCGAAGATCACTGGCTTAATATCTATCCTGGCGCTTCGCTACTCTCAAGACTGCTTGATAAATTGAAATAGTTATTCCCTTAACTGGACATATTTCAAACCTTATGCAGAACTTTTTGTTTGCTGATGAAGAAGCGCATCCAACTGAAACTCTTGACGAGGTAAATCAGGAATTGCTCGAAAAGGCGAAAGCGATTCCGGCTTTGCAAAGTCGAATGTTTATTTTCGGCGAAGGCTCGGCGGGCTTGCGCGTCGCGGTCGTCGGCGAATCGCCGGGCGCGCCGGATGCGGCGAGCGGGCGACCGTTTATGGGACCAGCGGGCGAAATGCTGGTCAAGATTTTGAATTCCATTGGACTCAAACGCGAAGATTGTTATCTGACAAATACCGTCAAATACATTTCTGCCGGAGACGAATTGACGCCTGAAATTTTAAACTTTTTTATTCCTTACCTGCATCGAGAACTAGCCGTCGTGCGCCCGGAAATTATCATTGCGTTCGGCGCTACTCCGACCAAAGCTCTTTTGAACACGAAAAAACCGATTTCCCAGATGCGAGGCGAATTTCACGATTATCGCGGTTTTGCCAAGATAATGCCGACTTTTAATCCGGCTTATTTGCTCCGCGATCCCACAAAAAAACGTGAAGTTTGGGAAGATATGAAAAAAATCCGCAATGAGTTATCTGCTTCAAAATAAAACTCTTTAGAGCGTTTTGGCTCGATATAACGTGCTCACCTAAAAACGACTTTGACCGATTTTTCGCAAAATTGACTTAAAAATTTTGGAAAATCGTTCATTATGCATCTTTCTCTGAGATAGAAACAAATAGAGACGCAGCAAGCGCTTTATAAAACAATAAGTTGCAAATCTCTCAGTCGAATTGACTATCTTCCTGCAACTTAAAAGCGCGAGTAAATCCCGGTCGAACTGTATTTAAAAAACCGTTAGCGAGAATTGATTGCCGCTACGTTCGGGTAGAACTGTGTCTATGGCTCATAAGCGTAATCACGATAATTAATCTCAAATTTAAAGGATCAAAACGAAATGAATCTCATTGGAAGAAAAAATTCCCGTCAAGTCAACGTAACCCGCTTTTTCGCTTTAATAATCTGCATCTTTGCAATGACAATCAATTCAACGGCTCAGGAGGCATCCCAGCAATTGTTAGCTCCGTCGGTGATCCAAAACCCAGACGGTAACGGTAATATAACCTGCAAGGAATTAAATGATTCCAACGATTCTATGTTCGCTCACATTCAACTGGATAACGAATTAAAACTTGATTTTAATCCGCCGAGCGGAACATCTTCTTACCCTTTTATAAACAGCTACGGCGGCAATCAGCAGGTGTCACCGGTTCTGGCGCAAATCCCTAACAGCTCGATTACGATAAACAGAAACGGCAATTCCTTTGCATTTATTTCCGATAAAACGATTACCGCCGTTATAGTCAAAGGCGGTTCTATCAATAACGGCGGCGGCGCTAACGTTTACACATTTCCGACCGGAACGCTGATGGCTACGGGATTAACGACAATCAATTCTCAATTCGGGATCAGCCACATCAGTTTTTGCTTCCAATCGCAAACGGCGCCGACTGCGGCTGAAGTAACCGTCGCCGGACAAGTAACGAACGGAAAGCGCGGAATTGCCAATGCACAAGTTTATCTGACCGATCAAAACGGTGAAACCAAAACTGCCGTTACCAACAGCTTCGGCTATTATCAATTTAGAGATGTCGCCGTCGGACAAACTTACTCCGTCAATGTTCTGAGCAAACGCCATTTGTTCGCGCCGCAAGTAATCACGGTGAACGAAGAAATTGCCGAGCTAAACTTTACGACCGAACCTTAAGACAAAAAAACATTTATTCGCCTGAAGAACAAGATTAAAACAATCTTGTCCTTTTTCATTTTCGCTTCTTTAACAAAAATGAAAAGGCATTGAACGAGTGGGAAATGCGTCCGCAGAATCAAAAAATAATTGAGTTAGAAACATTTGCGGTTTGAGGATTTTGCCTGCGGCGACAAATAAAGCTAATAAAATGCAGAAAAGCGGAAAAAAACATTTTTGCATTAACAAATTTCTTCTGAGAATTTCGGCATAAACCTTTTAAAGAAACAGAATCCGGCTACCGAAAGATTTTATAACTTTTATTTTTTTTCGGAAAAATCTGTTCAAGCGAGATCCTTTCGTTTTTATTGTTGTCGTTTTTGACGAATCAGCCTGTTGCGATTTTGCTCTTGCCGCTTTGCTGCAATTTTGGCTAATCTTGTTTCTTCGCCGCCGTGTACGAACCGATCTCTAACCATCCGATTTACGCCGAAGTTGCCGTGCCTTTTCCCGTGCGGCGCACTTTTACTTATCGTTTGCCCGAAAACTTACGCGGTCGGACGCGAGCAGGCGCACGTCTGATCGTGCCGTTTCGCAACAAACAGATCACTGCTTACACGGTCGCGCTTCACACGGAGCTTGACGACGGAATCGAAATTGACAAATCGGAAATCAAAGACGCGCTCGAACTGGTGGATGCCGATCCGCTCGTGACACCCGAAATTTTAAAATTAACCGCGTGGATTGCCGATTATTACAGTTGCTCGTGGGGCGAAATCATCAAAGCCGCGCTCCCAGCCGGAGTCAATGCGACGATCGAGCAAATCTGTCAGCCGACGCCGTTTGGCAAAGACGAGATTTTGCGGCTTTCGGAAAAACAATTAAAAACCGGCAAAGCGCAAATTTTAAAAACAATTGCCGAAAAAGGCGAGATTTCGCTCCGCGATTTAGCCAAAGATTTTGGTGAAACAACGGCGAAAAGAAACATTCGCGAACTCGAAGCAAAAAATTGGATAAAAACTTTTCACCGCGTTTTGACGACTCAGGCGAAACCGAAACGCCGCAAAGCGGTTCGGCTGCTTCCGCCGGAAAATCACATCGAAAACGGAAATGCCGCGCGCAAATTGACCGAAGCTCAAAACCGGGTTATTGAATTTTTGCTCGAAAACGGCGGCGAATACGGTTTTGCCGAATTGCTCGAAACCGCCGAAGTTTCGGCTTCGGCAATCAACACGCTCGAAAAACGCGGAATTGTCGAAACTTTCGTCCGCGAAGTCCGGCGCGATCCGCTCGCGCACGCCAAGCTGCCGAAGAAAAGCGATTTGGTTTTAACCAGCGAGCAGTCCGCCGTTTTGTCGGAAATCATTCACGCCGCTTCATCGGACGAATATCAAGCGTTTTTGCTGCACGGGGTGACGGGAAGCGGAAAAACCGAAATTTATATTCGCGCGATGCAGTTTGCTTTGCAGCAAGGCAAAACAGCGTTGATGCTTGTCCCGGAAATCGCGTTGACGCCCGTTTTTTCGCGCCGTCTGCGCGTGATTTTCGGCGAAGCCGTTGCGATTTTGCATTCGTCGCTCTCGGTCGGCGAGCGTTTTGACGAATGGCGGAGAATTAAAGCGGGAGAGGCTCGCGTAGTAATCGGAACGCGGTCGGCGGTTTTTGCGCCCCTCGAAAACCTGGGCGTCGTCGTCGTTGATGAAGAGCACGACGGTTCTTATCGTCAGCAGGAATCGCCGTTTTATCACGCCCGCGATGTTGCAGTCGTGCGCGCAAATTTTGCCAAAGCGGTCGTGATTTTGGGTTCGGCTACGCCGTCACTCGAATCTTTTTACAACGCCGAGCGAGAAAAATATCGTCGGCTCGTTTTGCCCGCCCGCGTCGGCAATCGCCCGATGGCTCAAGCCGAAATCGTTGATATGCGCGAAATTTTTAAAGCCGCCGGGAAAGACGAGACGCTATCGCCGAAATTGCTCGCGGCAATCGAAGAAACGCACGCGCGCGGCGAGCAGTCAATTGTTCTCTTAAATCGGCGCGGCTATTCGCAGTTCGTTCTGTGCCGAACTTGCGGCGAAACGGTGCGTTGCCCGAATTGCGACGTAACGCTGACGTTTCACCGCAAAGAAAACGCACTGGTTTGTCATTACTGCAATTTTCGCCAGCGAACGCCGCACGTCTGTCCGGCTTGTCGGAGCAAATATATTTATTTTCTGGGCGAAGGAACGGAACAAATCGAAGACCGTCTGCGCCGCCGATTTTCCGATTTGCGGATTGCGCGCGTTGACCGCGACACGACCGTCAAAAAACATCTTTTGGAAGACACTCTGCACGATTTCGCCGAAGGAAAATTGGATATGCTCGTCGGCACGCAGATGCTCGCCAAAGGTCACGATTTTCCGAATGTAACGCTGGTCGGTGTGGTTTCGGTTGACGCCGGACTCGGATTGCCGGATTTTCGCGCCGCCGAGCGCACGTTTCAGCTCATCACGCAGGTTGCCGGGCGAGCCGGGCGCGGTGAACGAACCGGACGAGTGTTAATTCAAACATTTTACCCGGAACATTACGCTTTAAAACACGCCTGCGCACAGGATTACGCGGCTTTTTATCAAACCGAGCGGGCTTTTCGCAAACGACTCGGTTATCCGCCATTTTCGGCGCTTGCATCTTTGCTGATTCATCACGCGGATTACGTTCACGCGCTCGAAACCGGCGAGATTTTGCGCGCTTGTCTGGAAAACGCGAATCGGGAAAATTCCTGTCGGATTTTGGGCGTTGCACCTGCGCCGCTCGCACGTTTGAAAAACGAATTTCGGATGCAGATTTTAGTGAAAGCGAAAAACCGCCGAGCGCTGCGCGAGATTTTAGATTTGGCTTGGGCGGAAGCCGAAGAAAAAAATTGCGATTTGCGCTCGGTAAATCTGGAAATTGACCCGGTAAATTTGTTATAAATCAAGTTTTAGCTGAAAATTATCGAATAGAAAACAGGTTCGAATGCCAGGGTGAGAAAAAATACTGTGTGATTTCGCGTGATTTTGTGGTTAAATCTTGTGAATTTTATTGATGAGTGAAGCAACTGCATTTTTAAAAGCGTTTTTGGAAAACCCTCTCGCCGTAGGCTCGGTTTTTCCGAGTTCTCCACACGCTGCCGCGAGAATGGTTAAAAATATTAAGCCGAATGAAAACGCCATTGTTTTGGAACTCGGCTGCGGAACAGGACCGTTTACCGAAGCGGCTGAACGCATTCTGCCGTCGCCGAATTGTTATCTCGGAATCGAACTAAACGAAGAGCTAGCCGGGATTTTGCAGGAAAAATTTCCGCATCTTAACATAGTTTGCGGCGACGCGAGCAAGGCGTCGGAAATTCATCAAAAATCCGGTTTGGGCGAAGTTAAATATATTATTTCCGGTTTGCCTTGGGCGTCGCTTCCCGAAGAGGTCAGTCAAGCTGTGCTTGAAGACGTTGATAAGTTTATGAGTCGGGGCGGCTGCGAGTTTCGCACGATTCAATATGCGACCTCAACGCCTCTGCCTTCGGCAAAAAAGTTTCGCCGGATGATGAACAAAAAATACGGCAAAGCGCACCGTAGTCGGCTCGTCTGGCGCAATTTGCCGCCGACTTTTATTTTTACGTGGCGAACTTGAAACTTTGCGCCGATAAGCACAGTATAAAACTCAACATTTTCCAGCCAAATCAAACAAATCAAGATCCTTTAAGAGTTAGGAGCATCTGATTAGGAAAAGACTGTCTTCGATTCGGCTTCAAAAACTTCGATCATTCATTATTTCGTCAGGAAATCTTTAATTTTCGGGTTAGTGCTAACTTTTAATCGCGGTGAAAAGTTCCTGTAATTTGAAAAGAATAAGAATAGTTATTCAATCCGAAAACAAAAATGTCCTCAGACGTTCGGAAAAGGAACGAACCGTGAGAAATATAACCGAAATAATTTGAATGCTCTACCAACCGAGCCAAGGTGTGAAATTTGGTTTTCCGCAAAGTTTGCCGGAGAAGAAACTATAAAACCGCCAAAACTGCGCTTTCAAACGGAACTAATCCGCTGCGAGCAGCATCATAAAATCGGCTTTCCAATATTAATTCTTTAAAGTTTTAAATATGAATAAGGTTGTTGTGGATTTAGCGCGCGGAATCTTCGCGTTGGCAGCCGTTGCTTTCATTGCGTCGTCTTCTGTTGCTGCGCAAAAACTTCCGACGGCGGAAAAGATAATTAATGATTATCTAAAAGCCGCAGGCGGAAAAAAACGCATGATGTCTGCCAGAGATGCGGTTTACGAATGGAAATTTAAAACCAAATTGCCCGATGGCTTAGAAAACATTGGGCGTGCCCGGACGAGAACACAAGCGCCAGCGGCTTGGCGCTTTGATTTACAGGAAAATGCCGAAAGTTTGAACGAGGGATTGGCTGTTACGACAGCGACCAACGGAAGCTCGGTTTGGCAGCGTGACCGGGACGGAAAACTCCAAACTTTGACCGACGCGCAGGCAAATGCGATTCGCCTTCACGCGCAGCTCGCGGCTACCAGATTTGGGGATTTGAAAAATCAACGGATTACGGCGCGCGTTAGCGGCGTTGAAAATGTTGAAAACCAATCTGCCTACCGAATCGAATTCAACGCCAAAAACGGAGCGAAGCTGTTTTATTATTTCGGCGTTAAAGATAAATTGCTGCTCAAGACTGAAAATCCGGCGCTTGAAACAAGCAGTTGTTTAAGTGATTACAAATCCGTCAACGGCGTTCTTGAACCGCACCGCATCGTCGAGCCTTGCGCCTCTACTTCTACGATTTCCCGCATTTTTGAATTGGAGAGCGCAAGCCACAACAACGGATTAAAACTGATAGCTTTTGATCCGCCGCGCTTGTTGGAAAATTTTGATGTTGCGGCTTTTATGAAAGAACTGCGGCAGAATCAAGAGGAAATTGATCGCAAGGTAAGCGAATACACTTATCGCGAAACCAAAACCGAGCGCGAGTTTGACGACAAAGGTGGGATTAAAAAAGAAACCGTCCGCGTTTACGAAATTTTCCCAATCTACAGGCGGCGGGTCTCGAAATTGATCAGCGAAAACGGCGTTCCGCTTTCGTCCGAACGCGCTGAAAAAGAAGCTAATCGCGCCGCCGAAGAAATTCAAAACATCGAGCGCGAGCGGGAAAAAGCCGCTGAAAAACGCGCCAAAGTCGTCGCGCAGAAAAAAGACGACAAGCAGGAAGAAGAAAAAGAAGCGCAAACCGGAATCTCTTCGTTTTTGCGCGCGAGCGAAGTCGTCTCTCCGCGCCGTGAAGAGTTTCGCGGGCGCGAGGTGATTGTTTTGGATTTCCGACCGCGTGAAGGCTACAAAGCGCAAAATCGCTCTGAGACATTGTTTTCAAAATTAGTCGGAACGGCTTGGATTGACCCGCAGGATAAACGAATCATTCGAATGGAAATGCGTTTTCCCGAAGGTTTTAAAGCCTACGGCGGTCTGGCGAAATTAAGAAGCGGTTCGGCGTTTGTGTTTGAGCAAACCAGAATCGAAGACGGCGTTTGGCTGCCGCGTTTTTCGCAAATCAACGCGAGTGTCAAAGCATTTTTCGTCGCCGGGTTTAATTTTAATCAAACGAGCGAGTACAGCGATTATCGCCGCGCTTCGACCGAAGTCAGAAAATATGAAATCGAATCGCCGAAAACGGAAAAACCGAATGAAAACCCTTGATTTTCAGATTGAAAACCAAACTTTAATCAGCAGGAAAAGCGATAAGAATAAAACCACGCGAGAAAGTCGGTGGCTGAGACGCTGACAATAATCGGTTTCAATAGTATGAATAAATGACTGCGCGGCGGCTAAAAAGACGATGAACGCCGAAAAGTATTTTTCCGGGAAATCGGAATTCAAAAGCCAAATTGCAAGCAAAAGGTAGAAAACCGAAGAAAGATAATCGCCGATTTTTTCTCGTTTCATTTCGCCAAAACCTCAAAATTCAGTTTGATTTAGTATTATACATTTAGCTTTTTAAGATGAAAGAAATTTTAATTATCGGCGGCGGTTTGGCAGGTGTTGAAGCTGCGTGGCAAGCGGCGGAAAACGGCGTGCGCGTCCGGCTTTACGAAATGCGTCCCGTTCAGCAGACGCCCGCACACAAAACCGACAAACTCGCCGAAATCGTTTGCTCAAACTCGCTCAAAACCGATGAAATCGGAACTGCGCCGTATTTATTAAAAGAAGAATTGCGGCGTGGCGGTTCGCTCGTTCTGGAAGCGGCGATGCGGACGAAAGTTCCGGCTGGCTCGGCTTTGTCAGTTGACCGACGGAAATTCGCAGAATATGTAACGACGCGAATCGAGGCTCATCCGAATATCGAATTAATTCGGGAAGAATTTACGAAATTGCCGCAGGATGAAATCGCGATTGTGGCGACCGGACCGTTGACTTCGGAAAGTTTGACAGCTGAAATAATGCGTCTGACGGGTGACGACCAGCTTTATTTTTATGACGCGATTGCGCCGATTGTCGCTGCGGACTCAATTAACACCGAAATCGCTTTCAAAGCCGCGCGTTACGACAAAGGCGGCGACGATTACTGGAATTGTCCGTTTACCAAAGAAGAATACGAAACGTTCTATAACGAATTGATAAATGCCAAATCGGTTCCGCTGCATCGTTTTGAAGAAACGCGCTGGTTCGAGTCTTGTCTGCCGATTGAAGAAATCGCCAGACGCGGCGTTGACACTTTGCGTTTCGGTCCGATGAAACCAAAAGGCTTGCGTTATCCGAAAACCGGACGAGAGCCGTATGCGGCGGTTCAATTGCGACAGGAAGATCTGATGGCTGACGCTTTCGGGCTGGTCGGTTTTCAAAACCATTTGCGTTATCCCGAACAGGCGCGCGTGTTTCGTCTGATTCCGGGGCTTGAAAACGCCGAGTTTCTTCAATACGGGCAAATTCACCGCAACACTTACATCAACGCGCCCAAACTGTTGAATGAGTTTTTGCAGGCGCGTGTGCAATCGAATTTGTTTTTCGCCGGACAAATTACCGGAGTCGAAGGTTATGTCGAATCGGTTGCCACGGGCTGGCTTGCCGGAATCAATGCAGCACGTTTAGCAAAAGGCGAAGAGCTTTTAACTGCGCCGACTTCAGGCGCGATTGGCGCACTGGCGCGTTATGTGACCAATGTCGAAACAAAAAACTATCAGCCCGTTAATATCACGTTCGCTTTGCTCGAACCGCTGCCGGAAGATTTGCGTAAGAAATATCGGAACAAACGCGAGCGGCATCAAATTCAAGTCGAAATGGCGTTAAAAGATTGGGATAATTGGCTCGGCGAAACGGGCATCAAACGACAATTCGCGGATGAAAATGCTTTGCATCTGACGTCAGCACGATGAAAAAACTGCTCCTGACAATTTTTGTTTTAGCTTTCGCCGCGTCGGGCTTTGCCCAATCCGGGCGAATCAAGCTGCCGACGGAAGAAAAATCGCGCCCGCGTCCTTCGGTTGAGCTGCCCTCGATTCAACTTCCGGTTAAAACAACGCCGACTCCTTCACCGACGCCGACGGCGCAAAAAACAAATTCGGGCGATGATGAGGGCGAGGTTTTGCGCGTCGAATCGGTTTTGATTCCGATTCCGGTTTCGGTCACGGACGCTTCGGGGCGTGCTGTGCAAAGTTTAAAAGCGTCGGATTTTGAGTTGAAAGTTGACGGTGTGGTGCAGGAAATTTCTGAAGTTTCGCGTTCTGAAACGCCGATTCGTCTCGCCTTATTGTTTGATAATAGTGGCAGCGTTCGTATTGCGCGTGAGTTTGAGAAAAAAGCGGCGCTCGGTTTTTTTCGTCGGGTTTTGCGCCCCGGAAAAGACTTAGCTGCGCTTTACAGTTTTGCAGGTGATATCGAGCGCGCGCAGAAATTGACCAATAATTTGTCAGCTTTATCACAGGCAATCGAACTTTTCCCGCCGCCGGAAGGCGGGACAAAACTGCTTGACGCGGTTTCCGAAGCCGCTTTTTATCTCGATGAACACGCGACGGACGGGCGGCGCGTGATTGTCTTAATTACCGACGGCGCAGATAATTTGAGCGATTACAAACTGGAAGAAGTCGTGCGGCACGCACAGCTCGCCAATTGCCAGATTTACGTGGTCAAAACCACTGATTTTGAAAATTATCAACGAACCGGCAGCCGTTCCGCCAGCGCCAACATTTGGGATTTAGCCGCCGAGCGTCGAATGCAGGAATTAGCGGCTCAAACCGGCGGCGCGGTTTATTCGCCGCTCGACGAACGCGAGCTTGACGCCGCTTTCGCCCGCATCGCCGCCGAGCTTGCCGAGCAGTACATTTTGAGCTATTACCCGAACGACAATAAAACCGACGGCAGATTCCGCCAAATCGCTTTGCGCATTCCAGGCAAACAAAATTTGACAGTCCGCACGAGAAAAGGTTATTACGTTCCCAAGTTGTAAACGGTTAATTTTTGCCGCGAAGCGACTTTTGAGGAACAAATGGAAGAATATCTCAAACAATTTCTCGACCATTTAAAATACGAGCGCAACGTCAGCGATCACACGCTCAGAAATTACTCTTCGGATTTGGAGCAGTTTTATGATTTTCTTGCGCCTGTCCAATCAAATGGCTCTCGGCGCGAGGTTTCGATTCACGACGTTGACCATTTGACCATCCGCGAATGGCTGGCTGAATTGCACGCGGCGAATAAAAAGAAGACTTCAATAGCGAGAAAATTAGCGTCTTTACGCACGCTTTTTCAATTCCTGATGCGCGAAGGCGTTGTCGAAACTAACCCGGCAAAGATGGTTTCCACTCCGCGCATCGAGCGCAAACTTCCCAGCCATCTTTCAATCGAAGACGCCGTGCGCTTTATCGAAACGCCGAATCTGGAAACCGATTTGGGCAAACGCGATCGGGCGATTTTAGAGTTTTTATACGCGACGGGCATTCGCGTCGGCGAGCTTGTCAAATTAAATTTGAAAGACATTGATTTTCAAAACAAGCTCGTTCGCGTGACGGGAAAACGACGCAAACAGCGAGTCGTACCGTTTAATGATTTGGCTTTGCAGGCGCTCGTTGGCTGGCTTTCGGTGAGAAACAATTTTCTCGAAAACGCGCCGCCCGAACTTCGCGAAGAGCAAGCCGTTTTTCTCAATTACCAAGGCACGCGCATCACGACTCGCTCGGTCGGCAGAATGGTTGATAAATACATCAAAGAATGCGCCGACGTTAATCCGGAAATTTCCCCGCACTCGCTCAGACATTCCTTTGCCACTCATTTGCTGGATTCAGGTGCGGATTTGCGCGACATTCAGGAATTGCTCGGACACGCGCGCCTTTCAACTACGCAGATTTACACGCACGTTTCGATGGAGAAAATACTCGAAGTTTACGACCGCGCGCATCCGAAAGCATAAAAAAGGCGAGCAACAATGCTCGCCTTTTTCATTTCATCGCAACAATATTTTAACTTTGACTTCGCTGCGTGTCTACGTTTCGCATCATCCTGCTAATCGGAATCGCCAGCAGCGCCAGTACAACTGCCGAGATCACAAGTGAGAGGGTTGTATAAGTGAAAAGCTGCGGCATTTGGTCGAGTTTTTCCGGGTCAACGTGACCGCCAACGAGTCCGCCGATCAGGTTGCCGACCGCCGAAGCGAGAAACCAGATGCCCATCATTTGTCCGACGTAGCGGCGCGGGCTGAGCTTTGTCATCGAAGAAAGTCCGACCGGGCTTAAACATAATTCGCCGATTGTCTGAAACAAATAGCTGAAGGTAAGCCACAGAAAAGAAACTTTCAACGCGCCGTTGCTGCCGACGACGGTGTTGGCGGCGAAAATCATCACGAGAAAACCGAGTCCGGCGAAGAACAAACCGAGCGCGAATTTAGCCGGACTCGATAAATCCATTCCGTTTCTACCCAGATAAGTCCAGATTCCGGCGAAAACCGGCGCGAGAATAATGATAAACGCCGAGTTGATTGATTGAAACCACGTCGCCGGGACTTCAAAATTGCCGATGTTGCGTTCGGTAAAATCCCGGGCAAAAAGATTGAGCGAAGTTGGAGCCTGTTCAAACGCCGACCAGAAAATTGCGGCGGCGACAAACAACACGGCAATCACCAGCACACGCTTTTTCTCATCGCCGACGAGTCCGCCCGCAACGAACAAAAACGCGAAATAAAGCATGGCAATCCCGACGAGAATATAAGTCATATATTGCCCGATAGCCGCCGCGTCAATCGTGACCGCTCCGGTTGCTGCGAGCACAAAAACGAGCGCCAGAATTCCGACGCCGACACCGGTAATCAATTTCACCTGATTTTCCTGTCTCGCTTGGACCGTCGGATCAGGGTTTCTCGTCGGATACATTCCAATGTCGCCGAGCGTTGCCGGAGCGCGCGTGACAAAAACCGCCAAGCCGATCAGCATTCCGACGCCCGCCGCGCCGAAGCCCCAGTGCCAGCCGATTGCTTCGCCCAAAAATCCGGTTACGAGCTGCCCGAAAAACGCGCCGATGTTGATTCCCATGTAGAAAATCGAGAATCCCGCGTCTCGTCTGGCTCCGCCTTCCGGATAAAGGTCGCCGACGATTGCCGAAATGTTCGGCTTTAAAAGTCCCGTGCCGAGAACAATCAAAATCAGCCCTAAAAAGAACGTCACTTTGCCGCCCGCAAAAGCAGACAAACCAATCGAAATATGACCGGCTGAAATACAAATTGCGCCGTACAAAATAGCGCGGCGCAATCCTAATAACCGGTCGGCAATCCAGCCGCCCGGCAAGCTCGCCAGATAAACCGACGCACCATAAATTCCGACAATTGCCGATGCCTGCGTGCGTTCAAATCCGAAACCGCCTTCCATCAAAGCGGCGGACATAAAAAGAACGAGTAATGGGCGCAATCCGTAATAGGAGAAACGCTCCCACATTTCCGTCATAAAGAGCGTGCTCAGCCCGCGCGGATGCCCGCCGATTCCGCTCGTATCGCTCGCCGAATTATTTGCTCCGGCGTTTGCTGTGTTTTCCATAAAATTTCAGTTCCCGTCCGTTAAAAATAAATTAAGCCCGGCGAATATATCAAATTATCGAATAATCGAAAATAACTTTTGTCGGGCAGTTATGACAAGTGGCTTAAAGCTGAAGATTCAAACCGGGTCCGACAGGCTGCACAAAATGCAGTTAAGGTTTTTCGCTTGATTTCTCATAATTGGCTTCAAAATATTTTCATTATTTCCGAGACTGGCTTATTATTCTAAGTCGGTCACAACCAGCCGATGGGTTCGCCTGTCTTTGTCAGCAAAATATGTGTGTCGCACATATTAATTCAGACAAGCTGTAAGTTAAGTTTTAAATCAGTTTGGATAAAATTACGGGAAAATTCGGTTCAAGATTTTCGAGCGGCGGGCTTTCGCTCAGATGGCATCTTGTTTTGCTGATCGTCGGCGCATCGCTGCCGCTGATTGTTTTTGCGGCGATCATCGTAAACAGGTTATCGGCACAGGAACGAGCAGCCTCAGAACGCCGAATGCTTTCAGTGGCTCGCTCGCTTTCAGCAACCCTCGAACGCGAGATTTCCGTAACCGCAGGAACGCTGCAGGCGTTGTCCGAATCAAAATCTCTCGACCGCAACGATGCCAGAGAGTTTTATGACGAAGCCCGGCGTGTCATGAAAACACAACCGAACTGGATGACAGTCATTCTTCTTTCGCCGGACGGTCAACAGTTGATAAATGCCCAGCAGCCTTTTGGTGTCGAGCTGCCGTCGGTTAATGATCCCGTGAGTTTAAAACGAGTGATCGAAACGCGCCAGCCGGTTTTGGGAAATATAGCATTGGGCAAACAAGGTCAGAAATGGGGCTTTCCGATACGAGTTCCCGTTTTGCGTGAAGGCGAATTGCGCTATGTTTTGACCGCCGTTATCACGCCCGCGACGCTTTCAAATCTGATAGCGTCTCAATCACCCGCCGAAGGAGAATGGACGCGAACGATTGTTGACGCGAACGGCAGAGTCGCAGCTCGGTCGCGCTCGCCCGAAGAATTTATCGGGCAGCCTGCTACGCCGTCATTTCTCGAACAAACCAGTGAATCGTCGGAAGGAGTTTTCCAAAATACAACCTTGGACGGCAGAGCGGTTTACGTTGCTTACATGCGCTCAAGTGTTTCCGGCTGGATTTCCTCCGTTTCAGTTCCGGTCGAGATCATTGATGCGCCTGCGCAACGCGCGATGTTTCTTGTTTTCGGCGTCGGTCTGGCGCTGCTTTTTGTGAGCGGCATGGGCGCTTTTTATTTGTCCAGACGGATCTCGCGCGACATTAATTCGGTTGCCGTCGCCGCCGAAGTTTTAGCCAAAGGCGAGCGTCCGCACATTAAACCTTCATCAATTCAGGAAGTGGCGCGGCTCGGAAGTTCTCTCGAAAACTCTGCGGAACTGCTGATGCGCCAGGAGTTTGAACGCGATGAACATCTTCGTCAAGCGCAGGAGGCACGAAAAGAAGCCGAACTTGCCAGCCGATTAAAAGACGAGTTTCTGATTACCCTCTCTCACGAATTGCGTTCTCCGCTGCATTCGGTTATCGGTTGGACGGCGATGCTCCGCACCGGCGCGCTTTCTTCGGAAAAAGCCCATAAAGCACTCGAATCCATCGAACGCAACGCCAGAGCGCAAGCCAGTCTGATTGACGATCTGCTCGATATGTCGCGGATTATTTCCGGAAAGCTGCGGCTCGAAAAACAGACGATTGATGTCGCCGATGTTCTCACTGCGGCGGTTGATACTGTCCGCCCCTGCGCCGAGGCGAAAAATATCGAATTGAATTTGCAGCTTTGCGAAGCCGCAACGCTCGTCGTCGGCGACTCAAACAGATTGCAGCAGGTTTTGTGGAATCTGTTGTCAAACGCTGTTAAGTTTACGCCCCAAAGCGGGCGAGTCGAGGCACACTTGATTCAAATCAATTCGCACGTCGAAATTCTCGTTCGCGATACAGGCATCGGCATCAAACCCGAATTTATACCGCACGCTTTTGACCGATTCCGGCAGGCAGACGGCTCGACGACAAGAGAATACGGAGGTTTAGGCTTAGGTTTGGCGATTGTGCGCCATTTAACCGAGCTTCACGGCGGCACGGTCAGCGCCGCAAGTGAGGGCGAAGGCAAAGGAGCGGCTTTTACGGTCAAGCTTCCGCTCGCAAATTGACCGGCATCTCTAAATCGTCTAAAAGTTTAAGTTGAGCAATAAAAAAGCTAAGCCACCCCAATTATTTTTTGAAAGGATTTCTCAATGCTCGGTTTAATCATTCCGATTTTACTCACAATTCACGTTTATCGAAACGCCAAAGAAACAGGTCGGAACGCCGTTCTGTGGGCGGTTATCAATCTGGCTGTAATTTTCGGAGTCCAAATTTTTATGGGATTATCGTTCGGAATTGCATTCGGATTAGGCACGGAATTCTTCGGATGGGAAGAAAATTTGGTTGAAAAATGGACGATCGGGATAAACCTCGCCACGCTGGTCGTTTCCCTGCTCTGTTCTTACTTTTTCGTCGTTCGCGCGGTCACGCGAATCCCGGAAGAACAATTCAGCACGCCACCACCTCCGCCACCGCAATTCGGTTAAACGATTTCCATTATTTCGGAAAGCGGTTTTCTCCGGATGTCCGGCACGCGCGCATCATCAGCCGGATAACCGACCGGAATTAAAACGAAAGGCTTTTCGTTGCGCGGGCGATTTAAGATTTGATTTAAAAATTTCATCGGGCTTGGCGTGTGCGTCAAAGTCGCCAGCCCGGCATTGTGCAAAGCCGCGATCAATAATCCACAGGCAATTCCGACCGATTCCTGCGAATAATAAGTCGGTTCGGTTTCTCCGGTTTCGGCGTCAACCAAAAAATCAATCCGAAAAACCACGATTAAAACGGGCGCAATTTCTAGAAAAGGCTTGTGTTCGTCGGTTCCCAGAGGCGCGAGCCATTTCAGCCAGCGCGCCGGCATTCTCCCGTGATAATTTTCAAACTCTTCGCGCTCGGCGGCTTCCCGAATTTGCCGTTTGATTTCCTTGTTCTTGACGAGGACAAAACGCCAGGGCTGCATATTCGCGCCCGAAGGCGCAGTTCCCGCTGTTCGAACGGCATTTTCGATGATTTCAATCGGCACTTCTTCAGAAGAAAACTCGCGCACAGTCCGGCGGCGATTTATCAAACGGTAAAATTCGGCGGCTCTTTTTTGCTGTTCTTCGACAGGTAAACGCTCGAAATCGAGCGGGACAAATTTTGGTTTGGGAAACATCTGTTTTTGTATTGCTCAGCTTTTCCAAAATTTCAGACAAATTTAAGAAAGATTTTCTCCGAAATAAGTGAAAAGTGAGAAGTAAAAGGTGATAACTATCACTTTTTAGTTATCACTTATCAATTATTCCGAAACGGCTCTGTTCTGAAAACACAACAGCTCATCAACTATATCGCATCTAAACAATGATTTATTCTCTCCCACTTGAAAAAAACGGCGGTTAATCGGACAATTCCTTAACCGAATTCGAGTTTGGCTTTTTTCAAAACCGAAAAACTCAACAACAAAAATTTAACTGTTTCGAATTTCAAAATATGAAAGATTTTTTTCAGCTAAAGTCTGCATTTTTCTTGCTCGCTTTTGTTTTGAGCATAGCCCCGGCTTTCGCTCAACAGCCGCAATCGCTGACGGCTGCGGATTACGCGCGAGCGGAAAAGTTTATGGGTTACAACACCGCGCCGCTTGTTTCCGGCTCGGTAGGGCGCGTGACGTGGTTGCCTGACGACCGTTTCTGGTATCGGAAAGGCAATGATTTTGTTTTGGTCAATACCGCTGACGGAAGCAGTCAGATTTTCACCGATCAAACAAAATTCAATGCGGCAATCGGTGGTATGCCGGGAACAGGCGCGAGAACTCCAAGACCGAATGAAGTTTTATCGCCCGACGGAAAACGCGCCGTTTTTATTCGCGATTGGAATTTATGGTTGCGCGACGTAGCCACAGGGCGCGAAACACAATTAACGAAAGATGGCGTTAAAGATTACGGCTACTCAACCGACAACGCCGGGTGGCGGCAAAGTGAAAATCCGATTGTAGCCTGGTCGCCGGATTCGAAAAAAATCGCCACGTTTCAGCAAGACCAGCGCAAAACCAGCGATATGTATTTGGTCGAAACCACGGTCGGAAAACCGAAGCTCAAAGCATGGAAATATCCGCTGCCCGGCGATGCGGACGTGACGATGATCGAGCGCGTGATTATTGACGTTGACAACGCGAGAGTCGTTCGTTTAAAAATGCCGCCCGATCAGCACCGCTCGACGCTCTGCGATGACATCACTTGCAATGGCGGCGATTTTACAGATGTCGAATGGAGTCCTGACTCTTCGAGCGTGGCGTTTGTTTCCAGCTCGCGCGACCACAAAAGAGCTAATTTGCGCGTTGCAAATCCGGCAACAGGAGAAATTCGCGAAGTTTTGGAAGAGGTCTCGCCGACGCAATACGAATCCGGTTGGTCAACCGTCAACTGGCGTTATCTTCCGACCTCGAACGAAGTTATCTGGTTTTCAGAAAAAAGCGGCTGGGGACATCTCTATCTTCACGATTTGGCAACGGGCAGACTGAAAAATCAGATTACATCGGGCGATTTTGTGGTTCGGGAAATTCTCAGAGTTGACGACAAAAACCGGATGATTTATTTCGTCGCGGGCGGACGCGAACAAGGACGTAATCCGTATTTCGCGCATTTTTACAGCATCGGCTTTGACGGCAAAAATTTGAGGCTTTTAACGCCGGAAGACGGACACCATTCGATTTCGCTCGCTCCCGGCGGACGCTTTTTCATTGACACTTATTCCAAACCTGACACGCCGCCGGTTACCGTTTTGCGCGATATGACCGGAAAAGTTGTTTCCGAAGTTGGAAAAGTTGATATTTCGCGGCTGACAGCTACGGGCTGGAAACCGCCGCAATTGTTTTCGGTTAAAGCGCGCGACGGGCAGACCGATATTTACGGCTTGATGTACACACCGTCGAATCTCGATCCGAATAAGAAATATCCGATTATCAATTACATTTATCCGGGTCCGCAGGGCGGCAGCGTCGGCGGAAACTGGGGATTTTCACCGGCGCGTCAGGACAATCAGGCGCTTGCCGAACTTGGGTTCGTCGTCGTTCAAATCGAAGGAACTTGCAATCCGCTGCGCTCGAAGAAATTCCACGACGCCTGCTATGGAAATATGGCTGACAACACGCTGGAAGACCAAATCACTGGAATGCGGCAGCTCGCGCAGCGTTTTCCGTATATTGATCTAAACCGCGTCGGCATTTGGGGGCACTCAGGCGGCGGTTTTGCAACTGCCGCGGCGATGTTCCGCTATCCGGATTTCTTCAAAGTCGGCATTTCCGAATCGGGCAATCATGACAATCGGAATTACGAGGACGATTGGGGTGAGCGTTACATCGGTTTGGAAGTCAAAGGTCCTAATGGTAGATCGAACTATGAAGATCAGGCAAACCAAGTCCACGCCAAAAATCTGAAAGGCAAATTGCTGCTCGCACACGGCGGAATGGACGACAACGTACCGCCTTATAACACTTATCTCGTTGTTGACGCGCTCATCAAAGCCAACAAGGATTTCGATTTGCTGATTTTCCCGAATGCCCGTCACGGCTACGGCAACGCTTCGCTCTATATGACACGCCGCCGCTGGGATTATTTCGTAAAACATCTTCTCGGGGCGGAACCGCCGAAAGATTACGAGTTGAAACCGCCAGCACCGCCAAGGCAATAAGGCAAAAACAAAAAGTAAAAAGGCAAAAGTAAAGAAAATAAGTTTCCTAACTTTTGCCTTTTTACTTTTGCCTTTTGTCTTACAATTCTAATTCACCGTTTCGTTGTTTCGCTCTGCCGCATTATCGGTCAACACCGTCAATAAATTATCCGAAGCCGCTGTTTCGCTGTCTTTGCCTTTTAATCGTTGATCTCCGATTCCGCCGGGCGCAGGCAAAAATGTGTTGACGAGCGAAAACAAATCGGATGTCAATCCCGGAAAGACGCCGTGAAACATAACGCCTAATTTAGCGGGCATTGAAATAATGTGTTCGGCTTCGCAGCGTTTAGTTGCCGTGACGATTTCGTGCGCGGCTTGTTCTGCGCTAACCGAAAGAAACGGCAGCGAATCGCTGATCTTAAACCAAGCGTATTCTTTTTCGTTTTGCCCTTTGAAAAAAGCGTTGCGCGGGCTGCCCGTACGCATCAAGCCCGGCACAATCGTAGTCACATAAATTCCGTCTTTTAAAAGCTCGCCGCGCAAACCTTCGGAATAACCGACGAGCGCGAATTTGCTTGCGGCGTACGGTAGCAGATGTGGAAATGCGACTTTGCCGCCGATCGATGTGATGTTGACGATATTGCCGCTTCGTCGCTCTTTCATTTCGGGCAGAACTTCCTGAATCGTGTGATACGCAGCCCAGAAATGCGTATTCATCGCTTCGATGTAATCTTCTTCGGTCGCGTGTTCGACCGGCGTCACTTGAATAATTCCGGCGTTGTTGACGAGAACATCAATCTGCCCGAACTCCATTCGCACGGCGTTTACCATTTGCCCGATTTCGGCTTTGTTTTGCAGATCGCAAGTCGCGTAAAAAACATCTGCGCCGCGCGATTTCAAATCTTCCGTGGCGCGTTGAAGCTCTTCCAAATCGCGCGCGCAAATCGCAATCTTTGCGCCTTCGGCGGCAAATTGACGCGCCAAAACCAAACCGAGACCGCGCGAGCCGCCCGTGATTAAAACAACTTTGTCGCGCAAATCAATCTGGCGCGCTTTATTGATAATCGTTTTCGCCAGCAAAACAGCCCCAACTCCGGCGGCAGTCCACAATAAAGCGTTTCTGTTTTCAGCTTTCATCTTTTCCCTGCTCCTTATCTGAAAACACAGCGACGACCGGAGCATGATCCGAAGGACGTTCCCAGCCGCGCGGTGATTTATCAACCTCGCAGAGCAAGCATCGTGCCGCCAACGACGGCGAAACCCAAATGTGATCAATTCTTAAACCGTTATTTTTAAAAAACGCGCCCTCTTTGTAATTCCACCACGAATAAAGCCCGCCTTCTTCGTGAAAAAGCCGGAAAGCATCGACAAACCCCCATTTTTTGACGTAATCGAGCGCTGCGCGTTCCGGTCGGGAAAAATGCAATTTCCCTTCCCACGTTCGGACATCGTACACATCACGCTCTTCCGGAGCGACGTTAAAATCGCCGCAGAGCAAAACGTCTCCGTTTTTATCGCAGCTTTCTTCAAAAAAATGCCGCAGACGCTGAAGCCAATCCAATTTGAATTTAAAAGGCTCAGACCACAGCTCAGTCCCGTTAGGAATGTAAGTGTTGACAATTCGAATGCCGTTGACAGTCGCCGCAATCAAACGTTTCGGCGCGTCTTCCCCGTCATCGGGAAAATTAAACTGCACGTCTTCGATTTGGTGGCGCGACAAGATCGCAACTCCGTTGTAAGATTTCTGCCCCAAAAACGCCGAGTTGTAACCAAGCTCAAGAAAATCAAAAGCTGGAAATTTGTCGTCGGTCGTTTTCGTTTCCTGAAAACACAAAACGTCCGGTTTTTCTTTCTCAATCCAGCGCACAATAAGCGGCATTCTGGCAAAAACCGAATTTACATTCCAAGTTGCTATTTTCATTCGATAATTTGTAATTCGTAATTATTTTACTTCCCATTCACCGCAAAAAACGAAATCGGCGCGCCCGGTCAATAACATTTCATCGTCTGATTCACGCCAAAAGACGCTTGTCTGCCCGCCGGGGCTGTGAACAATAATTTTTCTTGCGGTTTCATTTCGCAAACACGAGGCAATTGCCGAAGCGACGGAACAAGTGCCGGAAGCCATTGTTTCGCCCGCGCCGCGCTCCCAGATGCGTAGCTCAATATTGTTTTGATCGAGAACTTTGACAAAAACGGCATTTGTGCGTTCGGGAAAAAGCGGGTGGGTTTCTAATTCGCGCCCGGTTTCGCGCCAATCGAAACTCTCGAAATCATCAACAAAAATGCACGCCACCGGATTTCCGACGTTCAGCGCGGTAATTTTAAATTCTTCAGCGCCGACCGAAAGAGGAAAATCAACAACGGTTTCTAATTTTTCCTTCGTTACTAGCGGAACCGAATCCGAATCCAATTTCGGCTTTCCAAGCTCGGCTTCAAACCGGTAATGTCCTTCGTCAATCGTTTCCAAAAGACGGTAATTCTTGACGCCGCTTTTGGTTTTGAGCCGGAGGTTTTCTTCCGTCCAGAGTTTTTTGTAATGCAGATAAGCAACCGCGCAGCGCGTCCCGTTGCCGGAAAATCCGGCTTCGCTCCCGTCAGGATTAAAAATTCTGGCGGAAAAATCAGCCGCTCCGGATTTCAGTTTTTCAACAATCGCGATTCCGTCCGCGCCCGCGCCGTAATGCCGATCGCAAATCTGGCGCGCGAAATCGCCGAGAGATTTTATTTGTCTGACGCCTTCGGCTTCGAGAATCAGATAATCGTTGCCGAAACCGTGAAACTTACAGAATTGCATTTCTAATTCGTTTTCCCGTTAAAAGTTGCCAGCGCCAGCACAATCTCGTCAATTATGGCTTGCCTGGCTGCGCTTCCTGTAGACATATTGTTGACAATCACCGAAAACGCAAATTGCTCGCCTCCCGCTGTTGTCAGATAACCGGAAAGCGCGGAAACCTGGTCAATCGTCCCGGTTTTGCCGCGCACGTTTCCAGCGGCAACGGTGTCTTTAAAACGGTTTCGCAACGTTCCGTCGACTCCGGCAATCGTCAAAGATTCGCGCCACGAGGAAGCATACCGATGGCGGTTCATAAAAGTGTAAAGCTGTGCTGCCGCGCTCGGTGTAATCAAATTGTGACGCGACAATCCCGAACCGTCCCAAATGACAAGGCTTTCCGGCGCAATTCCGGCTTCCGCCGCAAATTTCTGCACAACGGCTGCTCCGCGCTGCGAGCTGGTTTGCCGCGGGTCTGATTTGTCGCCGACCGTCTCGCCCAGAGTCCGCAGAAGTATTTCAGTATAAGTATTCTGGCTCGGTTTCATTGCTTTGGCGGCAATAATACTTAAAATCGGCGAATCATGACGAGCGATTTCGATCATTTTCGTCAAATCCAGCGGCGCTAGCTTGCGCGCTTTGGCATCAACCGAGCGGGTTTGTCCGGTTACAATGACTCCTTTTTGTGCCAAGGCGTTTTTCAGCAGCTCGACAAACATTTCCGCCGGTTTCGCCACCGTAATTTCATTTGCCCAAACGCGCCCGCTGATTGGCATCGTGCCGCGAATTTCGAGAACGTTTGTGCCGAGCCGTTTGTGAACTTCAAGCTCCTGTCTGCTTCCGGCGGCGCTCGTTTGAGTCAGATTGATAACGGTGAAAAGCTGACTGTGCGGCGTGATTGTGACAATGCAGGGCGCGCCCACGTTTGTGCCCGGCGCGATTTGCAATCGGACGAGATTATCATTGATCGAAAGAGCGGAAATTTCTGCGCCCGACCCCCATTGCAAATCGTCCCATTCCCACGAAACCTGAACCGGGTCGCCCGAAAAATAGCTTTCATCGCCGATCAGATTCCCTTCGATTCTCCGGACGCCGCTCGCCGTTATTTTCGTCGCCAGTTCATCGAGCGTGCTCACGGTCCCGCCGTCTTGCGGCACGGTAGAAATCAATGGATTGCCGCGCCCGTAAACGATCAAATCGCCGCGAATCGTGCCGTTCGAATCCGGCTGCGCGGCGGCGTAAACGCTCGTCGTAAAGCGAAAATTAGGCGAAAGTCTGTCCAATGCCGCCGCGACCGTAAAATTTTTCATATTCGAGGCAGGCATAAAATATTTTTCGGCGTTTTGCTCAAAAACAGTTTTCCCCGAATCGAGCGATACGACTTTAACTCCGACCTGAGCGCGCAAAAGCTGCGGTCTCAATAAAACCGAGCGAATCTGCGATTGCAATTCGGGTAAAGACTGAAGGCGCTGTGATGTCGGCGACGCAGTTGGAGTTACTGTGGGTGTCGGCGTAACAGTCTGCGAAGCCTTCGGCGTTGGAGTTTGAGCTGATTTAGGACTCGGAGTTTGCGACGGCGCTACTCGCTCGCGCACCGGCGGCGCGGCGGTTTGCTGCGCGCTCGTCAGCGGAACAAAATTGAACGCGAGAAAGACAAAGGCGAGGAGAAAAACCGATTTTTCTTTGAATAAAAATTTCATAGCAAAACAAGGGCGACTGCAAGCGCATTTTCGCAGATTTAGAGCGAATTTCAAATCGAAGCTAAATAGCCCGGAATGTGGGCAATCACAGGCTGTTCCGACAAGTCTGCAAAATAAAAAAAGGAAAAGCTGGCTTTTCCTTTTTTTATTTTCATTTTAAGTTTGCATTATTTCCCGGCAAGCAATTTATCAAGCGCCGTTTTCGGAATCAAGGCTCGCAATTCGATTTCGTTTGCAGTTTGCGAGATTTTCAAGCTTTCGGCAATGTCCGCGATAACTTCGTTTTTGGCGCCTTTTCTGGCGCGCAGCAAACCGCTCAAAGATTGCAAACCGAGCAGCGTGTCTTTCAAGTTTCTGGCTTGATCGGCGGTTTCCGTCCGCGCAGCAAACATAACGTTCGCGTTTCCGCCGGTAACGTCAAGCGAGCCGAAAGCGTGGCGCAGCGAAGCCAAAATGTTGCCGATTTCGTCGTTATCAAAACGCATCAGCGATTGTAAATCCCCCGGAACGTTGGCGGCAAAACTTAAAACCGCGTTCGGATTTCTACTGGCAAGCGAAGCTAGATCAGCATTCGCCCCATTTTTCGTTTTCGCTTCAACCATTGCGCGGACTTGTTTCAAATCACCGAAAGCGAGCGTAGTTTGGTCAACGGCATGAAAAGCGACTTCGCCGGTCATTAATTTACTGATGATTTTTGATATCTGATCGGCTTTAGCGGGATCTTTCGGCTGCGGCATCTGCGCGGCAACGTCTTTCAAAGAAACGACGAGCAGATTCTGATTGCCGATTTTTTCTTCGCGATATTTGCCGCTCAAGCCAATTTTTGCGACGCCGAGCAATCCGTTGGCGTTAAAATTCCCGCGCGTCACGGCGACAGGCGCGAAATCAATTTTTCCGGCTACGGCGCGGTCATATTTGACGCCGACCGCCACGCGGTCAAACTGTCGCGGGTCAATTCCGGTTTTGGCTTTAAAAGCGTCGAAATGCTGATTTATTTCGGCGAGCGTCGCCGGTTTGGATGCGAAAATTTGCGGCAGAGCGTCCGTCGTCAAACGTCGCAAATCGGCAACCGCAACAATGTCCGACGCGGGCAGCAAAGCGACTAAATCGTTTGCTGGCGCCGATGTTTTGGCTGTCGCATTTTGAGCGACAACGGCTGCAAAATTTGCCGCAACGAGCGCGAAAGCGGCGATAAAAGCTGTTAATTTATTCATTTCAAACTCCAAAATTTTACATTAAATGGCGTATAATCCGACGTTTTAAAGATGCTTTTCAAACGTTGCCAGTTGTCGCCCCATGATTGTTTTTGACGACTTCAAACTCAAACCTCAATTCCTTGCCACGAAAAATATAACTTAAATAATGCTCCCAAAATTTGCGCGTAAAACGAAACCGCTCGTTTTTCGTGTCGAGATTAACCAAAAACTCCAGACCAAACGATTTCCACAAATTCGCCAACGAAACGTAAATCTGAACGGGCTTTAAATTGACTTCCGTATAAAACGGAAAAAGCTGTCGTTCGGGCATAAAAACATTGAAAGTGTAGGAATTAAAATGATTCCGATGCGTCGGATCCGATGCCCAATCGGGATTGGTGTAATGCGGCGTTAAAATCCTGATGCGCCCGCCGTGCTTGGTGATTCGATAAAGCTCGGCGACAAAACCCATCACGTCGGGCACGTGTTCGGCGACGTGGTTTGAGACGATTTCGTCAAATTCGTCGTCGGCAAAAGGATACGGAAACTCGCCGAGGTCGTGAATAACATCGGCGGCTGTGCGCGGATTGTTGTCCAAACCAATTGCGCCCGGATGCTTATTTGCGCCGCAGCCTACATCGAGAATTTTCATAGACTTAGATACAATAGATAAGTAGACAGAATTGTTAATCTTATCATGGAGAATTTTACCTGAAACAGGTATGATTTTCGCCGTATGACAATAACTTTAAAGATTTTGCTCTTGAGCATAATGTTACTGACAAATTGCTATGCCAGTGAAAATAAACTCACAAGTGATTTAGACCGAAAAGCACTAGCAAAACTTTACGAAACTTTCCATAACCGTGAAAACAGCAAAGACGTTGAAATAAAAAATGACGAAATACGTGTTGGCAAAACCAAGATAAAGGTAACAACTGCCATTGAGTTTGACGGCAATCATCAAAACAGTTGGATATTCGCTGCAAGATACGAAACAAAACTGGTTGATGACAAAGAGACAGTTTTTACAATTAGTTCTATTGGAATCGGAAAAGACAAAAAGGATGCTGAAGAAACTTCAATAGATGAGTGGATTGCTCTTTTCGGAACATCATTATCCGAAATGGTACTGAAACCGGATAAGGGCATCCTTATAGAAAATTATCAGATTTTTCCCGGACTTATGGGAATAAGAGGTGAAGCACCTTCACAAAGTTGGATTGATGGCAGCGAAAGTATGAGCAAAAAAATAGTCAACTCCTTACTTCCGATTATCAAAAAATCAGATAAAAAATTAACTTCCATTAACTTGTTAATTAAGGTTAGCGAAAATGGTTCAGTCGAAGGTGAATGCAGAATAAATAATGAAACTTCCAAAGATTTACTGGAAGCAATACAAAAACTTGATTGGAAAACAGGTCAACAAGGGTACTTATTTAAGCAATTCTACTTAATAAAAAATAAAAGTTGAACAGAATAAAACCCCATTAGTTAAAGTCATAATCAAGGGCGCGCCGAAAGCTGCACGGGAGCATTTGAATTAAGACGACACGGATCAGTCGTTGAAGAACCCGGTTTTCTTTGCGCCTCGCGCGCTGAAGCCGACAAAGTTCTCTCGTCAACTCCGGCTAAACCGCATTCGACTTCTGCGAGACGGCGCTGTAATAATTCGATTTGCGAGCGCAGCAGGCTGATTTCCGCGTTATTTTCAATCGGCGTTCTCGGTGTAATGCTTTGAAGCCTTGAGTTTTGCTCGATTTGGCGAATTCTCGAATCAATCGAAATAAAACGCTGTTCAAGCTGGCTGACGCGTCGTTCGAGCAAAAGGTCTTGCGCCTGAGCGGTCGTCGTCAGATTGTCGTTTGAAACCAGCAATTTCCCGCCGAAAAAGAAAATCGCGCCGATGAGAAGCGCGGAAACTATTATTCGTTGAAAAAAGCGCGGCAAGTTGTCTGAGCTTTTTAACATCACCTTTTAAATCCTTTCCATTGTTTGTTAAGCGTTCTGCGGATGCCCGACGAAACGATTGCGCGGGTTGAAAACGTCGAAATTTGCGTCGTGTGCGGTTTCAACGTCGGCGGTTTCGATCATATTTATCAAACCGGCGGCATCGAGAAGATGAATCGGAGCTTGAAATTCTTTTTGAAATTCCGCGAACGTCATTCCATCCAGAAAAATTGATTCGTCCGATTTTAAAACATGCGACGGAAGAATGGCGAAATCTCCGATGACTTCCGATTTGACGCGCAGAAAATCAGCGCCCGTCAGCAAGCCGGCAACGGCAACATCGCCGCCGAAATATTCGTTTTTAACCCCTTTGATCGAAAACCGCGTTCCCGCTTCGCGGTTTGTTTTTTCAATGATTTTCGACATTACGGGCGCAAACATTTCGCCTGTAAAAATTGTGCCGTTTAATTTTCGGGCTTGTTCCGCCGTAAGCGGCTTTTTCTTTAATTTGCGCCAGAGATTTTCAAATTTATTCAGAAAAGCGCGTACCATTCCGATGCCGTCTTCGATTTGCGGATAATTTCCGTAATGTTTTCTGGAAGGAATCGGCAAACCGGCTTTCAAATAAATTTCGTCGCCCAAAAATGCGAACGTTTCGCCGAATTTCGCTTGAAATTCCGATTGTAAAGGCTCGATTTCACGAATCGTCCGGCGGCAAAATTCCGGTGTCACCGCAGTTAAACGCGAGTCTGTGTTGTATCTGGTCAAACCGAGCGGCACAATCGCCACGCTCGAAATGCGCGGAAAATGCGCCGCCAAATCGCGCACGGTTTTCTGTAAAACCTCGCCGTCGTTGATTTCGGGGCACAAAACAACCTGTGCGTGGATTTCGATGTCGTTATCTAGCAATCTTTTTAATTTACCGGAAATATCGGCGCGTTTTTCGTCAACTCCGAGCAAATAGGCGCGAACTTTTAAATCGGTCGCGTGAACAGAAACGTATTGCGGCGAGAGACGCTGTTCGATGATGCGGTTCATTTCGTCGGGCGTGATTGACGATAAAGTCGTGTAATTGCCGTAGAGAAACGATAATCGAATGTCTTCATCGCGGATGAAAAGCGACGGGCGGGCGTCCGCCGGATTGCCTTTGCAGAAACAGAACAGGCATTCATTGGCGCATTGGCGCGGCGCGATTTGCTCGAACTCCAAACCGAAATCTTCGCCTTCGTCGCGTTCGATTTCGAGTTCCCAAGTTTCGCCGTTCGCCTTTTTGACTTGTAGCGTGAGTTCGGTTTCTCCGGCGGTTTGAAAGCGAAAATCGAGATAATCGCGCACAGTCCGACCGTTAACTCGGACAATCCGGTCGTTTGATTCAAGTTCCAATTCTTCCGCCAAGCTTCCCGGAACAACATCCGTAATCAAAACTCCGGGACGCCGTAACTGCGTAACGGCTGGTGTGACAGCAAATTCGTACATTTTTTTTACTTTCTTGATTTTAACCGAAACGAAGTAGATGCGAAAATGCCCGCGCCGGCTGCTACAATTTCGCCTTAATGTTTGCCGCAAGATTGACAAACGTTAAAAACGTTTTTAACCTTCAAAAGTTTAGAGCTTTCCTCAGCTTTTCCCGCGACAAGCGGCTTTTATGAATAACACTTTGCGAGACGAGCAATCTAATCCGGTCAAAAACGATTCGCAAACCGATCCGGCGACGGAAAAAGCGCGCATTTTGCTGGCTGAAGATGACGCGGCAATGCGTCGTCTGCTCGAAGTCGTTTTAAAACGCGCGGGATATGAAGTCGTCGCGACTGAAGACGGATTGCAGGCAATGCAAGCCGCCGGAACCGAAAAATTCGATCTCGCCGTTCTTGACGCAATTATGCCGAATCTGTCGGGTATCGAACTGTGCCGGATTTTCCGCGCTAATCCGATGTGGCAAAGCATGCGGCTCGTTTTGATGAGTGGAATGGAGTCTGAATCGGATTGTCCGGCTGACGCGCATCTGCTTAAATCCTCGCGCTTGCAAGAAGAGCTGCTTGAAACCATTTCAGCCCTGCTCGCCGCTCGCAGTTAAACAGCGCCTTTTGACGAGCAGCCGCGCCGATTCGCCAAACAAAACAATTCCGACAAAATCAAACAGCAAATCTCCCCAATCAAACGTCCGCCCGCGCACCCAAAGCTGAGAGAATTCCTCCACGACAACAACAAACAAAACAATTAACGTGCCGAGCAGAAAATTGTTTTTTTCGATTTTTACGGCTTTGGCATTTAAAGCCAAATTGAGCAAAAACGAAAAGATTCCCATCAAGCAAAAATGCCCGATTTTATCGCCGTAAGGAATGTTGTAAACGAAGCGAAAGAGCGGCTGCGTTGCCGTGCGATCAACCAGAAAAACAATCGCGGCAAGAACGAGAATGTAAATTGCCGTAAGAATTTTTATTCGCATGAAAACAAAAATGCGAAAGACGGAAAACAGTAACGCCGCCGAAGTTTCGGCGGCGTTACTGTTTTTATTTCTTAGCTTTCACTCTTTAGCTTGTCGCTGCCGTAGAAGCGCCGTCAAGCAGGCTGCCGAGCGGCGTGTATTCAATGTTTTGCGAAACCGCAACTGCCTCGTAGGTGCATTTTCCGGCGTAAGTGTTGACACCTTCTTTTAAGCCAGCATCTTCGGCAATCGCGCGCTCAAACCCTTTGTTCGCCAGAGACAAGGCATAAGGCAACGTTGCGTTGGTCAAAGCGAAGGTCGAAGTGCGCGGCACTGCGCCCGGCATATTTGCGACGCAATAATGCAACACGCCTTCTTCGTAAAAAGTCGGATTTGAGTGCGTCGTCGCGCGAGTCGTTTCAAAACAGCCGCCCTGATCAACAGCCACGTCAACCAAAACCGCGCCGTTCGGAACGAGTTTGAGCATTTCGCGCGTGACCAGTTTCGGAGCCGCAGCGCCCGGAATCAAGACGCCGCCGATGACTAAATCCGCATGGGAAATCGCTTCTTCAATCGCATAACGTGATGAAGCCAGCGTTTGAACTTTCGACAGGAAAATATCATCAAGTTCGCGCAAGCGGTCGAGATTTATATCAATGATCGTGACTTTAGCGCCGAGTCCGACAGCCATTTTTGCGGCTTCCGTGCCAACAACGCCGCCGCCGATAATGACGACGTTAGCCGCCGGAACACCGGGAACGCCGCCAAGCAAAATTCCGCGCCCGCCGTTCATTTTTTCGAGATAAGTCGCGCCGACCTGAATTGACATTCTGCCCGCGACTTCAGACATCGGGGTCAAAAGCGGCAAGCGTCCGCGTTTGTCGGTAATGGTTTCGTAAGCGACGCCCGTAACTTTGCGCTCCATCATTTGCTTGGTCAATTCAAATTCGGGCGCGAGGTGCAGATACGTGAAAAGCAATTGATTTTCGCGCATTCGCGGATATTCCGGCGCAATCGGCTCTTTGACCTTGACGATCATATCGCCTGTCGCCCAGACTTCGTCGGCGCTGCCCAAAATAGTCGCGCCGGCGCGTTCGTAAAGCTCGTTTTCAAAGCCGGAACCTTCGCCCGCCTTGTTTTCGACGTAAACCGTGTGCCCCGCGTCCGTTAAAGCGCGCACTCCGGCGGGCGTTAAACCAACGCGGTATTCATTGTCTTTAATTTCTTTCGGTAATCCGATTTTCATTGAAAAATTCTCCAAAATTTATAGTTGATAAGAAAACCATTATGCACATTTTACGTCGTTTGCCTAAATTGACAAGCAAGGCGAAAGCGTTTAGCTGGATTTGGTTCTGATTTAATTAAACCTGCTCGCCCGCATACATCGCGGCTAAAACGGCGCGAATCTCGCCATAGCTGTAATCGTCGCCCAGAAATTCTTTGACGGGCGACAGCGCGCCGCTTTCGTTAAATTTAAGCAATGCATTTTTGATTTGTTTGATTTTCTCCGGCGGAACAATTTGTTCGACTCTGACTTCGCCGGTCGGAATAAACCGCAAAAGATGCATTTCAATTGTGCTTTGCGACATTCCGCGAAGAGCGGCGATCTTATCAATCGGGATTCCGCCGCGAAACATTTTCAGTGAAATGTTGTAGGTGTCGTCGCCATTTTCGTCGCGTTTGGTGCGTGCTTTCCGCTCGCGTTTCGGGGTTTTTAGCTCGATTCTCGAATCCAAGTTTTGTTCGGCACAATATTCTCTGATAACTTCCAGAAAATCCTCGCCGTATTTTTCCAGTTTCAATTCTCCGACGCCCGAAATTCGCCGCATTTCCGCTAAAGTTTGCGGCACAAAAGTCGCCATTTCGACCAGCGTCGCATCCGAAAAAACGACATACGGCGGGACGTTTTCGGCGCGGGCGAAACTGGTTCGCACTTCCCGCAAACGGTCGAATAAATCTTTGAAATATTCGTGCGAAGTTTCAGTTACGAGCGACGTTTTTTTGTCTTCCTTATCTTCTTTGACCGTGACTTTGATTAACTCAACTTTTTCCTCGCCGCGCAAAACTTTCCAGCTTTTGTCAGTTAAAACGACGATTTGATAACCGTCTTTTTCTTGTTGCGCGAGCAAGCCTTGCGCGATTAAATCGTTGAAATAATCGAACCAGTTTTGCTTGGAAATGTCTGCACCGACGCCATAGGTTTTGAGTTGTTTATGCGAATCCCAAATCTTTTGCGACTTTGAGCCGCGTAAGAAATCAATCAGATAATTAATTCCGACACGCTGCCCAGTTCGATATACAGCGCTTAAAGCCTTTTGCGCGATGATCGTTCCGTCGAAGGTTTCAAAATCTTTCCCGCAATTGTCGCATTGCCCGCAATTTTCGGTTAAATCTTCTGAAAAATAGCTGAGCAGAAATTTCCGCCGACAGGTTTTCAAATCGCCGAATTTGCCCATCAAATTCAGCTTTCTGAGCATTATTTCCGACTGTTCCTGATTGCCCTCGACAGCAGCAAAATCTTTCAGTTTTTTGACATCAGCCCAGCTAAAAAACATCAGCGCTTCAGATTGCAAACCGTCGCGCCCGGCTCTGCCTGTTTCCTGATAATAGCTTTCGATGTTTTTGGGCAAATCGAGATGAACGACAAATCTGACGTTCGATTTGTCAATTCCCATTCCGAAAGCGATGGTTGCTACGATGATTTTCGCCTCGTCTTTTAAAAACAATTCCTGATGTCGGTCCCGCGTTTCCTTGTCCAAACCGGCGTGATAAGGCAAAGCCTGAAAGCCTTCACCGCGTAAATCTTCGGCTAAGTTCTCGACCGAATTGCGGCTCAAACAATAAATAATCCCGCTTTGGTCGCGTCGTTCAGCGAGATAATCCAGAAGCTGAGAATAAGAATTTCGTTTCGGCTCGACGCGATAAAAAATATTCGGTCGGTTAAAGCTTGATATAAAAACGCGCGCGTTCGGAATATTTAAACGCTCGACAATATCTTTGCGAACCGGTTTGTCGGCGGTTGCCGTCAGCGCGATAATCGGGATTTCGGGAAAATAAGTCTTTAATTTTCCGAGCTGCAAATACTCGGGACGAAAATCGTGTCCCCAGCTCGAAATGCAATGCGCTTCGTCAATGGCAAACAGCGAGACGTTTATTTGTTCCAGGAAATCAATAAACTGATCGCCGCTTTGAAAAAGACGTTCTGGCGCAACGTAAAGCAGCTTTAATTTTCCGGCGCGCGCCGCGCGAAAAACTTCGATTTGCTCCTGCGTTGTCTGCGTCGAATTTAGAAATGCTGCGGCAATCCCGTTGTTTTTGAGCGCGTCAACTTGATCTTTCATCAACGCGATCAGCGGCGAAACAACAAGCGTTAAACCGTCAAGAATGAGTGCTGGAATTTGATAACACAAAGATTTCCCACCGCCCGTCGGCATCAGTACCACACAATCTTTTCCCGCCAGCACGGTTTCAATCGCCTGCTCCTGGTTGAGCCGAAACAAATCATAGCCGAACTGATTTTTGAGGATTTCTTTGGCGCGTGTGATGCTCATTTTAATGAAGTTGTAGAGGCGCAATCTATCGCGTCTCTACAACTGCGTGGAATTAAAGTTCAACCAAATCAATCTGTGCGCGCTGCAGTTTTCCCGAATAATCAACGTAAATTGATTTCCATTCGGTGAAAATATCAAGAACCTGAGTTCCGGCTTCGCGATGTCCGTTGCCGGTTCCTTTCGTTCCGCCGAAAGGAAGATGAACTTCCGCGCCAATTGTCGCCGAATTGACGTAGAAAATTCCGGTGTACATTTCCTGCATCGCGTAAAACGCGCGGTTCACGTCTTGCGTGTAAATCGCCGACGACAAGCCGTATTCGACGTTATTGGCAATTCGAATCGCCTCTTCAAGCGTGTCAAACGGAATAACTGTCGTTACGGGACCGAAGATTTCTTCCTGCGAGATTCGCATATCGGGCGAAGCATCCGCGAAAACGGTCGGCTCGATAAAATAACCATTGGCATATTCGCCTGTCCTGAGCTGATTTCCGCCGCACATCATTCTCGCTTTATCCTCGTTTTTGCCGATTTCGATATACGACATAATTTTTTCAACGGCAGCTTCGTTAATTACGGGACCAACTTCGGTCGAAGATTCCAAACCATTTCCGATCCGCAATTGTTTGACGCGGGCGACCAGCTTTTCGACGAATTCGTTGTAAACCGCTTTGTGAACGACCAGACGCGAAGAAGCCGTGCAACGCTGACCCGAAGTGCCGAAAGCGCCCCAGACCGAGCCTTCGACCGCGAGATCAACGTCGGCGTCGTCCATAATGATAATCACGTTTTTACCGCCCATTTCTAGCGAGCAAATCGCGTTGCGCTTGGCGCAATCTCCTGCAATTAAACGACCTGTCGAAGTCGAGCCTGTAAAAGAAATCAACCTGACATCTCGATGGTTGACGAGCGGCGCGCCGACATCTTCGCCGTGTCCGTTGACGATGTTGATGACGCCCGGCGGAAGCCCGGCTTCTTCGCACGATTTGACGAGATTGTACGTTGAAAGCGGCACGTCTTCGCCCGGTTTGATAACAACTGTATTCCCGCAGACGAGTGCCGGAATCAGTTTCCAAGACGGAATTGCCATCGGGAAATTAAACGGCGTAATCAATCCGCAAATCCCGACTGGCTGGCGAACGCACATCGCAAATTTGCTTGGCATTTCAGCCGGAGTCGTATAGCCGTGCAAACGCCGACCTTCGCCCGCCGTGTAATAAGTACAGTCAATTGCTTCCTGCACGTCGCCGCCGGTTTCTTTTAAAACCTTGCCCATTTCGCGCGTCATTTCCTGCGAAAAACGGTCTTTGTTTTTGATTAAAATTTCGCCTAATTTGTAAAGAATTTCAGCGCGGCGCGGCGCGGGCGTTCGGCGCCATTTGTCTGCCGCCTCGCGCGCGGCGTCAACCGCGCGATTTACGTCTTCGGCGTTCGATTTCGGAAATAAACCGACAACATCGCGTGTGTCCGCCGGATTGCGGTTTTCAAAAAACTCACGACCGGCGCTTTCCGTCCATTCGCCGCCAATATAATTCAAATATTTTTGCATAAGTTGTTTTGTTTAAAGGTTGAAGTGCAAGCTGCAAATATAGCAAAAACGGGGCTGATTGTCACAAACGAGCGCAAAAATAAAGCGATCGGTTTTGCGTTCCGACCGCTTTATTTTTAACTTTACAGAGAAAATTTATTGAAACGTAAATTGAACGATACGGGTAACGACTTTCCTGCTTGGTGTGTCGTATCTCGCAACGTGAAGAACGACGGCGTCGCCCGTTTTCAGTTTATTAACAACGGCGCCAAACTCGGCTTGAGTTGCAACCGGAATGCGATTAACGCGCGTCACCAAATCGCCGGGCGTAACAGCCGATTCGCGGTTTTGATATTTCACGTCTGCCACAATCCCGTTCGGGTTCACTTCTTTAACCAGCAAGCCTTTGACGTTTGCCAGACGATTTTGCTGGGCAAGCTGCGGCGTTAGTTCGGTTAAAACAAGTCCGAGCTGCGGCGCACCTTTTTCTGCCGATTTGTCGTTTTTAAGCTGCAGGCTGCGGCGTTCTTCAGACGTGCCGGGACGCTCGCCGAGCGTGACCGAAGCTGTGCGGCGTTCGAGACGGTTTCCGATTTCGCGCAAATATGCAAGCTCAATTGTTTGTCCGGGCGCGGTCGAAGCGACTTTTGCAATCAAATCCTGCGCGTTTGCAACCGATTGCCCGTTAAATCCGACAACCACGTCATTGTCCTGCAGTCCGGCTTTTGCGGCTCCGCCCTGCTGGTCTTGAACATCAACGATAATCGCGCCTTTCGCTTCGGGCAATTCGTAAACTTTGGCAAATTCAGGTTTGACCGAATCGAGCTGAACACCGAGAAAGCCTCGACGAACTTTGCCGTTTTGCAAAATCTGGTTGTAAACGTAAGCGGCTTCGTTTGATGGCAGGGCGAATCCGACTCCGTTGTAATCACCCGTCAAAGTTGCAATTTGCGAATTAACGCCGACGACTTCGCCGCGCATATTAACGAGCGGACCGCCGGAATTGCCGCGATTAATCGCTGCATCGGTTTGAATAAATTTCTGAAAAACTCTTCCCTGCGGCGTCGTCCGACCGACTTGCGAGATGATTCCGGCTGTCACCGATTGGTCGAGACCAAACGGTGAACCTATTGCCAAAACCCAATCGCCAACCGATGCTGCGTTTGAATCGCCCAATTTAACAACCGGCAAATCCTTTCCGGCATTGATTTTTAAAACCGCCAAATCGGTTTCAACGTCTGAGCCGATGACCTGCGCGATAAACTCTTCGCCCGTTTGCAGCCTGACCGTAATTCGGTTGGCGTCTTCAATAACGTGAAGATTAGTCAAAATATAGCCCGTTTTATCAACAATAAAGCCGCTTCCGACCGCGTAGCTCGGACGCTGCGGCAACTGGCGGCGAAAATATTCGAGAATCGGGTTATCGTCCGATTTTTCTTTGTCAGTTTTCGGTGAAGTTTTTACGTCAATTTCCGGCACGTTGGTTTTCGTGTCAATATTGACGACTGCCGGTTCGACTTGTTTTGCAACTTCGGCAAAAGACGCTGATAAGGTTTCTGGCGCGACGGCAAAATTTGCCGTTTTTTCAGCAGTTGTGCGTTCAACTCCGATGAGAAACCCAACTCCGGCGCCGGTTAAAATGCAGGCTGCGCCGAATCCCAAAATATAACCGCGGAGGCGGCGAAAAAGTTCTTTTTCCATCACGTTTTTCTTTTCGGCTCTATGATTTTTTGGCGATTCAAACATTTGTCCGAGGTTCCAAGAAAACTAATAATAAATTAATACGACCGAAAGCTCGTTCTTTGATTATCAAAACGAAGATTTTGGTTGTGCTGAAATTATAACGAAAAATGCGGGCGTGGCGAAAGACTTTTTGAGGAGCAATGCGGTTACTCGCCAAAAAGCTCTTCCGCCATCAGTTGTTCGAGCAGAATTCGAGCGTCTTCGGACTCAAATTCAAAGGCTTGCTGTTCGAGCGCGGTGCGAACAATATCGGCGTAAAGCGGGTCGTCAATAAGCGGAAAAAGTCTGGAAACCGGTACCTGCGCGAGAGATTCAAAAGCCAACGCGCGAACCGGCGCATGTTGAGCTTGGCGTACGATCTCGCAAACTTCGGCTGCGGAAAAACGCGCCGTTAGTGCGTCAGCGAGCGAATCAACCCGCGCGTAATCGTAACGCAGAAGAGCGCGTTCGACGAGCTGGATAAAAATTTCGGCTGACTCGGTTTTAGCTTCCAAAACGCGAGCAGTCACGTCTGCAATGCGGCGCAATTCGCGAAGATTTGTCAGATTTTTTCTGGCTTCCGCGTCACCGGCGCGGTCGTCCAGTGCGGATAAAAGACGGCTCAACTCCCAATCGGAGTGAGCGTCGTAGAAAAATTTTTGACCGGCTGCTGAATTCGCGCTTGACGCCGTTTGCTGCTGCAAAGCACCAACCACCATCCGTCGAGTCACCGGGCGCAAGCCTTCCCAAACATCTGCGACCCGCGCGCCAAAGTCTTTAATCGTCATTCTTTTCAACTGACAAAAAAAGGTTCAAAAAGTCTCAAACCAAATTTCGCCCAAATCAAATTTTACCACTACCGAGGCGAAGTGTAAAAAGAATCTTTCAATCACTTTTCGGCTCGTTTTTTCAGGCGTTTTTCCATTTGACTCAAGCGAAGATTGCGCTCGTCTTCGGAAGTGTCAGCCCCGATAATTTCAAATAGCGCAAAAGGCGCCTGGCTTATATGGCGCAATTCCCAAGCCTCGCTGTTTTTTCCCGAAGCGCGCGAAAAAAGCAGCGCGTTCACGTCAGAAACGGCGAGCGGCGCGCCCGCGTCAAAAGTGTTGCCCAGTTTTTCGAGCAAATCTTTCTTGAGCAAAACGCGCCGCAACGTCCAGCCGTATTTATGGTAAGTCGCAGCTATTTCCCGAATTAAATCGGTCTCGTTCATTTTTTCTCAGGCTTGTTCGCTTCCGTCTGTTTTTTCTCACCCGGAATTTTTGGAGCCGCGTTCATATTCGGCATTCTTGAGTTCACATTCGTAATGTCTGCTCCGCCCGGCACAACCTGCGGGACGTTGTTGTTGGCTTCCGTCTCGGCTTGCGATGGCGCAGGCTTTTTGTAATTTCCTTTAAAAAGATCGCCGACCGCCAATTTCCAGCGTCCGTCCTCTAAAATAAAAGGTAAATCTTCCCAATTGCCTTTCGGACTCTGCACTTCGAGCGCGCCCATATCTTCCTTGATGCGCTCGTTGCGAACCGGCGGCATTTTATCGGCGAGAGTTGTTTCGGTAAAACCGTTTTTAAAAACTTCCGCCAAGTCTTTTTTCTGCATTTCGGCAGACATTTCCGCCAGAGCAATCGTATTTTTGCTCATATTCGCTTTGATGTTTTCTGTGTTTTTGCTCTTTACAGCGTCGTACAAATTCTTATATGCCTCGGCGAGCGCACCGTTGTTGCTCGAACTGCTCTGACACGCCGTGAGAAGTGCTAGCCCGACAATCACAAAAAGGATTTGCAAAATGGTTTTATTGATTTTCATTTTAATTCCGTTCTTCAAAATTAAGATAATTTTAACGGATTATAGACAACACCGGGCAAATCTCAAATCGTAAAACGCGTTGAAATCGTAATTTTAAAAGTAAGTTGCGCAACGCGATAAACAATGTGGAGATGCGATATGTAAATGTAGAGACGCGATGCAATCGCGTCTCTACAACTGTTTTTGGTTATTTCGGAATAACTAATCAAACAACATTTTGGATCGCCAATCGTTGGCAATTTCTATGACGTTAAAAACGCTGGCTTTGACCGGATGTGTTTGCATTAGCTTTGTTGGCGGTTTTTCCGGTATTCGCAGGTGGTTTCGCCGATTTTGTCTTCGTATTTAAATCTACTGGAGCCGGATAGCCTTTCCCTTGTAAAGCCGCAATTTCAATCGTCGCTTCTTTTGCGCCTTTGATTGTTTTCGTTTCCTTGACGTTTTTGTTCGAGTTGTTATTCGCATTTTTCTCCGGCGTCGTTGTCGGTTCAACCGGATTTCCTGCCGGGTCGCGTGCCATTTGTTTGAGGGCTTCAGAGATTTTTGCCTTCTCCTCGTTGCTCAAACTGTCGTAAGAAACTCCCTGAGCATCAAGCACGGCGCGCAGATTTTCCTCCGTGTTCGTGCCGCGCTCGTAAACATCGCGGAAAATCCTTAGCTTTCCGTCTTCGACGACAATCGTTTCGTACCGCAACTCAACCGGAATTGGCTGCGAGAGCTTGACGTTTTTCGTTTCGGTTTTGTTTTTCAGGTAATTTTTAACGTCTTCCGCTGTGACCTGAGTTCCCGTCAATTGCGCTAAATCAAGCGCAACCTGCTGAACCTGTTCGTTGGTCAAACCGACGCAGCCGTGCGAAGCGAAACCGCCGAGACGCGCCGCGGCTTTTCCGCCGTGAATCAAAGACGGCAAACCGATCGGAATCTTTATAGGTCCGAGCGGATTCAGTGGGCTTCCGGCTTCCACCTTTTTGCCTGGCTGCACTTTGCCCTTTACCCAGGGCTCGTCCGGCGGCGTCCACGTCGGATTAAAAATCAGCGTTTCCGCTTTTCGCAATCCGGTCGGGAGCGGAAATTCGGGATAACCGATTCCAATTTGATAGCTGCGGACGAGCTGCCCGTCTTTAAACAAATCCATTCGATACGCCGGAGCATTTACGACAATCCGCGTGTCGGTCGGAATGCCGTTCGGTTTTAGCGGCTGCATCGCAGCTTCATCAAAACCGCCCTGCTGCCAGCGATCGCGCACCAAAGAGGCAAGCTGCGCTGCCTTTTCTTCGCCGACAACCGCCCGAATCTGTTCCTGTGCGCGCCTGACCGATTCCGTCGTCGAGCCTGTCGCTTCGTCGTTTTCCGATTCGCTCAAATTTCCGACCGCTTCGCGCGAAATTGTTCGCAAACGCTCGATTTGCTCGTCGGTTAAAGCCAGTTTCGATTTCAACTCGCCGGCAAAGTTCTCGTCTGCAAACATCGCGTCTAAAACGGGCAGCGTGACCGGAAGATTAGCTTCGGCTTGCCGATTTTCCGTCCGCGGCGATGCGGCGGGCGATGCCGCCGTAACCGGCGCCGTATTGCGGACATTTGAATTAACGTTAGTGTTGAGGTTGGCTGGCTGCTCGCACGCGGTGGTGAAAAGTCCGATGACTGTGAGCGCACTAGCCGCAAAAACTTGCTTGACTCTGAAAACCATTCTACTTGCTCCAAAAATTTCTGACTTAAAATGAGACATAATTTTGTCCATTCAGCGATTAAGAGCAATCGTTATGCCTTTTTTCTCCAGAGCGTTTAATTATTTACCGACGCTTCGATGCCGTCTTTAAGCAGCGGATAAGGATTGATGTTCGTCCCGTCCCAATCGCGTTTCGGGTCGTCAATCTTCCAGATAGCGAAATGCAGATGATAATTTCCGGCTCCGGAATTTCCCGTGTCCCCGACATAACCGATCACGGTTCCCTGCCTGACAAATTGCTTTGGCTGGATGTTATCAGCGCGTCTGTCGAGATGCGCGTAGTAATACATCAGACGCTTGTCCGCGCTGTGCTGATAAATAGTGATTCCGCCCCGTTCACTATCGAAAAAGCGAACGATTTCACCGTCGGCAGTGGCAACAATCGGCGTTCCGCGTGCAGCAATAATATCAATCGCGTCGTGTGCGCGACCGCCCGAACGAGCAGCGGTAAAAGTGTCCTGCAAATCGGTTTTCCTGATTCCGATAACAGGAATCATTAACGTATTGCCGGAAGAAGCGGGTGGAAAAGCGGCTTCGTTCGACGGAGATGGACTTGTCGGAGAAACTGCAGTTGATGGAGTAGGCGTTTGTTCTACAATTGGCTGCGGATCCGGCGTCGGAGAAACAATTTCTGCAATCTCCGGGATAACAGACGGGCTTGGCGCAGACGCGTTTGAATTAATGTTTGCGGTCGTCGGTGACGGTTGATGCCGCAATCCGAACAGATAACCGACTGCTGCGCTTGCCGCTGCGGTCAGAATTAAAGCCGCTAAAACCAAATTGAGCTTGACCGTGCGCGCCATTCTGAGCGCGATTTTATAATTTTTTAACCCGTTCCGACAAGAATTTATTTTCCCCGAAATTCGGAAAACCGTTGTTTTTTTCCGCCTTTTGGAATTATCATCAACCAAATCTGACTCAAAAACTGAAGAAAATGCGCGTTAGGAGATGAGGAACAGAAGCGATGCCGAACCGCATTTCGTCATTTTTTATTAACGAACTTATTGTCAAAAAAATTATTCCCGCTTTCTTTGCGAGCGTCATGCTTGTCGCCTGCCAGAAAAGCATGATCTGCCAAACAGTTATCGCGAAAGAAAGCGCATCAACGAATGCCCGTCCGATGAAACTTGAAAACCACAACGACACAACTAAAGTTAATTTTTACACAGTTCTCACCCAAACGCTCGCCGCACAAGGCTCGACGCTCGATGCCCTTTGCAACCGGGAGGACGCGCTCGAACGGAGAATATTGGAAGATTACGGTGCGGTTTTTCTGGCGCGCCGCGACAAAGTTTTACCGCCTCCGGTTTGCATTTTTTCAAGTCCCGAACAAGTTTTGCAGTTTCAAGCCAAAGCGACGGCGGCGAGCGCCGAAATTTCGGGCGCCCGTGTTGAGTTGCAGCCTGTCGCTATGCGTGCGTTGCTAGCCGCCCGCGTACAAGCGCTCGCGGAAAACTTAGACATAACGCCGCGTGACGGCGCGGAAGCCGGACGCCGTTTGTTTGAAGACACGATTCGGCTGTGGAATTCCAGATTTTATCCGGCGCTCGATTACTGGCAAAATCGCGGCAGAATAAGTGCCGACCAAATCCGCGATTTAAAAGCACTGCCAATCCGGGAGCAAGTCGCCGGCGTTCTTGAGCTCGAAAAAGAAGGAATTTTCTTCAACACCTTTTTCAACAATTCGATTCTCTACTCGGTCGCGGCTCCCGGTGCTTCGCAGCATCTTTCGATGCTCGCCTTTGATGCCAATGAATTCGGCAATCAGCGCGTAAGAAAAATTTTGGCGGAACATGGCTGGTTTCGCACCGTCAAAGGCGATGCACCGCATTTTACTTTCTTAGGCTTCGAAGAAGACGATTTACCTTCGCTCGGCTTAAAAAAAATCAAAACCGGGGATGGGGAATATTGGATTCCAAATGTATGATTAGCTTAACATCAAAAAGCAACCTCAGTGATTGTGTAAATTGAACTCTGGCAAAAGTTGAATGGTTAAATGTTCGCTGTTTTGAAGGCGTCGCTTTTGGGTCGCGTGTCTCGCGCAAGAAACTAAACCTTATTCGCGTTTGGTTGTGGGGCGTTTCCAGGCAAAAATAGTTTTTCAGATGGCACTCCTAATTCTCCTTTAATGTCGTCTAGTTCTATCAACTTGCTCATTACGCGCATGCTTAAATCATCCGTCTCTATATCTTTCTTGAAGTCCAGTTCAAAAAGAAATCCCTGAAGCGCTCTCGCCTTTACTTTATGCCACCTTGCTCGTGCTTCGTATTTGAAGGTATTCATTATATAAAGAACAACAACTGGAACCGCTGCCCATATATTCACACCTTTGTTTTCAACCGTTATGGCACCTATATTAAGTGTCGCAATTGCACTTGAGATAATTGCAATCCACAAAAGTAAATGAGCAGCCAGAGATTTATACTTTGCTGCTCTATCATGCTGACGCATTTCCTTTTCTAGATAGTCACGAAGCTTTTTTTTGGCTTGATCCTCTATATGAAGAGAAGTGTTTGTTGTCATAGTATTATCACTAGGTGTTGCTGCGAAACTACTAATTTTACCGCTCAAATATGGGCTTTTCTATCTTTATCGCTAAAGAGCAGCATAATACTCAAATATGAGCAAATCGGCGCAATTCTCAACAATGGAAGTCCGCGACTCTTTAAAGCAAAAAGTGAAACTGTTTTATCGCGGATGTGTGGAGATGTCAATGAGATTTATACTTCAACTATTAATGCTGTGATTACCTAAATGTTAATATTGAAAAGTCCGAGCACAGCTTTAGCATTATGCGCGCAAATCAGATTATGGTTTTATCTGTGGTGCTTTATTTATCATTATAGATATTAGTGGTTCACCTTCCTTACTCGAAATTATCCGTTTAATATAGTCAATTAGCTCATCCGACTTGAAACCGAATAATGAACTGATTTGATAAACGAGACCTTTGTTATTGTAAATTTTAATAGCCTCATCATAATTTTCGTCGATTAGGATTTTATCTATCTTGGTGCGAGTTTCTTGGTAAAGTAAAGTAACGTCAATTCCATTTATAAGAGTATCCAAAGAGGATTTTAGATTTTGCTCTCCAAGTACATTTGCATCAAAATATTTTAGCTTTCTCTCCACTTTTAGACCCGTAATTGAGGAAATTAATCGCTCCTTACCTTTATCCATTTCCCTAAAAACTAATGCCTTAACCTGTCTGAATATTTCTAGGAAATCTTCTTTGTGCAGTTTTTCCGCTACGAAATGAAGTACATCCTCTGTTAAAAACAGATTTTCTAATTCTGAAAAATTCAGAACAGAAATACCTATACTTTCAAGATACGCGATTTCAGCAGCATCTCTAAAATCCCTGTCAACAATTCCATATGACGAAAGCCTATGAAGATGTTTTAAAGATGAAAAAGAGTTTGTGGCGTGAATTACACTTTCACAACTCCCAACAGGAATAATAGTGAAGTCAGGGTAAAGTTTTGGATATACAAAATAATCTAAGCCGTTCCTTTCACCCTCTATAAAGATGACGGGCTTGCGGCTTCCAGCAATCTCAAAAAGAACTTCTTCTGGAATTTCAGCTTCTTGAGGAATAACGTACCAATCCCATGTTTGACCATCAAAACTTCTGAGACAGACCTTTGTCGCATCAATTCGAGAGGCTGCAAAATCTAAATCATGAGTTAAATAAACAAAAAGACAATCCTGCCTTTCCGCTTCTATTTTATCCCACAAAGTAGATTGTATTGACTTGTTCAGGTGTAATTCTGGTTCATCAATAATCAGTATTCCTTCTTTTGGAGCGGAGAGTGCTTGTCCAATTAAATAAAAAACAACCCTTTCACCATCGCTCATTTCAGCCGCGTTATAAAAAGCATCTGGATTTTCGCTTACAGCGGTTTCGACTTTTCCTCCCCCGATAATAAGTTTACGGTGTGGATAGACTTGTTCCCAAATACGTTTAATTATATCCAGCTTAGTTTCTGGAGGCGCAATCCAAGAACCAGCGTGTTTGGCAATTTGTCTATACTTTATGCTTTTATCATTTTCCTCAGAGAATAAATAAGACAGAAGATTTTCGAAATCATTTAATAGGTGAGTATTAGGGTTACTTCCCCATCTGTGAGAAATTTTACGCTCAAACCGTCCATCTTTATAACCATAAATAAGATTGGTTTCAGCTTCGTCAACTGACATTGAAACAGAGACAGAAGGCATCATGAGTGACTTTTGTGCTGAGATTCTATGAACTTTATTTTTGTGTTGAGATTGAAGTTCAAGCCACGAACCCAATCTCGTTTTACCAGAGCCGTTTGCACCAAGAAATACCAAACCCCTTTTACTCTCAATCGATATAACATTGTTTTTGTTTGGTATAGATAGTGGAGCAGGAAGTGTTATTTGAAAAAATTCTGTTGTCATAATCAGAGAGGATATTAATTATCAGCAAATGGTAAAGAAATCTTCAGGCGAATGAACCAAACTCCTAACGGTACAACTCGCTTGATAATACTTTTTATTTATTTTTCACTTTCAACTTTCGCTTTCGGCGGTCTGCCCGCTTTTCGCTCTCGAACAAGTTCAAGGTCTGATTCATTGATTAAATGTTCGCGCCCGATTTGCGTTGAGGGCAAGCGACCTTCTTTTATTAAAGCCGTGACGCGGCGCATACTAACGCCCAATTTTTCTGCCGCTTCTCTCGTCGTTATTAAATCTTCCACAATCAATTTATAGCTCAAAATAAACTATTCCGCAAAAGAAGAAAAAATCAATAAAACTATTCTTTTACGGAATACTTTATTAACAAAACTACTCCTTGGCGGTATAGTTTATATTGTAAGTCAGAAATGACTAACCAACCGAAAAGGACAAAGAAAATGAAACAACTCTCATTCAACGATTTTCTGGTCACTATCTTCTACCACCGCAACGGCACACAGCTTTTTATTCAGGATGCTGCGGGCTGCTAGATTTACGCTCATAAAGTTTCTGGCAATCCTTTAGAGCGAGCCGTCGAAATTATCGAAGCACAATAAAACGCGAAAGGCTTAGGAATGTTCACAGCATCCCTAAGCCTCTTTTCCTTCCATTAAAAAACGAAAGGTCTTTTCCTATGCGAAAGAATACAACAAATCTCTCCGCCGTTCCAAAATTAGCGATAAAAATAAACGAGCGAATCGGTGATTTATGTCCGTTTTGCCAGCAACCGACAAACGCAAATATCGGCGCTGAAATTGTCGAAGATGAAACTAATTGTAATGCTCCCCGTTAATCAAGCTGCTAAATTGAGAGTCATCTGTTCTTTTTCAAACTGATTCGGCGTTTTGTACTGCAAAGCCGAATGCAAATAATTTTCATTGAAATATTCAACAAATTCGTCTAACGCTGTTTTCAATTCTTCGACTGATTGCCATTCTTGTAGCCAAATAAGTTCTTCTTTTAAAGTGCGTATCATTCTTTCAGTGTCAGCATTGCCTTTCGGATTTGAATAACTGGTAAAAGCCTGCTTAATTCCCAAATCCCTGCACGCTCGCATAAAACTGATACTTGTCGGCTGAGAACCGTTATCACTCATCAGATTCAACTCAACGCCTGATTCACGTATCCCTGCGGGAAACTGCCGATTGGCAGCTTTATTTAATGCAACAAGCCAATGCCAGCTCTTTGACTGCTCGCCGCAATAATGCCCGACAACTTTTTTTGTGTACCAATCAACAACCAAGACAATGTAAGCCCAACCCGAATCGGTCATCGCTTTGGTCATATCAACGCCCCACCATTGATTAACCGTTTCCGGGCGCGGCTTTGATTGCGAACTGCTGCGCTTTGCTCTGAGCCGAGTTTCTCGTCTGACCAGTAAATTGTTTTCTTTGAGCAACCGGTAAACTCGCTTTTTGTTAATTATTAAGCCTTCAATAAATTTCAGATAAGCCCAAATTCTGCGATAGCCCCAAAACGGATGTTCTGCTTTCAGAAAACGAATTGTTTCGAGCAGTTCTTTATTGGCTGCAACAATTCCTCGGCTTCTGGCTCGCTGTAGTTTTACCAGTCGCTTTTTTTTAATTCTAAGGTGAGCTCGCCAACAACTTTTTTCAATCGCTCATTCTCGCGCTCCAAACGCTGCTCTTTCTGCGATTGTTGAGCCTGTTCAAAAACCTTATTAGCATTTGCCAGAAACTGATCGCGCCATTTGTAGTATTGTCCTTGAGAGATTTGATATTCGTTACAGATCTCAGCAACAGCTCTTCCTTTGATACCGTGCATGACAATTTGCAGCTTCTGCTCGGAAATCCAATGTCGTTTATTCATCTTGAAAGTACCTTCTGTTTTTCACAGAATACTCTCAATCAAAGAGCGTTGTCTTAGCAGGGAGCAGTATAGAACGTTTTGAGACAATTCTGCGATAAAATGAATTTATTCAATGTTAGTAACTATACCGACTTTCATTCTTCCCGCCTTTACTGTTTGTTCAAGAGATTACAAATATGAACAAACCAACTGTTTTTCTGATTGAAAATGGTGACGATACACGCCCTCTCTTCAAAAAACTACTGCAAGATAATGGTTATAATGTGCATCTTTCGGTAGGTGAAGAATATGCTCTGCAAAAAGTTAATGACGGGTTTGTTAAATCTGATGCATTGATATTACGCAGTTGAACAAAATCAATGATCTACAAGGTAAAAAATCTATTTTTTGTAAACCTTTGTTTTCAATGGCACTTTATTTAACAATGTTTCAACTGCGTAACTTCTATAAGAAAAAAACAGAAAGAAGGCTAATAGTTAATGGAAGTTTTTAACTGGCTACTCGGATTAGAGCTTGATAACAAGGATATAAATTTTTGGCAGATGTCTTTGCGGGCAGTAATCGTGTTCATCCTGTCAATAATAATGTTGCGAATCGGACACAAGCGTTTTATGGGCAGGAATACCGCTTTAGACGTAATGCTCGGGATTGTTTTCGGTTCGATGGTTAGCCGCGCTATTACGGGAAATGCTCCTTTCTTTCCTGCACTGGCAGCAAGCCTGACGCTTGTTCTGATGCACTGGATTTTTTCATTCATTGCATTTCATTGGAGTTCATTCGGGAGTGCCGTCAAAGGAAAAAAGAATCTTCTGATAAAAGATGGCGAAATTCAGTGGAAAGAAATGAAGAAAACTCACATTACCGAAGACGATTTGAGCGAAGCATTGCGAAGCAAAGGAGAAGAGCCGGATTTCAAAAAGGTAAAGTCCGCACATTTGGAGCGAAATGGCGACATCAGCCTGATTATGAATGATTAGTAGTGACTTCGCACAATAAACAGTTTGTGTACACTTAAGTTACTGAAAGGACTTCTGTTTGTGTAAAGCTGATGCTAAATATATTGACTGAATTTAATTCATCTCAAAAACGACCCTTTTTGAGACTCTTTTACGGATTTCTTCAGAATGGGAAAATTTCTTTTCACAATTCAAGAAACATTCCAACTTGAAGCTATTGGTTTGGTCGTTGCAATCAATATAAAATTTAAAGACGCAAACTTGAAGAATGGTGATGAAATTGAATTGCGTCAGTCTGAGAGACCGCCGTTGATAACAAGGGTCGCCGCCATACCAATGTTCAATCCTTATGATCCTGAAAGACTGTTCTCATTTTGTTTGCCTAAGAACATAAATAAAAAGGATGTACCAATCGGCACAGAAGTTTGGTCATGTCCTTGAATGTCTCAAAAACGCCCGTTTTTTAGACACATAAAACACGGAAAAAGTACCTTATAAGCCATACGTTTTTGAGACACTTTAATTGTTGATTTATTTGCTTTTAACTATAGAAAAGGAGTCGGTTGTCGAATAGCTCGGATTTTTATTTATTTGATTGCGCTTTTATTAATCTTTCAACGGCGGCTTGAGCACCCATTGCTTGCGCCAAATCGAGCGCTTTTTTTCCGTCGGCGGCTTGCAGTGTTGGATCTGCGTTTTGCGCCAGTAATAAATCAATGATTTCAATACGGTCAAACATTGCCGCGAACATCAAAGCGGTTTTTCCGTCAGGCATCCGAGCATTCACATCCGCACCGCTTTCGATTAACAATCGCGCCATTTCCGTATCGCCTTTAAAAGCTGCGCCCGCCAGCGGAATTTGACCTTGATCATTGGCAAGCTGCGGATCGCCGCCGTATTCAAGCAGAGCGCGTGCCGCCTCGTAATTCCCGTTGTAGCTTGCCAACATCAGCAAGCTGTTGCCTTTGCCGTCGCGGATATTGGGTGCCAGTCCATGAGCAAGCAAATCTCGCAAACGGGTGGCATCGCCAAAGCGAACCAGTTGAAATAATTCCTGGGCGAATTGATAAGTATCATCATCAAGAACGGGCAGTGCGGGTTTCAAATCTTTTTCTGACATATTTTTTCTTTACAAACTTGTTTTCTCGATTAATATATTCCCGTTTGTCTGAGATTGTTATTTTTTACCTGCCGTTGACGATCAACTTCAGTGAGTCAACAGTAGGAGAATCAACAGCTCTGGATTGACGGCGTGCAATTCCTGCTGAGGTTTTTTTCTGTTCCGGTTTAAAATGTGTATTCGTTTGCATTGAGCACGGGTAAATAATAACAAATCTCATAATTTTTCGGATTTTAAAATGGTCCTAAAGTTGAAACAGTAAGGATTATTTGATATTGCGTAACTTTGATTTTGATGATGAAACTGTTTCTAGTTCTGATTTATGAGCGATAAACCAAAAGACGGAATTTATACTTTCAAGACCGGAGAGACTTTGCCCGATTGGTGTAGCTTTTCGCCCGGCGCAAAGATAGAGCGTGGCTATATCAAATGTCACATTAGCAATGGAACTGCGGGCGAATGGGAAATTTCTGACAATACGCTTATTGAAGGCGGTTATTATCTGTATAAAAAGGGTAAAAACATCGTCAAAATTCATATTAAAGAAAAAAGGCGAATTGCGGGTAAAGAAAAACATAGTCAAATAAAGATTGATAAAAACGTAGCATTATGGGTGTTCCTCGGAATTTCCTTTCTAATTTTCGTAATTGTTTTTATCATCAATAATCATTAAATGTTTGTTAAGTCATTAGAAGAAAAGCCGTGCAATAAATGTGGTTTAGACGAGCATGGCAAAAAGCGGACAGCAATTTCCGACCGCTTTTTGCTATTCAACACTGAAACCTAAACTTTAGGTTTTGCAGCAGCAACAGAGAAAGAACCATTTGCTGTAGAAAGCGAAACTCTGTTTCCGGAGTATTCTTCGAAGATACCCGTGTTATTGCCCTTTTTAGTCATTTCAAAGCTCAATCCGGTTGAAGTTTGACTCAAGCCGTTGGTTGAACCAATAATTCTAAAACGTAGATAAAGAAGCGTCCCGGAAGCCGTTATGGAATTGTCTAGAGCCGATGCCGCGATTCCGATTCTTCCGGCAGGGCTTGTATCGGAAACAATTGTAAATCCTTTGCCGCTCAAACTGTTTGACGTTTCGGTTGCCGTTGATTCGGGTTGAAGCACATTCGGATCAAACAGCACGGCAAAGTTGTAAGACGAGATCTTTTTGTTTGCTGAATTTGTCAGATAAATCGGAATTGTCACGATACTACCGTGAGCGGCAAAAGCATTTTCAGGCAGCGACAGTATTGCTTCAGCGTCTTTTACAACGTCCGGTTTTTCTAAATTAGCGGTTGTTTCTGTTCCGGTATCTGCTTTTTCCGTTAACTCCGTTTGTTGGCGCTCAGGCTCAATTACAAACGCAGAAGTAATGACAGATGAATCCTCTGCGTTGATAGAAATCGCCGTCTCCCGTTTTTGTTGTTCTGCTTTTGCATTTTCGGCGAGAAAATCCGGAGCTATCCAATCGCCGTCAATGTCCCCAACCAGAAAAGCTGTAAAGTTTTCATCGGAAATGCTGCTGTTTAAAGCCTCATAGTTTCGATTTGGAGGATCGAATTTCCATTTTCCGGTTTGTCCCGTATTCGCATTTGCTCCGTTTGCCGAAACAAATCGTAGAATCTGCGTTGCGTCAAACGCTGTAACAGAACTATCGTTATCCGCGTCGGCTGATTTTCGTTGAATGTTTGATAAAGTGCAATTCGCTCCGGCTGATACGCAGCGCAAAACCAGCGTTGCGTCAAAAGCTGTAACTCCGTTTACGTTTCCGGTCTTTGATGCTGTGATTGAATATGCGCCGCCGGTTTCAAGATTCTCGTTGAACAGATATGAGCCGGTTGAATCGCTGACAGCCACCGCCGCGGAATCGCCGTTCGCCGCCAATTGTGCGCCGGAAACAAATTTCGCGGGATGACCTGCGGGAGTTGTTCCGTAAACAACGGCTCCCGAAACGCTGGAAGCAAAATCAATGGATTGCGGCTCGCCGTAGATGAAGTCATCCATCGCGACAATATCAATGCCGTTCTCGCCGTCATCGTTTGTTGAAGAAAGCGCCGCGTTCCCGCTTTCAATCATCACGCGTGCGATGCGCTCGCCCGCGTTGAAGGAAATACCGACGAACGAAAGACCATTGTTGGCGGCACCCGCTGAAGCTGCCGAAAGTTGTCTGCCGTCGGGACCATAAACGCGAATCAGCGAACGGTTCCCGCCGGTACTCGAATCAACATCCGCAAAAACAACTCCGAAGCCTTTAACCGCCGCGGGAATGCTCGTTCCCGGAATAAAGAAAGTCACTTCCATCATGTGCGTATTGCGGGCGATGAATAAACGCTGCGAGCTAAAAGTTTGCAGAATGCTCGGATAAGTGGAGTTGATATTACCGAAACGAACGCCTACGCCCGACGCTGCCGTTGCACTGACGGCAAATTGATTTAATGCCGATCCGGTCGCGTCCTCTATCGAGTTGATCATTATGCCGCGCGGGCTGTTGTTGTTAAAGAAATCGACGGGCAGATTGTTCGGTTCGGCAAACTGATCCGGAACGCCGTCCCAATTGATCTCGCGCCTGCCGAATTGAAACGAACCTCCAACACCGTTATTTACGCCGCCCAAATCGGCGCGAAACAGGTCAATTGTGGCTTGAATCGCTGCCGCGTTTGCGCCGCTCGCTTGTCTGACAACGGGCGAAGCTGAAGCAAAGCTTGAAAAGGCGAACAGTGCGAGACTGCTCAAAGTCAAAAATTGAATTAAGGTTTTTGCGAAAATCTGTATCATTGCTAATCCTCCATTTTTATTGGGCTTCTTTCGAGCCGTTTTCTTGCTGACAGCAATGATTATGTAGATTTTCCAACAGTGAAATCTTTAAGATTTTCTGAAGTTTTTCTGAAAAAATTCTGGTTAAATTTTCAAGACGCTTTTATTGTCGGCTGAAAACGGCGAGCCGATATACATTCGATTCTCGGACTAAACAAACTGTTCATTTAGCCAGTAAAACCAAAAAAAATTAATGAAGATAAAAAGTTGTTTTCGCTGATTTTCGCTTTTGCCAATATTTATCGGGATTTTATAAATTAAATAAATTGTAAGAAACTATCTGTTTAGATAGTGATTTGGTTTCGGGCGGGGCGTATTTTGTTTATGCGATTGAGGAAATCGCGGTTTTGAAATAGAAGGAGAACAAAATATGCTGAACCAATTCATAAATAAATTTCGCAATACTAGCAAATTATTCATTTGTGCCGCGCTGTGCGGCTTATCGGTTTTCATGGCTGCGGCTGCTCCGGCTGATTTAGACCGAACTTTCGGGACAAATGGTGTTTCCGTTAAATCAATCGGCGATTCAAGCTTTTTCCATGATGTCGCCGTTCAGCCCGATGGCAAAATCATCGCCGTCGGAACAACTTCCAGCAATGGAAACAAGCTTTATCTTGCAGCTCGTTTCAACGCGGACGGAACTTCCGACGCGACATTCGGCGGCGGAAGCGGCTACATTTCGCTCAATCCTGGCGGCACAAACAGTTACGTCAAAACGGTAATAGTTCTACCCAACGGCAAAATCCTTCTTGTTGCGCATAATGATGCGACGAAAGACATTGAAGTTTTGCGACGTCTTCCAAATGGCGATGCCGATGTAACTTTCAACGGAACAGGCAGTTTGACGTTTGCAATCGGCAGCGGCGACGACGTTCCTGCAGACGCTCTCGTTCAGCCGGACGGAAAAATTCTGATCGCCGGAAATTGCGTTGACAATTCGAACGGCGCACCGCAGCCCAGATTGTGCTTTGCCCGTCTGAACTCGAATGGCACTTTCGACAACGCTTTCGGTTCTCAAAACGGCGCGCCGGGCAGAAATCTGGTTCAAGTCACAGCCGGTATGAATTCGCCCGTCGTCAAATCAATCGCTTTGTTGCCGGACGGCAGAATTGTCGTCGCGGGCGATTTCGCCTACCCGATTTTTCGGCAATATTTCCTAATGCGGCTCAGCGCAAACGGCGTCGTTGACACAAATTTCGGCAGTCAGGGATTTGTCTTTCCGCCAACCGTTAATTTTAATATTGCGGAAAAGATTATCGTCACGGCGCACGGAAGATTACTTGTCGGCGGAACCAGCACGTCCGACGTGATTGTAAACGGGCAATCAGCCAGTAATTTCTTCGTTGCGATGTTTAATTTTGACGGCAGCGCCGATCCGGCTTTCGGCGGCGTTCGTTACATTGATTTTGAAAACAGAACGGACATTTTACGGGATCTGGCGTATCAACCGAATGGAACAATCATCGCGGTCGGATATTCGCAGACCACCGTTGATGCGCCTGCCGACTTTGCGACGGTTCGTCTTTTGCTCAACGGAAGCCTCGACCCGCATTACGGCAATGCAGGCAAGCATATTTATTCGATGAACGGCAGCGAAGAGTTGAGTGCGGTTTCGGTTCAGCCGAACGGCAGAATTGTTGGCGCCGGGAAAGCTTCGGTAAACGGCAGCGCACAAGCCTCATTGATTAGATATTTGGGACGCAATACGGCGGGCGATTTCGATTCTGACGGAAAAGCTGACATCGCGGTTTTTCGTCCATCAAACAGCACCTGGTACATTCTTCGTTCGTCAAACAGTCAAATGCAAGCCGCGCAATTCGGCATTCCGACCGATAAAACCGTTGCAGCCGATTACGACGGCGACGGCAAAACCGACATAGCCGTTTATCGCGACGGAAATTGGTACGTTTTGCAAAGCTCAAACAACGCTTTTCGCGCGTTTCACTGGGGAACAGCTGCTGACACTCCCGCGCCGATGAATTTCTATCAATCCGGACGCGCCGGTTTTACAGTGTTTAGCCCGAACGGTTTGTGGCATTACTTGAGCAACCCTGATTCTTCGCCCAACTTGGGCGGCGCGGCGTCCATTTTTCCGTTCGGGCAAGACGGCGACATTCCGGTTCCCGGATTTTACGACAGTGATGGCACGGTAGATTTTGCGGTTTTCCGCCCGTCAAACGGTACGTGGTATGTTAAACCCGGAAACGGCGGTCAGATGCAGGCAATGCAGTTCGGCACAAACGGCGACATTCCGCAGGCGGGCGATTTTGACGGAGATCTGAAAAACGATTTCGCCGTTTACCGTCCATCGAACGGCGCTTGGTACGTTTTGCGAAGCTCGGATAATCAGTTCCAAGCCGCTCAATGGGGAGCAACCGGCGACATCCCCGCCGCCAGAGACTACGATGGCGACGGGCGCGCGGATTTCGCAGTTTTCCGCCCGTCAAACGGTACGTGGTATTTGCTGCAAAGCTCGAAGGGGTTCGCCGCCCAGCCGTTCGGCACAAACGGTGATAAGCCGAGCAATTAACGCTAAAACCACAGAAAAATCATTCAAGCCCGCCTTTACTGGCGGGCTATTTATTTTTTCGCTGCAATCAAAACCGGGGGTGAAAATAATTTAAGTCGAAAGCCCTTCTCGCGGCTCTCGCAGGTATTCGATAATAAGGAGGTTGATTGTTTGGGGTTTTCCTTCAATTTTTAAGCCGCTATCGCCGCTCTATAGATTCGCTGCGTTTCGAGCGCGGCGAGATTTCCGCCGGAAACCTGCAGCGGTTTGCTCTGATTTAAAATACGACGGCGGACTCGCTCACGCTGTGCATCACCGATTGTAATCGCCTGAACTTTTTCGCTCCACGCAAAATCCGTAGCGTCCGTTTTCCTGCGCGCCCAATTTGCCGAAAGCAATTTCAGGCGGCGAATAAAATCCGCGGGCTGCGTGTCGATCGAATTAAAAGCGACGAGCAAATGAATTTTGTCGTCTTTCCCGCCGACAGCTTCCGGTAAACCGCCGGTCGCGCAGATCGTGGCAGCGAGAAAACTGTTGAATTTTTCGCGCGCCGCCGGTTTAAACCGCGCGTTTTCGGCAGTCAGGACTATGTAAAAATACAGTAACGGATTTTTTTGATTAATTAGCCGCAAAGCCGATTGCGGCGAGCAAACAACGGTGGTTTCGTAAAATTTGGAATCGGAAAACATAGGAAACTCCCTCACTCGAATTGACAATAACCGATTATTTCTCCGTTTTCACCCTCCATTTAGATAGTAACGTTCAAAAATTTTTCAAATAAATTCCGATTTCAACAGGTTCTTTGTACATTACAAAAACATCGCATGGAAGAACCAATGTCATGGTGCAAATCCATCGCAACTCTGTTGCGGACATCTCGCCCGCTTCACCTTTTCGAGCATTTCATTCAGTCAGTAATAAAGAAAGTATGCGTCAGCCTTTTATCGCCGCCGCAGCTCAGTTGGCTGAACGCCGGTTTGGCGGCGAAACTGCTGGGCAAAATGCGCTGGCGTTGAGAAACCGAGCAGAAAGGAAATTTCCGTCACGCTCAGTTGGGTTTCAAGCAGCAATTGTTTGGCGCGTTCGATGCGTTGACGAAGAACGTATTGATGCGGCGTCGCGCCGGTTGATTGTTTGAAGAGCCGCAGAAAATGATATTCGCTCAAGCCGACTGTTTCAGCGAGAAAAGCGAGCGACAGGTCAGCGGACAAATCGCTGTTGATCAGATCCAGAATTTGCGCCAGTTTTCTCTTTGGCAAAGCGTTGGTGTTGGTCGGTTCGGGCGCGAACGCTCGCGTCGAATAGCTACGCAAAAGCTCTACTGCAAGCAGATTTGCCAGCGAATCGGCGTAGAGATTGCTGCCGACGGTCGCTTCGTCGTGCTGCAATTCAGCAAAAGCCAGTTTTGCAAGCTGCTCGATTTGCGGGTTTCTGGTTCCTAAAATCGGCACTAACTCAGTGCCATCGGGATTTAAATCGGATTCGAGCGCGGTCTTTTTAATAAAATCCGGTTCGAGATGCAGATAAATATCGTCCTGCTCAACATCGTCATAAACCGATCGGAGCGTTGTTTGCGCCGGAATCACGACGACATCGCCACTGGTTTGCAGGATGTTCAGATTGCGATTTTCAAAACGAGTCTGTTGGCGGCTCGGTGCGCCCATATAAACCGTGATGAGATGAAACGTAAGCTTTCCCGGCGCTATAACCGATTCGCGGACGCGATGACGGTTGCGAATAACCTTCAGATTGCGCCAGCGGTCGCCGCTGTCGGCAATCCAATTGCCGCGCCAGTTAAAGCGGCGACGGTCATTCGCTTCGTCAAAATTTGCAGTTTGCTTTGAAGTCTCCTCTTTTCTAGGCTTCATAGAATATTATCCGTTTGTTATATTTACGGCTGTGCGAAACTCAAAAACCAGTTTCGCCGGAGAGCAGAAGCCGAATACAATCTCTAGTTTATCGTTTGGATTAACGAGAATGTAAAGAGGGTTTTATAAAATAAACAATCAACCTTATAATTGCCGCAATTTTTCAATAATAAAGCAATTTTTAAATAGTTTCCGATTATTCTTTGTGTTAATTTCAGTTCGATAAAATCACACTTGTCTTCGAAGAATTACCGAAGGAGAGAGAAAAATGATTACCAAGAGCAATGATAATTCAGGCATGAAAGAGCTAAAGGGCGTTTCAACGCTCGAATTTTTTAAAGCTTTGCGCCTGACTGCCACTTTCTTATTTTTTATTTTGTTAGTTTTTGGGAACAACAGTGTTGCCCAGCAAACCTCGTTTGCTGCATTGCGCGGTCACAGCACGCTCGATCTCGTTGACCCGACTTTTAACGCGCAAATCTCAACTACGAGCTATAACCAAAAATCGGTTTATACAATTCTGCCTTTACCGGACGGCAAGATTTTGGTCGGCGGCAGATTTAACTCGTACAACCGCGTTGCAACCGGCTCTTTAGTGCGACTCAATGCAGACGGCATACTGGATTCGTCTTTTATCAACGACACGATTGCCGGCGGTGAAGGGGCAAGCTCGAACGGCGTCAACGTTTTAGCCGTTCAGCCGGATGGCAAAATTCTCGCTGGCGGCGTCTTCACGCTTTCGGGCGAAACAGCGACGCGTCCGCTCGTTCGTTTGAACGCCGATGGCACGCTCGATACGACATTTTCTTTCACCGTTCCGACTTTTCAATTCGGAGTGCGTCGCATTTTGGTCCGACCGAACGGCAAAATTGTCATAAGTTGCGAAGGCTTTACAACGCCGGGCGGCGTGGAGGGAATCATTCAGCTTAATTCGGACGGCTCTTTAGACAATTCGTTTAATGCGGCGGTTAGCGCGCCGACTCGTTACATCGAGTTTCAAAACGGCAAGCTCCTCACCGTTTCCGGCAACACGGCGGAACTGGCGCGCTTAAACGATGATGGAAGCTTCGATACGACGTTTAATCGCCGAACGGTTGAGCTCTTTCAGATTTTCGTTCAGCCAGACGGCAAAATAATCGGACAAAGACAAGGCGCGCCAAGGCTTTCCCGTTTCAATGTAGACGGAACTGATGATCCGACTTTTCAGCAAACACAGCAGCTCGTCTATCGCACGGCGCTCGCGCCCAACGGGGGCATTGTTATTCTCAGTGGAACCAATCCGTACACGCTTTCGCGTCTGCTTCCGAACGGCGCGCCAGATCCGTCTTTCTCAATGTACACGCAGTCGAACATCCAAATTTATTCTGTTGCAGTGCAGGGAGACGGGAAAATTCTAATCGGCGATCAAACGAGCGGCACGGTCACGTCTCCGATTAACTTCTTTAAACGTTTTAACCCGGACGGAACTCCAGATACCGCTTTTAATACGGGAACCGGTTTTCAACTTCTAACGCCGGGCAAAGTCGAGGCTTTTGCCGTGCAGCCGAACAACAAGTTGATCATCGGCGGAAGATTCGATTTGATTAATGACGTAAGCCGTTTTCGAATGGCTCGCTTGAATGAAGACGGAACGCTCGACGATTCGTTCCAAATCAGCACAACAGCGGCAAATCGTTTCATTTCGATCACCGAAATTCATAATCTCGCTTTGCAAAGCGACGGGAAAATATTGGTTTCCGGCGCGTTCACTTATACGATCAACGGCGTGATGAAAAATGATTTCGTTCGTCTCAATCCTGACGGCAGCATTGACGCGAGTTACAATCTAGCGCTTATCCTTCCGAATTTTGCTGGCGGCGCGGGCGCCGGTAAAAACAAAATCATCATGCGCCCCGGAAATAAAGCGCTTGTCGGCACCTCCCGCATCACCCGAAATCAGCCTTACTTCAACCCGCCGGTCATCGTCAATTCGGACGCAACGCGCGACAATGGTTTTAATTCTGCTTACAGATCAGATGCCGATTCGCTTTTCGTTTACGATTTATTCGTACAGCCTGACGGAAAGATCATCATTGGCGGCAGATATACAATTGCCGGAGCCAACATTACAAGAGGCTTTGTTGCCCGTTTGAATTCAGACGGCAGTCTCGATTCGACTTTCCAGATTTCGGAAGAAAACGGAAAAGCCGTAAAAGCTTTGGCAGTGCTTCCGGACGGTAAAATTCTTGCCGCAAGGGTGCAAGCCTACATTGAAACGAGCGGCGAAGTTGTTCGTTTCAATTCGAACGGCACGCCTGACACAACCTTCAACACTAGCGCCGTGAACGGAAAAATAAACGCTTTGCTCGCCTTTGACAACGGAAAAATCCTAGCCGGCGGCTTCTTCACAAAGTTTAACAATCAAGCACGCCGTAATCTGGCGGTTCTCAACGAAGACGGCTCTCTCGACTCGATGTTGCTTGATGTCAATCAGGAAGTTTTGAGCCTGGCGTTCGATAATCAAGAAAGAATTCTGGTCGGCGGCGCTTTCACAACAATCAGCACCGGAACGGGAAGTGTCAATCGCAGTTATCTGGCTCGACTGCTCTCTGACGCAATCAGCTCATCGACAAAACCGCGTTTCGATTTCGACGGCGATGGACGCTCGGATTTGGCTCTCTTTAATCAAACAACCGGAATCTGGACAATTCGCTCGAGCCGGGCGAACCAAACCGTGACAACTCATTTCGGCAAAAACGGCGATTTAACCGCCCCTGCTGACTACGACAACGACGGCACAACGGACATCGCGGTTTATCGCCCGTCCGAGGGAATCTGGTATTTGCAGCAATCAACGGCAGGCTTCAAAGCCGTCCGTTGGGGAGCGGCTGAAGACAAACCCGTCGCCGCTGATTATGACGGAGACGGTCGTGCCGACATCGCAGTCTTTAGACCGAGCAACCGCATCTGGTACATTCTGCAAAGCTCAAACAATCAACTGCGCGCTGTTCATTTCGGATTAGAAACCGATGTGCTTTTGCGCGAGGTTGATTTCGACGGAGACGGTAAATCCGACATCGCGGTTTATCGCCCGTCAAACGGCGGCTGGTATTGGCTGGCAAGCAATTCGAACAACGCATTTAAAGCCCTGCTGTGGGGCGCAGGCGGCGATGTTCCGGCTCCGGCGGATTATAACGGAGACGGTAAAACCGACATCGCGGTTTATCGTCTGAGCAACGGCGTTTGGTATCAACAGCTTTCGACCGAGAGCGGCAATTACAGCTTTGCGGCGCAACAATTCGGCATAAACGGAGATGTTCCGGTTGTTGCCGATTACAACGGCGACGGAAAGGCTGATATTTCAATCCGTCGCGGCGAGATTTGGGCGCTGTTGTTGTCGGCTCAAGGCTACACCGGAATGAACTTCGGTAATGCAAGCGATGCTCCGGTCGCCGCAGTTCAGCCGTAGGTCAGTACAGTTTTCGGAACCAAGCGGTTTAAATCAAGTTAGCGTCAGTCATCTGTTTCCGAAAAATGTACTAGCTCACCCCAAAGAAAAAGGCGAGAATTCATTTCTCGCCTTTTTCTTTCAACCTGTGTTGGTGCAAATCTTCATTCTTCGTCGTTTTCGTCATCTTCCTCGCCTTCAAGCTCACCGACTTCCCAGCCATCGTAAGCCGTGACGCCTGCTTCCTGCGCGATTCGGGCAAGTTCTACGTTGCGCTCGGCGAGCGAATGAGCCGTGTGCGTTTCGACTTTGTCAACGTGCAGCATAAATTCGCCGGTCGGTTTATCGGTTTCCTCGTCCTCAAGCTCGAAAACGCCGATATAATCATAGCCATGTTCTTCGAGTTGTTCGCCCAGTTTTCCGAGCTTTTCAATTTCCGTGTCAACAAAATAAAAACTAAAAAGATGCGGTTCTTCCAGCTTCAAGCCATCTTGAGTTGCTTCCGCAAAAATTGCTTCGATACTTTCAAGTTGTGATTCTACGTCGGTAAACATTATTGCTTCTCCTGTCCGGTATTATTTTCCTGTTCTTCTGTTGTACCACGTTCCGGTCGCATATGCGGGAAGAGAATAACGTCGCGGATTGAATGTTGATTCGTCAGCAGCATTACCAGACGGTCAATCCCGATTCCGATTCCGGCGGCGGGCGGCATTCCGTAGCTCAAAGCGCGAATGTAATCTTCGTCCAAAACCATCGCTTCGTCGTCGCCGCGCTCGCGCTCGCGGGCTTGGTCTAAAAAACGCTCATACTGTTCCTGCGGATCGTTCAACTCCGAAAAACCGTTCGCGCATTCCATTCCGTTGATGAAAAGCTCAAAACGCTCGGCAATCTGCGGATTCTGCGGCGACGCTTTCGACAACGGCGAAATTGCTTTCGGATAATCAATAATGAAAGTGGGTTGAATCAAATTTGGTTCAACAACATTTTCAAAAATTTTGATTAAGGAGTTTGCAAGAACTCTATCTTTTTCTTCTGAATTTTCAATAACGTCATTAAATTTTTGGCATTGAGTTTCCCAATACCAAACAGAATCTCTATGACTTATTGGATCAGAAGGAAATACTTTCCAACCTGAATTTAGATATGATTTAAGTTCTGAATTTCTTACAGATATAAATTCCTTCTCTTCTTTAGTTAAAGTTACTTCATCTTCAGTCGAATATTGACCGCTAAAAACAACTAAATTTCTAATTTTAATCTCATCCTCTAACCATTCCGATTCAAATATCGGCAAAATTTCTTTCAACCGTTCGATAACAGCTTGTTTCATCGTAAGCCGCCTAAAATCCATGAAACCTAAAACTACAGAATTGGCATAAGTAATCAGTAAACTTCCAGTCGCTTTGTTTACCGCTTCTTTAATCATCTCTTCGGCGAAATCCATCATTCCGTTCACGTCCATATAAGCGCAGTAAAATTCGAGCATCGTGAATTCGGGATTGTGGCGCTGCGAGAGACCTTCGTTGCGGAAATTGCGGTTTAATTCGTAAACCTTTTCAAAACCGCCGACTTCGAGGCGTTTTAAATAAAGTTCGGGCGCGATGCGGGCGTACAAATCAATGTCGAGCGCGTTATGATGGGTTTTAAAAGGTTTCGCAGCCGCGCCCGTTGCTTTCGGTGTAAGCATCGGCGTTTCGACTTCGATATAGCCGTGCGCGTCGAGATAATTTCTCATTCCGCTAATCAAACGAGCACGGCGTTCAAAGACTTCGCGCGTCGTTAATATTTTATTTCCAGTTCGTTTTTCTTCTTCTAATTCTTCTGGCGTCTTAACTTTTAAACTTGAAGCGATCAAATCAATGTAGCGATAACGGCGGCGCGTTTCGGGGTCTTCAATTCCGTGCATTTTGTCGGGCATCGGCAGCATCGCTTTTGCCAGAAATTGAATCGTCTCGACGTGAATCGAAAGCTCGCCTGTTTTCGTCACAAACAAATACCCTTCGACGCCGACGAAATCGCCATGATCGAGCAGATTGAACAAATCCCAGCCAGAATTTTCGGTTTCAATCGGCTGATAATTGTCATTGCTAATTGCTTTGACATCCTGTTTTCTGACGTAAATCTGCAAACGCTCAACTCCGTCGGACAAATGTACAAACGCGGCTTTGCCCATCACGCGCGGCGGAACTGCAAGGCGACCGGAAGTGCGGACACGATATTGATTTAATTCCGCGTTAGCCGCGTCTTTGGCTTCCGGCGTCGGCTGTTCGCCTTGTGCGACATATTTTTCTTTAATCGGTCGGGCAAAATTAACCAGATTTGTAATCGTATCTTCCGCGCCGGAAATTGCTGTGCGATCGAATTTGTTCGGATAAACATTACCCACTAGAGAGCGCAATTTTTCAAGATGCTCTTTTCTCGCCTGCGTTTGATCGTTTTCTTCGATAAATGGAATTGTCATAAATTTTTATCAATCAAATTATAGAAATCAAAACAGATTTCCCGCAAAACGGCAAAGGAAACCGCCGAATTCACTTTAAAAGCAACTTTTAGGGCTTTTATTTCTTCATCTTTAAGGAAGAAAAATTTAGATAAGACTGAAACATGTAATTATGGGTAATTTTTTCGGATTTATTAGCGAAATACTTCATTACAATCTTTTTCCGCTCGGTGAAGCTAAAATTACGCCGCTCAGCTTGATTTACGTGCTCGGCTTTTCGATTTTGTTGTTTTGGGCGTCGAAAAAGATACGCGATTTATTAACTTCGCGCCTTCTGGCAAAAACGCATCTCGACATCGGCGCGCAGCAGGCAATCGGCACAATCTCTCGTTATTTGATTTTGTTTCTCGGTTTTCTCGTTATTTTGCAAACGGTCGGAATTAATCTGACGACGCTCAACGTTTTGGCTGGCGCAGTCGGAATCGGCGTCGGTTTTGGTCTGCAAAACGTGGCGAGCAATTTTATCGCCGGGATTATTATTTTATTTGAACGTCCGGTGAAAATCGGCGACCGAATCGAAGTTGACGGCAGCGATGGAAAAGTTGTTTCAGTCGGCGCGCGCAGCACTGTTGTCAAAACCAACGACAACATCACGATCATCATCCCAAACAGCAAATTAATCACCGAAGACGTAATCAACTGGACCTATGACAGCCGCAATCCGCGCATTCGCCTGCGAGTTCCGGTCGGCGTGTCTTACGATTCTGACGTTAATCTCGTCAAACGGCTTTTGTGTGAAGTGGGAACAGAAAATCCCGATGTTTTGCAAGACCCTGAACCAACCGTACGTTTGATAGAATTTGGCGACAACTCGCTCAATTTTGAATTATGGGTGTGGAGCAAAGCCAAGCTGCATCGCAAAACCGTTTTGCTCAGCGATTTAAACTTCGCCATCTGGGAAAAATTCAAAGCAAATAATATCGAAATTCCGTTCCCGCAAAGAGATTTGAATTTCCGCAGCGGACATCTCAAATTCGACAAAAACGCGGTTGTTTTCTCACAACAGCCCGAAGGGAACTCGCAATCTAACGGCGTTTACGAAAGCTAACAAGATCAAAAAAAGAGCATGGAGAACGCTTTTTATAGCATCAGAAAAGCGCTCTCCGTTCTCTTTTTTATTTAGTGCGGAAAATGCTATAACTTTTGATACAAATGCAGCCTGCGCCGGTTTCGTTCAGCCTTGACGCGACTTTGAAGTTCATATCGCCGACAAAATTACAAAAAGGCGAGTATCAAGACTTTCTGAGATTTTCGCGTGCGGACAGAAATATCTGACTACGCCCGAAGAACTCCAAAACGGCTATCGGAAAAAAGTCCCTTTTGCCAAACACACGGAGCCGGAAATCAATCTCGAAGGCTGGCAGCGAATCAATTCGCACCGGAAAACTAAAACGCGGCGACATTGTAGTTTTCTGCGCTTCCGGCGGCGGAATCAATATGGCGGCGATGGTTTTTCGGTATTGAAAAATTGATATAAAAGCAAATTTTGAGCATCATTTGGCTGATGCAAAACGCTGGAAAAAAGCTTTTAGTTTTAGATTTAGACGAAACATTGATTTACGCAACGGAAGAAGAATTAGAGCGTAAGGCTGATTTTCGCGCCGGTCAATATTTAGTCTATAAACGCCCATTTCTAGGTTCTGTTGACATTTTGAACGAGTCGAATAATCTAAACAAGCAATGAAAGTTAGATTAACTGACAACCAATGGCAGAAAATACTGCCGTTTTTGAAAACTTGTCCGAACATTTATATCGGACAAGAAAACGAATGTCGACAATTTCTCGAAGCCGTTTTGTGGATCGCTCGTTCGCGAGCGCAATGGCGATTGTTGCCTGAAGATTACGGCAACTGGAACACGGTTTATAAACGATTTACTCGCTGGAGCAGTCAAAATATTTTTGAAAAGTTATTTGAATTCTGTGCTTCAGACCGTGATCTTGAACATCTGCTGATTGATTCGACCATCGTTCGAGCGCACGCTTCGGCTGCCGGCGCACAAAAAAACACGGCAACCAATCTTTAGGCAGAAGTCGCGGCGGCTTTTCAACCAAGATTCATCTGGCGGTTGATGCTTTGGGAAACGCTCTGCGATTTATTTTATCGGGCGGCGAAGTGAGTGATCACCGGCAAGCAGAAAGTTTGATTGCTGACTTTGAGTTCGATTATCTGATAGCTGATAAAGGTTACGACTCAAGAGCGTTTGTTGAGATGGCTGAACAAACCGGAGCAAAAACGGTAATCCCGTCGCGCTCGTATAATCGCATCAAGCGAAAATACGACCGGCATTTATATCGAGAAAGACATCTGATCGAATGCTTTATCGGCAAAATCAAGCATTACCGTCGGATTTTTACGAGATTCGAGAAATTGTCAAAGAACTATTTAAGTTTCATTCATCTGGCTAGTTCACTTATTTGGCTCAGATGAAATGTCAACAGAACCTAGAAACTTTTTTGGAGTTTTGTTTTGAGAATTTTGAGGTTGCCGTTTGGACAACTGCAACTAAGCCGTACGCGGAAGAAATTCTGCGAAGAATTTTAAAAGATAATCAAAGACTGCAATTTATCTGGACACGCGAGCGTTGCACTCTGGCTTTTGACGAAGACGAGCGCGAACATTTCTTTGTAAAGAAAATGTATAAATTGCGTCGGCGCGGCTACAAACCCAAATCCGTCATTGTTGTTGATGACAGCCCGAACGTATGGAAAACAAGTTTCGGGAATTTAGTAAGAGTTAGTCAATTTGAAGGCGACGAAAATGACGAAGAACTTAAATTTCTGCCGATTTATCTCGAAAAGTTGAAAGATGTTGAAAATGTTCGGGTGATTGAAAAAAGAAATTGGCGAAGCAGAATTAAATGGGATTTCTAAACGTTTACAGTGTTTTCCGCGCACAAACCGCAAAATATGGCGGCAAGCCTGTTTTTTATTCGCGCGAATCGGGCGGTTGGAAATCGCAGAACTGGGAAGATTTTGAAGAACAGGTTCACGATTTTGCCTGCGCTTTGCTGGCAAAAGGTTTGACAAAAGGCGCGAGCGTGGCGATTTTGGCGGGGAATGTGCCGGAATGGGCGGTTTGCGACATCGCAACGATTGCAGCTGGCGGAGTCGGGGTCGGGATTTATCCGAGCAGTTCGCCCGAACAGTGCGCTTACATTATCAATCATTCGGATGCGGAATTTGTTTTCGCTGATTCGGTAGACCAACTCGAAAAAATTTCAAATATTACCGATCCGCTGCCGAAATTAAAAGAAATTATTTGTTTGGAAAAGACAGAAGAATCTTCGCTTGAAACTGTTTTTAATGAACAGAATTTGTTCTGGATTTTCGGCACAGCCGAAGTTAAGGAAGCTCCAATCACAAGTTCTAACGACTTTCTAGCTTTCGGCAGAGAAAACCGCGAAAAATTTTTTCCGCAGGTGGAAAATTTTGGTTTCAATGCCAAGCCGGAAGACACGGCGATAATGATTTACACATCGGGCACGACCGGACAGCCGAAAGGCGCTATGCTTTCGCATCAATACGTTTTAAATTCGTGCGAATCTCTGCGGCAATCGGTTCCGATTTACGACACGGACGTTTCGTTTTCCTATCTGCCGGGCTGTCACGTCGCCGAGCGGATTTCCGGGATTTACAACCGGCTTTACAACGGCGTGAGCGTGTATTTTGTTGATGATTTATCAAAGCTTAACGAATATATGCTCGAAGTCAAACCAACGGTTTTCGATTCGCTGCCGCACTTTTTCGAGAAGATTTATGCCAAAATCGTTTCCGAAGTCCGGAATTTGACCCTTCAGGAGCGCGAAGAATTCGAAAAATCTTTAAACGTCGGGCGCGGAATTGTGCGTCTGCAAATGGCGAAACAGGAGATTTCGTTTGATTTGCACGAAAGATTTCATGACGTTTTGCCCGCTTTGCAGCGCGTCAAAGACGCTTTCGGCGGTAGAATCCGTTTGGCGACCAGCGGCGGAGCGCCTTTGCCCGAAGAAATCGCAGAGTTTTTCGCTGCCGCCGATTTGCCGATTTTGCAATCTTACGGTTTGACCGAAAACGTCTGCGTGGCGTTCAATCGTGCTGATGATTTTAAATTCGGAACTGTCGGCAAACCGATGCCGATGTGCGAAGTTAAGATCGCGTCAGACGGGGAGATTTTCGTGAAAAGCCAGATGATGTTTTCGGGCTATTACAAAGAGGCGGAGAAAACTGCCAAGATGTTTGATGCCGAAGGCTGGCTCAAAACCGGCGATTTGGGTAGTTTGGATGAAGACGGCTTTTTGAAAATTACGGGACGCAAAAAAGAAATCATCGTGCGTTCATCCGGCAAAACCAAGCGAAGTTGATTTCTTGCTGGCTTACAGTCTGAATTGTTCCGCACGCGACGGATTGCGCCAGCTTGTTATACAGTCTTCTAAAATTAAGTTATTTTCGGGAGCTCTCTTTATCGAAGAATCAATGAAAATCACGTTCTGGTGAATGAAGGCTAAACCATCGATAGCCTGATTGAATCAATCAAACACGTTGAAAATCTTCTCAATGGACAGCTTTCAAACATAAAAAAGCTGCCTTTAATCATTTGGGACAAACAGGACAGCTTGCTCAAAACGAAAAGTACCGACAAAGGAAAAGGGAAAAAGGACAAAAAAGATGGATTTAAAAATCGGAGATAAATTTTCTACCAGCAAGCAAATTACGGATTCGGTCGTGCGCGCTTTTGCCGATTTGTCGGGAGATTACAATCCGATTCACTTGGACGAAGAATTTGCGAAAACGACGCGATTTGGGCGACGCATCGCGCATGGGATGATTTCGGGCGCTTTGATTTCGGCGGTTTTGGGGTATGAATTTAAAGAACGCAAAATCGTTTATCTGTCGCAAACTTTAAAATTCGTTGCTCCGGTTTTTATTGACGATACCGTGACCGCAACAGCCACCGTTACTAATATCCGCGAAGATAAACCGATTATCAAGCTCGAAACCGTTTGCACAAAACAAACGGGCGAAACTGTCGTTAAAGGCGAAGCTGTTGTCATGATTCTTCCGTAAAATCGAATACAGGAAACTTCAGAAAAAGCCTCAGGTTACGCTTGGTATGCGCGTGCGCTGCTAATGGTTGTGGGCGTTTTAAACTTTCTCGACCATACGATTATTTACATTTCTTTTCCGCTGATTATAAAAGAAATGTCATTTTCCGACACGCAGTTCGCGCTGCTCGGAACGACTTCGTTTGTGATTTTTCCATAGTCGTGTTTAATCGAGACGTTAACCATAATTGACAAAAAGTTGCGATTCGCTCTATCTTTATGCCGAATTTTGTTTTCCGAGCAAAACACAAGTTGTCATTCATACCGTGGATTTTTATTTTTTCTTGAATATTTAAAACTAAAACCCCATTACCCCTGAAGCACAGCACGAAGAAAACTATAATACAAGCAGTAATTCGGTAAACGATTACAACGATTTGAGAGGATCACAATGAATACACAACCTTGGCGAGTTTCAAAACTCTTGAAAAAAACATTTAGATTCAGTATCACCGTGCTGTTGAGTTTAGCGCTTTTTGTTTCCATGACGACGGTTTTAGCATCTCCTCAAGTCGTTTTTAGTGGAAGCAATTACGGAAGTATTATGGACAGCCCCAGCCAACAACCGAATTGTCAGGTTCCCGGAACTCCGCGTGATGTGATATTTAATGTTACAGGTTTAACTGGCAACATCCGTACAATTTTCATAAGTTTAACAATCCGACATACTTGGGTAGGAGATTTAGTCGCAACTCTGATAGCTCCGGGCGGAGTTCGTCAGCTTGATTTATTTGGGTACACCGGAGCGACTGTTGGACCGGGTACGAATGCGAGCGCCGGTGATAGCTCACCTCTCGATGGTGTTTACGCATTTACCGATACCGCCACCGAAAATTGGTGGGCGACTGCTGCTGCTTCGAGTTCATCAACGACAATCCCGCCAGGGAGATACCGCACTTCACAACGCGGAGGCTCAGGCTCAACAGGCGCTATTACTTCGCTTGATACCACTTTTGGCGGTATGACCCCGGCTCAAGCAAATGGTCAATGGATATTGCGTTTAGTTGATGGATGTGCTGCTGATGAGGGATTCATCTCAGCCGCCCTGATTGAAATTACAACGATGTCAACCACTGCCGCGTCAGCTAATATCAGCGGGCGAGCTGTTTCCGCAACAGGCAGAGGTTTGGCGAATGTGGTTATCATTTTGGAGGGCGGAAATTTAAACGAGCCGCGCTATGCCAAAACCAATCCTTTCGGCTATTACCATTTTACCGACATTCCGGTGGGCGCAGGTTACACTTTAAGGGCTACCTCGAAGCGCTATGTTTTCGTGTCGCCGACCGCTTCCGTGAATTTGCTCGGTGATATTGAAGAGGCAAATTTCATTGCTGAGCTGTAAAAATAAAAACTTCTGCCCGAACAAATAATATTGCGCTGTTCATTCGCCATCTCTTTGTGGCAAACTTTTGTTTAAAAGCAAATGAGGAGCGGGACGGAAATTAAGCAAGCCGACGTTTTTGAGCGCATTGCCGCGAGTGAAGAATTTCTCCGTTTGGTTAACGAAATCCGGCGCGGTTCAAGGATTGTTTCGCTGGCGGGTTTAACCAACGGCGCGGCGAAAGCTTGCGTTTTAGCGGCGCTGCAAAAGGAGACCGGAAAAACTTTTGTCGTAGTCGCTGAAACCAACAACGATTTAGAAAATTGGAATGGCGATCTCTGTTTTTTTAGTTCGTCATTCATCGCTCGTAGCTCGTTGCAGGAAGACTCTAACAACGAGCGGCGAACAACGAATGACCAACAAATTTTCATCTTGCCTTCATCCGACGCCGACCCGTACGCGGGAGTTTCGCCGCACGCCGAAACTTTGGAACAGCGCGCTTTAACGCTTTGGCGTTTGACTCAAACTGCGCCGGATTTTTTGCTTTTGACGGCTCGCGCGCTGGTCGCAAAAACCGTTTCGCCCGAAGAATTAAGAAATCTGGGAGTTTTTCTCAGACGAGATGAGGATTTTCCGCTCGAAGAATTGCTTGAAAAGCTCGTCGCTTGCGGATATGTCCGCGAAGAACCGGTTGCAGGGGTGGGGCAATTTTCTTCGCGCGGCGGAATTGTTGACGTTTGGTCGCCTGATTGCGAACTCCCCGTGCGAATCGAATTTTGGGGCGACACAATTGACTCGATTCGCGAATTCGATCCGGAAACTCAGCTTTCAACCCGGCAGTTGAAAGAAATATCGCTCGCGCCGATGCGCGAATTTGCCGCTTTGCCGCAGGATTTCCGCGATTGGGCTTTTTTTGCGCGCGAAAGATTTGCGGAAGAACGCTTTGCGCGCGCTCTGGCAGACCGGACGCAGTTTGCCGAGGAGGGCGAATCTTTTTCCGGTTGGGAATTTCTGTTTCCGGTTTTGCACGAGCGAAAGGGCGCGGCTTTTGATTATTTCCCGCAAGACGCGGTTCTGGTTTTTGACGAACCGGGGAGCGTCGAAAAATATCTTGGCTCGTTTTATCAGAATTTGGAGAACCGTTTTGATGAAACGAATCGAGCAGACGAATTGGCGTTGCCTCCGAACGAATTGTTTTTAACGCTGGAAGAATTACGGGAAAAGATTAATGAAAAACAGCGGTTGGAATTGCGTGCTCTGGGACGAGCAGCCGCCAAAACTGACGAAAGTTTGGCGTTTGAAAACGAAAATCCGCAGCTTCAAATTCCAAATATAAAATCTCAGACTGCAAAGCCGTTGTTTCTTTTCTCGACTGCCGAAAAAGCCGTCGAAATCGAAATCATTTCCCGCGCCGCTCGCCGTTATCACAATCGAATCATCGAATTGGCAAGCGATTTAAAACGCACTCAGCAACGAGCAACGAACGACGAACAACGGACAATCTTCGTTTTGCAGACGAGCGGAATGCTCGAACGCGTGAGCGAGCTTTTGCGCGAATCGGAAGTCAATTTGCCGCCGGATTCTTTTGCAGTCGGAAATCTGAGTTCCGGCTTTGAACTGCCGATTGCAAATTTAAAAGTTCACACCGAAACTGACATTTTTGACGAAATCGAAAAATATCAGGTTCATCCCGAATTTCAAGCTCAGCAGCAGAGAAATAAAGCCGAAAGGCAAAAAGCAAAACGCAAAAAAGACCGAACGGGCGCGTTTTTATCGGATTTTCGTGATTTGAAACCGGGCGATTTTGTTGTTCACGTTGACCACGGAATCGGACGTTTTGAAGGTCTGAATACGCTGCAAATGGGCGGCGCAAGCGGCGAGTTTATGCTGCTCACTTACGCCGACAACGCGAAATTGTACGTTCCCGTCGAACGGCTCGATTTGGTTTCGCGTTATTCGAGTGCCGAAGCGCAACAGCCGAATCTCGATAAATTGGGCGGCATCGGCTGGCAGGCGAAAAAAGCCAAAGCCAAAAAAGCGATGCGCGATATGGCGGACGAGCTTTTGCGGCTTTATGCCGAACGAAAACTCGTGCAAGGTTATGCTTTTGCCGCTGATTCGCCGTGGCAGGACGAGTTTGAAAACGCTTTTCCGTATGAATTAACGCCCGATCAGGCAGTTTCGGTCGAAGATGTCAAAAAAGATATGGAAGCGACAACGCCGATGGACAGGCTTTTATGCGGTGATGTAGGTTTCGGCAAAACCGAAGTCGCAATGCGCGCCGCATTTAAGGCGGCAATGGATTCGAAACAAGTTGCGGTTTTGACTCCTACAACCGTGTTGGCTTATCAGCATTACGAGACTTTCAAAAAACGGTTTGCAGCTTTTCCTGTCACAATTGAATTGCTGTCGCGTTTTCGCTCGCCCAAAGAGCAAAAGGAAGTCGTCAAAAAGCTCGAATCCGGCGGTGTTGACATCATTATCGGAACGCACCGGATTTTGTCGAAAGACGTTGTGATTCCGAATCTTGGTCTGGTGATTGTTGATGAAGAACAGCGTTTCGGCGTCGCTCATAAAGAGCGTCTGAAGCAACTGAAAAAGAAAGTGGACGTTTTAACGCTTTCAGCGACTCCGATTCCGCGCACTTTGAATATGGCTTTGACTGGGATGCGCGATATGTCTGTAATTGAGACCCCGCCGCGCGACCGTCTGGCGATTAATACTCAAGTCGTTCAGTTTTCCGATTCGGTGATTAAATCGGCGATTGAGCTTGAGATGTCCAGACAAGGACAGGTTTTCTTTATTCACAATCGCGTTGAAACAATTGAGTCAATCGCAGCTTTGATTAAGAAAATTGTGCCGGAAGCTCGCATTATCGTCGCGCATGGGCAGATGAATGAGCAGGAAATGGAACAGGCGATGCTCGATTTTGTTGATTATAAATACGACGTTCTGGTCGCCACAACAATCATCGAAAACGGCATTGATATTCCGCGCGCCAACACAATCATCATCAATCGCGCCGATAATTACGGGCTTTCGCAGCTTTATCAGTTGCGCGGTCGCGTCGGGCGTTCAAATCGCCGCGCTTACGCTTATTTGTTGATTCCGGGCGAATTAACTTTGACGCCGATTGCGCGTCGTCGTCTTTCGGCGATTCGTGAATTTTCCGATTTGGGAGCCGGTTTCCGAATCGCCGCTCTCGATTTGGAATTACGCGGCGCAGGAAACATGCTTGGCGGCGAACAATCCGGTCATATGGACGCGCTCGGGTTTGATTTGTACACCAGAATGCTCGAACGGACGGTGGCGGAAATTCGCGGCGATGAAATCGAGGACGAGACGAGCGTTTCGATCAATTTGGGCGTTGACGTTTCAATTCCGACCGATTATATCGCCGATATGTCGCAGCGCCTCAGAACTTACAAACGCATTTCGTCCGCAAACTCAGAAGACGTTTTGCGCAAGCTTTACGCAGAAGTTCAAGACCGCTACGGACGAGCGCCGGAGTCGGTCGAAAATCTTTTTAACTACGCTCGTCTGCGCCGTCTGGCGGAAGAAATGCGCGTGCTTTCGATTGATAAAACGCCGCAGGGAATTGCTTTCAAATTGTCCGAACGCGCCGCGGTCAATCCGGAAAAGCTGATGGATTTGGTAAATTCCGCGGAAGGTATCAGTTTTTCGCCGAGCGGCGTTTTAAGAATCCCGATAAATTCAGCTGACGAAAGCCAACAAATTCTCGATTTGGCGCGTCAAATCTTGCAAGAAATTCGCAACGACGAGTAAGATAGCGAAAGCCTTCAATTATTTAAGGAGTTACAACGTGAGATTTTCCAGAACTGCTTTAATGCGGTTGCCATTTTTATTTGCCGCTATATTTTTATTCAATTTTTCAAGTTTCGCCCAAGAAACCGAACAGCGCGTGGTTGACGAAGTCGTCGCGCAGGTTAATGAGGGCGTGATTACTTTATCGCGCATCAACAAAGAAATTAATAACCGCGCCGACGCGCTTTTGGCTCGCGGGCAGAGCGGCGGAAAAACGCGCGAGCAGATTGTCAGCGAACTGAGCGCCAAGCGCAACGAACTGATCGTTGATATGATTAATGAAGAATTGATCATTCAGCAAGGCAAGGAGATGTCACTCGAAAACGAAGTCGAGCAGGAAATCAACCAGCGTTTCGTTCAGTTGATGCAGCGTTACAACATCAAAACGATGGATGAGCTTTACAAGCAGATCCGCGCCGAAAATGTTGAACCAGATGAGCTGAAAGCCATCTGGCGGCGCGAGCTGATTCCGGCTCTGGTTTTTCGTTACGACGTTGACGGCAAAATTTATAACGGCTTAACACAAAAAGAACTGAAAGATTATTTTGATAAAAATCGGGAAAAATTCCGCAAACCTGAAACCGTCACAATTTCCGAAATTTTCCTGAGCTTTGCCGGACGCGACGAAAATCAGGTCAAAGCCAAAGCCGCTGATTTGCTTCGCCAGCTTCGCGCCGGAGCCAATTTTGAAACGTTCGTCGCACAACATTCGGAGCGTCCCGATTCGCAAAGAGAAAAAGGAAAAGTAGGTACTTTTGAGGTTCCGACTTTGACCGAAGATATTGGCAAAGCGGTTAAAGACGTCAAAGCTGGTGGTTATTCTGAGCCGATTGTCATTGACGAAGGCGTGATGATTTTGCGCGTTGACCAGCGCGTCAACGATTCCGCAACGCCGGTTTTTAATGAAAATCAAGTGCGTCAGGCGATTACGATGGAGCGGTCTGCGGAAGAGCGCAAAAAATATATGAGCAAGCTCCGCAACGAAGCTTATATTAAAATCGCCAAAAGCTATGAAACGGCGATTATGCCGATTCTTTTTAAAGATGACAAGAAAAGCTAGTTTTCAGTTTTGAGTTTTCGATTTTGAGTTGGATTTGTTTCTGTTAACTCCAAACTTTTAACTTCGGAATCAAGACTGTTGAGCGGTCCG
>JALZCH010000015.1 GCA_030863175.1 Acidobacteriota bacterium | reverse complement strand
CGCCAACTGATGAAATGCTTGAAGAAGCATTAAATTGGGCATTGAAACAAATAACGAAACAAGACTGCCGTAATTGGTTTCGCCATTGCGGTTATCAGGTCGCACTCATTTGAGAAGCGCTATAGATTGTAAAACGTGAAACACTGAATTATTAAAAACTCAATTTATAACTTCAGGATGCTTTAATCGAATAAGATTCTTTTTTCTGCTTTGCAAAAGTTTATCAAAGGTGATTAATCTCTTTGGAGAGGAAAAAATCAAATTAGTATTTTAGTTTTCAAAGAAAAAAGCAATATAAAAAAACTTGGAATTATGTTAGTTTTTCGATGAAACTGCTAATTACAAAAGCGAGAATTTAAGAGAATGGGAAAAATTATTGCCGTCGCCAATCAGAAAGGCGGAGTTGGAAAAACGACGACCGCAGTGAATTTAGCTGCGGCGCTCGCTGTCGAAGAGAAAAAGGTTTTATTGGTTGATGCAGATCCGCAGGCAAACGCCAGTTCAGGTGCCGGAATTGAGCGGGGAGTAAAGCGACGAAGTTTATATCACGCTTTAGTTTTAAATGATGCACCTGAAAACTCGATCCAGCCGACTGAACTTCCACTATTGTGGGTTTTTCCGGCGGACAAAAATTTGGCTGGTGCAGAAATAGAGCTGGTTGAAAGGGATCGGCGTGAATATCGCTTGAGGGAAATTTTACATCCACTTAAAGAAAAATACGATTATATAATTATTGATTGTCCACCATCTTTAAGTTTGTTAACGATTAATGGTCTAACAGCAGCGGATTCGCTTTTAGTTCCTATTCAATGTGAATATTTTGCTCTAGAAGGAGTAACAGAATTGTTCGATACATTGGCGCGTTTGCGCCGCGGATTGAATCCTCAGTTGACAATTGAAGGCTTGCTGCTGACGATGTATGACGAACGCACTAATTTATCAACAGCGGTCGCAAATGATTTGAGAGATTTTTACGGAAAACAGGTATTGCAAACCGTTATTCCAAGAAATGTCAGGCTTGCTGAAGCGCCAAGTCACGGAAAACCTATCATTCTCTATGATATTCGCTCACGAGGAGCTGAAAGTTATTTACAGTTAGCAAAGGAGATTTTAAGTCATGAATAAAAAAATGGCTTTAGGGAGAGGGCTCAGCGCCTTACTGCCAGAAGATAAGCCCGACTTGAATGAAGAACTGCGCGAAGTTGATATTGATTTAATTGTTCCTAATAAGGAACAGCCGCGGACTAGGTTCGATGATGGAAAGCTCGACGAATTAACGCAATCCATCAAAGAAAATGGGATAATTCAGCCAATAATACTTCGTCGAATGGATAACAATAGGTTTGAAATTATTGCTGGAGAGAGACGTTGGCGTGCTGCTCAAAAAGCCAATCTAAAAAAAGTTCCAGCGGTAATCAAAGAGGTTTCTGATGATAAACGTCTTGAGCTGGCTTTGATTGAAAATATTCAAAGACATGAGCTTAATTCGATGGAGGAAGCCCGAGCATACCAAAAATTAATCAAGACATTTGGTTTGACACAGGAAATGGTTGCCAATCGTGTTGGGAAGGATAGAGTTTTTGTCGCTAATTACTTGCGGATGCTTAGGTTGCCAGAAGATATTCAAAAACTGGTTGAGGATGAGAAAATAACTGTCGGGCATGCTCGAGCGCTGTTAGGAATTGAAGATCATACAATCCAACGGCGTGTAGTACGAAGCATTATGGAAATGGCGCTTTCAGTGCGTGAAACGGAACGACTAATTAAAAGAATTGCCGCTGGAGAAAGCATCGAAAAAACAGTCTCAAAAGAAAGAAAGTCGAAAGCAATTGATGCAAATATACGTGCAGCGGAAGAAAAGCTGCGAAGAAGATTCGGTACAAAGGTGAAGATAGCACCTGATGGAAGAGGAACGGGGGGAAAAATTGAATTTGAATACTACAGCGAAGCTGATATGGATAGAATTTTTCAGCTCTTAATGTTAACGGAAAAGGCTAATTGATTTTTTTATGGAAGAAAAAAAGCGTCTAACAGAAACAGTATCTTGCGCTGGTTGAGTAGCGAAGCTCGCACCTAGCGATTTAGCTCAAGTTTTGAGCCAATTACCCAAGCAAGACATGACGAACGTAATTGTCGGTTTTGAAACCGCCGACGATGCGGGAGTATTTCGTCTTTCGGACGAAACGGCACTTGTTCAGACTGTTGATTTTTTTACACCTGTTGTTGATGACCCGGAAATATTCGGTCAGATTGCTGCAGTCAACTCTTTAAACGATATTTACGCGATGGGGGGAAAGCCTCTAACAGCACTTTCAATAGTTTGTTACCCACAAAAGGGAGATTGGACTGAACTTGGTGAAATTTTAAAAGGTGGTCAAAAGACCCTCAACGCAGAATTAGTTGTCGTTTTAGGCGGTCATTCGGTTGATGACCAGGAAATCAAATTTGGTTATGCAGTGACAGGAATTATCCATCCTGAAAAAGTTATTACAAACGGAGGCGCAAAACCGGGAGATGTTTTAATAATCACAAAACCAATTGGAACCGGGGCTATCAGCACCGCGGTAAAGCGAGGTGTGGCGGGAAAAGAAGCAATTGAGGCGGCAATATGGTCTATGACTTCATCAGCCAGGATACCTTCAGAACTAATGCAGAAAGTAGGGGCTAATTCCTGTACAGACATAACCGGGTTTGGCTTACTCGGACACGCTTTTGAAATGGCACAAGCAAGCGATGTAACTATTCGATTAAATTCAAACAAAGTGCCGCTTTTACCTGATGTCTTAGATTTGATTTCGAGTGGAATGCTGACGCGAGGGGACAAAAATAATCGAAAATATGTCGGTGATGCAATATTTTTTGACGAAAATGTAAAACGTGAAACACAAAGCGCATTATTCGATCCGCAAACAGCGGGAGGTTTATTGATAAGTCTCGAAAAAGAGCGAGCCGAAAAATTTATTTCAGAATTTTCAGAAGCAGTAATTATCGGTGAGGTAAAACCAAAAACAGATTTTTTAATCGAAGTATTATAAAAAAATCAAATGAATTTTGTTTTTAGCAAATACTTTTTGATTTGGTTTTGTTGTGGGTTTATTGCACTTTCGCTTTCATGGAATTTACCGACGCTCAGATGGATTGTTTTCGGTTTTGATTTATGCTTAATTTTACTGGCTTTAGTAGATTTGCGAATCAGTAAATTACCAGATGACTTAACAATTAAACGCGAATTTAATAAACGTTTTGCAATTGGGGATGAAACGGAAGTAAGCCTAAAAATCGAAAACAATTATAGTCGTTCTCTCAAATTAATTTTAAAAGATGAACATCCAACCGAAATGAAATTAAACGGTTTAAGAGAAGGAAGGGTGACAGTACCGCCGCAAACTAGTGCCTTTTTGTCTTATGGATTAACGCCAACAAACCGTGGGCATTTTGAATTTGGGAAAATAGCTATCCGACATTTATCGAGACTGGGTTTAGTTTGGGTTCAGAGAGAAATAAAATCGGAAACAGTTGTTAAGGTGTATCCAAATATGCGGCGCGCGCGAGAAATCGAATTAGCCGCTCTTGGAGCAGAATCATTGGTCGCGATAAACCGTCGAGCGATTTTGCGGGGCGAAGGGAGAGATTTTGAATCACTCCGCGATTATGTCCGAGGTGACGAACTTCGTCATCTTTCGTGGACGGCTACGGCACGACGCGGAAAATTAGTAACCCGTCAATACCAAATCGAACGCGACCAAACCATTATAATTGCGTTGGATGCCGGACGGCTGATGACAGGACGGATTGAAAAAGAGACCAAATTTGATAATGCTATTCAAGCTGCCCTCGCCTTAATGTCCGCTGCAGCGCGTGGCGGAGATAACGTTGGCATTTTGGTTTTCAGTCGAAGAATAAAAAAATTTCTGCCTCCGAAAAAAGGAACCGATCAATTTGAAAATGTTCTGGAAGTTCTTCATGATGTCGAGCCGGAAATGGTCGAGCCTTCATACTCGAATTCGTTTCAGTTCATATCAGCAAACATAAAACGACGCTCGTTTGTTGTAATTCTAACCGATTTGGTTGACGAAGAAGGCTCAAAAGAGTTACTTGCCTCGCTTAAATTATTAAGACCCCGGCACTTACCTCTTGTTGTGACCATCGGAGACAGGGATTTACGAATGGTTGTACAAACCAACCCAGATTCGGTTCAGACGCTTTTTACACAATCGGTTGCCGAAGAAATTTTATTTCAGCGCGAAACAGCGCTTAAAAATGTCGAGACACAGGGCGGTTTGGCTTTGGATGTAACAAGGCGAACGCTTGCGCCTTCGTTGCTGGAAACTTATCTACGAGTCAAGGAGAGGGGGTTGCTCTAATTCGGTGCTCCGTCCGGCAAAAAGCAAATAAGAATACATTGCAATCCCGGTAGTCAAACCTATTCCTACTTTTGCAGCAGGGTTGATTCCAGCGGGTGAAATGAAGCCTTCGATAATTCCTGCAATTACAAGCAAAAAGGCGCATCCGACGACGATTTTGACAGCTTCAACACCGCTTTTCTTTAAAGCTTCAATCCGGGATAAATCACCAGGCACAAGTATCGAATAACCAATCATCATTCCCGCACCGCCGCAAATGAAAATACACGAAAGTTCAATCACACCGTGAGCAACGACAAAAAAGAGTAAATCATTGCCAAATGACGGGTTAAACTGATAACAAATGGCAAAGATGGAACCCAGAAAAGCGCCGTTCATCCCAATTATGTAAAGTGTTCCGAGCGCAAAAAATGCCCCGTAGGAAAAAGCGTAAAATGTGACCATTATGTTGTTGGTCAGAATAGCCGCCGATCCGATTTGATTGTTTTTATTTAATTCGAGCCACCAGCGTTGTCCGCTTTCGACTTCATACCGAACGTCGTAAGTGCCTATTGTGTCGGCAAAATCAATGTTTTGCCAAGTCGCCACGAAAGCCAGAGCAGCCGAAAGCAAAAAAGTCAGAAACGAAATTGCGGTAAATTTCCAAGTTTGTCGGAACGTTTGGGGAAAGTCTCGGAGAAAGAAACTTTTGATTAAACCGAACCCTTGATTCTCGGCGCGATAAATCTGACCATGAGCGCGTATTACCAGGCTATTCAAATAATTAACCAGTTTCGGATCGCGCGATTCGGCTCGCGCAATAGCCAAATCCGATGCGGCGCGGCGATAAAGTTGCCCAAGCTCTCGAATCTCTTCGCGGTTTAAACCGCGTAAAGTAGCCGCCTCCGTCAAAGACAACAGATCTTCGAGTCGCTGCCAGTTGTTTTTGCGCTTATTGATGAATTTGTCGAGCATCCTCAATTGATTTTACAAATACCTACGAAAATAGGAAACGATTTTCCAGCCATCCAGATAAACCCAAGGTGAAACGCCTAAAGTGTAGTGTCCGCATGGCAAAACTGTCTTATCGTGACGAATGCCGTGTTTTTTGAACGCCGCGATAGTTTGGCGTGACAAATCAATCGGAAAAGTTAAATCATAAAGCGCAAAGATATATCGCATCGGGCGTGGCGTCTGGTTTTTTAATTTTTCAAAATAAGCTCCCGGGCTGACAGGCATCCAGAATTCACGCAATTCTTCGAGCGATACATCATTTTCCAAACCGCGACGAACATGCTGCGTAGAGATTCCGCGCCAGGTTACGTCCCCCACATAATTTGAAACGTGATTAAAAACGCCGACATTTACATCAGCATCATGAACCATAGCTAGAAAAGCGGTGCAGGAACCAATGCTTGTGCCAACAATTCCGATTCGTTCAAAACCTTGTGTTTTTAGCCACTTAACAGCAGCTTTTGTATCCAAAACTGCTTGCCTGATTGATTGCAAAGTTCTGCCGATATTTGAACTAACCAGGTAATCGGCGCGATTTGTTTCCGGCGGACGACGTTCCTCGTGATAAGGAAGTGTCAGCCGCAAAGCAGAAATTCCGATGCGGTTTAAAACTCGGCACAAAGAAAAATAGCTTTCTGGCTGCGCATTCCAGTGCGGCAAAACGATGACGGCGCGCTTTTTATTTTGATTTTTTTTGACGGGAAAAAAGCGTGCCCTCGCGATGTTGTTTTCTGCAGAGATCGTTTCGATTTGGCTTGTCCAAGTTAGATTCGGAATCTCAAATTTGAAATCTGAAATTTCGGACAATGCAAAAAAATGGTTGCTATTTTTTACTGCATTTTCCGCATAATGTTTCCAAAACGAAACCGGCGAAACGCCGTTTAATTCGGAAATAAAAGATGGATCGGCAAATTCTTTTCCCCATTCAAACGGGCGCACGGTGCGGTTGTCGTTGAGGCTGGCGAAATATCGTTCGCGGCGGTGAAAATAACGTGCGATGGGCATTATTTCCGACGATGCTCCTTTATTCTCCTGAGCATTTGCGGCAAAATTCGAGTGGTTTTGAAAACCGAACCGGCGGAAAAATACCGGGCTAGTCCGCGAAAAAGATTAATTGCGTCCGGCGAGTAATTAAACCACCAAACATCAGGCAGCTGTGTAATGCGGTTAACATGAATGTGCTGCGGAGTGACCAATTCCATCAAACCTAATTTGCCGTGCGTTCTGCCGTAACCGCTGTTTTTGACGCCGCCCCATGGCGTCTGCGCGAGACCGTGCGTGTAAACGACTTCATTAACCGTAACTGTTCCGGCTTCGATTTTTCCGGCGATGCGTTTGCCTTTTCCGATGTTTTTGGTCCAGACGCTCGCCGTCAAACCGAATTCTGAATCGTTTGCCAGCCGGACGGCTTCATCTTCGGTTTTAAAAGTCATAATTGGGAGCGTGGGACCGAATGTTTCTTCCCGAACTGCGCGACAATTATGGTCAACGTTTGTTAAAACAGTCGGTTCAAAAAAAGCACCGGAAAAGTTCTCGTTTCGTTTTCCGCCGGTTAAGATTTTCGCGCCTTTTTCCCTCGCATCTCGGACGTGATTTTCAACCGTTTCAAGCTGTCGTTCGGAAACCATCGAGCCGATTTCCGCTTCGTTTCCCGTACCGATGTTTTGCCGCAGCTTTTTTGTCAATTCAACGACTTTTTCAATAAATTCGGGCGCAATTTTTTCGTGAACATAAAGCCTTTCCACTGAAGCGCAGGTTTGCCCCGCATTTGCAAATGCGCCCCAGACGGCGGCTTGCGCAGCGGTTTCAAGATTTGCGTCCTCTAAAACAATCATCGGATCTTTGCCGCCAAGCTCCAGTACAACCGGAGTCAAATTTCGTGCTGCGGCTTCGGCAATTTTCTTTCCGGTAGCCACGCTGCCTGTGAACATGATTTTGTTGACGCCCGCTTCGACCAGAGCTGCGCCGGTTCGCCCGTCGCCCGTAACAACCTGCAAAACGTTTTCCGGCAAACCAGCTTTCTTAAAACCTTCACCGATTTTCAACCCGACAAAAGGCGTCAGTTCGCTCGGTTTCAAAACAACCGTGTTACCAGCCATCAAAGCCATCGCCACTTCGCCCAAAGGAATCGCCAGCGGATAATTCCAGGGCGAAATGATTCCGACAACGCCGAGCGGTTGATAAACGATTCGGGAAGAACGACCGAGCAAGGCGAATTGACCGAGGTTGATTTTTTCCGGTTTTAATAATTTTTGTGTGTTGCGAGCAAAATACTGCATTAAATCCAGAACCGGAGAAATTTCCGTTGAAAATGCCTCGGCGATGGGTTTTCCCATTTCCTCAGAGATAAGCCGCGCGATTTCATCCATTTCCGACAAAATGACTTCGCGCGCTTTCAAAACGATTTTCTTGCGGTCTGCAAAGGAGGTCGCGCGCCAGACTTTAAAAGCCGCACGAGCGCGCCCGACAGCGGCGAAAACGGCTTCTCTGCTTTCGTTCGGGACGCGCCCGATTTCTGCGCCCGTCGCCGGATTGTAAGAAACCACTTCTTCTGTGAGATACTCGCTCGTTTTGCCCGACGTCAGCACGGCAACCATAAAATTTTCCTCCTTTTAGACCAATTTACCTTCACTACAATTTAAAATTCGCCGACTTCAAATGATGTTTTATTGACAAAAAGCAATTGTATCAAAACTTTGAATTTATTTGACTTCACCGGTTGAAGCCAAAAATCGAAAAGCAAATAAAAAGTCCGCGAAGTTAGTTTCAACTTCGCGGAAGTAAATTAAGAAAGCGGAGTTAAAGTCTTTCCAACACCGCACATCGGCTGTATAGCCGCAAATCTCAATCCATTTTGGGTGAGATAAAAACTACAGATTTCATTTCCGCCAAAGCCGCCAGCTTTGCCCTCGAAATCTGCCCGACAACCGCTTTTAGATTGGGCAATTCGCGCGAAATTTCCAGACCTGATGCTTTTAGAGCGGCAATCGTTTGCGGATTTCGCATTTTGAGCTGAACGATAATTTCAGCTTTTCCATCTTTTGCAAAATCGGTTTTTGCAGCCGGATTTTTTAGCAGCTCGGCAATTTTCGGATGAAGCCGCGATTCGATTGCCATCAACCGTTTTTCCGCCAAAGTCAAAGGCGCAGCCCGCATTCCGGATGCGGAAATCGAATCAACGCCTTCACCGCGTTTAAAATGGTAAACCAGAGTTCCGTTGACTTTTACCGCTCGACCGGAAACAAACGTCGGAGCAAATTTCGTTTCGCGTGCTGCTTGTTCAGCAATAGCCCGCAACAACGGATTTCCAAAAATGGCTTTAGCATTAGTGACTTTGCCGCTTTCATCAATCGCCACGCGAATGTTAACTGTTCCGGAAGCACCGGCGCGTTTTGCGGCTTCGGTGTATTCGGGTTTGACTAAATTTTCGACACTACCACGGAAATAGTTGCCGGAATTTAACGCTTCTGTACGAAAATTGGTAACTTCCTGACCGTCAATAATAAATACATTTTCCGAACCCGACACGCCATCAATCGAAAAACCGCCCGCATTTGCTTCATTACGAGCGCCAGGATAGGTTTTTAGCACGCTAGAAAAGTTTAAGCCTTTGGGCAAACTTTGAGATCGTCTGCCATTGACAGGTAAATTTTGAATTGATTTTGCAGATACAGTTGCCTGCACTTGCGTTGCTGTTGTTTCAACTAACAAAGCTTCATCACTCGTTACTTCAACGGTTGTAGCAACTGCATTGTTTTGCTGAGTCGTTGAGCTTCCATCACCGATCCCGTTTCCGCTTCCCCGACCGATTCCACTTCCGTTAACGATAGGTCCGACAGATGTCGCTTGTTGTTTCAGTTCAAATTTTGGTTGTGTTATGTAAGCGACATCTTTCTCGTTCCATTCTTTGTAAACCTTTTTCGTTCCGGCAGGTGTTTCAACCGGAACTTCAATGCGGCGTGCAGGCTGACCGCCGTCTGTGACGATTCTGTCCTCTACGGCGATGAATGACGTAAACTGGGTCAGCAAATTGTATTCAAGTCCAAGCTGGGTGATTGTGTTTTGCACTTCGTCGCGGGCTTTTCCGTTTTGGATTCCGTTCCAATCCTGCGACATCAAATCGTCAACCCGCGTGCGCGCCCAGAGAGTGGCTAAAACATTATGCTGCGGTTCAGTTTCGGGAAAAACGACCGGAATTTCGCGGACGAAGTCCTGTCCGAATCTTTTCCCTTTCAAGCGAATTGTGCCGCTCGCTGTTTTAGTAAATCTGCCGTTTAAAATTATCGGTTTTGCGCTAAACAAATCCAAGATTTTGCTTGGATAAACATCAGCGACGGGCAAACCGTTCCAATCAATCGAGATATCGGTAAGCAGCGGAGAACGAACGCGCTCGTGGAACTTTTTGGCAGCCGCGGACCCGTCTTCCGTGAGAGAAACATAAGTTGCTTCACCGCGACCTTCGTCCGCGATTTTGTCGAGCAGGAAGCGATTGACCGATTCGCCGATGCCGAAGGAAAACACGCGAGCGCTCCGGTTTTTTTGTACTTCGGCGATGATTTCGGCGTCATTGCCGACTTCACCATCGGTCATAAAACAGACGATTCGGACGTGGCTGTTCGAACCGGAAGGCGCAAACGCGGCGCGAATCGCTTTCATCATTTCCGTTCCACCGGAGCCTTCGGTTCTTTCCAAAAGTTCTTGCGCACGTCTCAAATTTTCCACGCTCGCGGGAACGGGTTTATCAAACAATATGTGCGTGTCACCCGCAAAAGTGATGAGATTGAAAGTGTCGAACGGATGAAGCCCATCAAGCGCCGCTTTCATCGCTTCTTTGGCTTTTTCAATCGGAAAACCCGACATCGAACCCGACGTGTCGAGAACGAAAACAATCTCTTTCGGCGTTGCATCTTCATAAGAAATTATGTCGGGCGGCTGAAGCATTAAGGTGAAAAATCCGCCGCGCTTTTCGCGGTGAGTTAAAACCGCGTCCGCGATCTTCTTGCCTGAAACGTCGTAGCGCAGAACAAAATCGCGGTTTGGAATGTCTTTCTCGTTTTTGAGCTTGATGACAGAGCGATTGGCGGAAAACCTTGCCGATTCGATTTCGTGGACTTTTGAGGTTACGTTTTCGATTGGAACGCCCGCATCCAAATTAACTTCAATAGAAATATCGTGACCTGCGCGCGTCGCTATAACAGGCGCTGAAAGCGCATTTGCATCCGAAACCTGCCCCGGATTGTAGCGAGGTGCAACGACCGTTGGAAACACGAATTCATAAGCTCCGTCTTCGTATTTCAACGTTTCGACATAGCTGATTTCAACAATGATCTTTTCACCGGGAAGAATGTTGGCAACGGCTTGAGAGAAAACGTTCGGGCGATGCTGATCTAAGAGAGCGGCGGCTTTGCCTTCGGTTTTCGCTGCTTCATAAACCTGCTTGGCTTCTTCCCTTTTCATAATCCGTCCGTTGATTATCCGTTCGCCAACACGCATCGTCATCTGGTCAACGGCTGCATTTTGAGAGAGCGGAAAAACGTAAACGGCTTCAATTTTGTCTGATAAATTGTTCTCAAATTCCTGTTTGACCCGGACTCTGGCAAGAAAGCCGGAAATATCGGCTTTGACATCGGTGTGCTTAAGCGGGCAATCGCCGAGAGCTTTTCCATCTGCGCTAACGGCTCTTAAAGTGCCTTCAGTCGGCGCGGTTTGCGCTTGAATATTTTCAAAAGAGACAAACGCCAGCCAAAGCCACAAAGTGGCTGAAACAAAGAGAATTTTTTTCATTTCTTCCTCGCTGAAAAGTTGTTTTTCTTGGCTAGCCGTTTTTTATGTTGCGTGAGACGGCGAAAAGGTTTCAGCTTGATTAAAAATTTTTGAGAATAATCAAAAAATTGGAAATACAAAATTACAAAGAAATTTAAGTTTGGATAAAAAGGCGAAAACTATTTTCCGAAAAGCGAGATTTTTAACTGAAATTAAAAGCCGATGCCCTTCTCTTTAGCTGATTGCCAAAGAACCGAACATCGGCTTTTTGTTCCCAAATTAATTAAAGAACGCCGCTCCTGCAAAAAACTTGCACAGCTTGCGAAAATTTTTTCAGAAAAATGTTTTCGCCTTTCGGTGCGAAATTTCAACGCAGGTTGTTTTCGTACTTCGGTCTGTGATTTATTTGATTTTTACGTTTAAGAAAAAGGAAAATCGAAAAATGATTCGACCGCAGCTTCAACAGTTTATGCAGCAAATCGGCAAAGATGCCGTAGCAATTATCCCGGCGGCGCACGAGCAGACGCGTGCTTATGACACGGAATATAAATTTCACCAGGATCCGGATTTTTATTATTTAACGGGTTTTCCAGAACCGGACGCGATTGCCGTGATTAATCCGGCAAATCGCCGTAGTCCGTACACGCTTTTCGTTCGTCCGCGCGATCCTGTTATGGAAACCTGGTACGGGCGCAGGCAAGGAACGGAAGGCGCGATAAAAAATTACGGTGCATCGAAAGCTTTCCCGATTGAAAAGTTTGCCGCCGAATTACCCAAAATTTTAAACGGCGTCGAAAAGCTCTATTACCGTTTTGGACTCGACCGCAAACTCGATCAAGTGATCTTGGATTATTTGTCGGAACAGCGTTTTCGCCGTCTGAAAACCGCGTATCCGCCGCACACGATTATTGATCCGACCTTAATCATCGGCGATATGCGTTTGCACAAAACAGCGGAAGAAATCGAGATCATGCAAAAGGCGGCAGACATCACGGTCGAAGGTCACATCGTTGCGATGGAGCGGACTAAACCGGGAATGAACGAATCGGAACTCGAAGCGATTATCGAACATCATTTTCGGATGCGCGGAGCGAGCGGCGTTTCTTACAATTCAATCATCGGCGGCGGCGAAAACGCTACGATTTTGCATTATGTCGAAAACAACGCACCGCTTCGCGACGGCGATTTGGTTTTGGTTGACGCGGGCGCCGAATATCAAGGCTATGCAGCCGACATCACGCGCACTTTTCCGGTCAATGGGCGTTTTACCAAGCCGCAACGCGAAATCTATGACGCTGTTTTGGATGTGCAGATCAGATGCGTCGAAGCGACCAAAAAAGGCACGACCGTCAAAGAACGTCAGGATTTATCAATCCAGCTTTTGACCGAAAAAATGCTCCAATTCGGGCTTTTGAAAGGCAAAGCGGAAGACGTAATCGAGAAAAAAGAGTTCATGAAATTTTATATGCACGGCGTTGGGCATTATATCGGGCTGGACGTTCACGACGCCGGGCGTTATTTCTCTGATCAACAAGCTAAAAATTCGCGCCCGTTTGAGCCGGGAATGGTTTTGACTGTCGAGCCAGGGCTTTACATTCCGCCCGACGCGCCGGACGTTCCGGACGAATATCGCGGCATCGGAGTCCGCATCGAGGACGACGTTCTTGTGACCGAAGACGGCAATGTTAATCTGACCGCGAACTGCCCGAAACAAGCCGAAGAAATCGAAGAGTTGATGGCGAAAGCGAAAAAATAAATTTCGGAAATAAATACTGTTTAATGAAAAAGAGCGTCGTATAATTCGACGCTCTTTTCTTGTATTTCAAACTGCAATTTGTAGAGACGCGATGCATCGGGTCTCTACTGCATGAATTTATCAATAAGATTTTCCCGACGGTTCGTGTTCGGGATCAATCGTCGTTAGCTCCGCAATAATCATCCGCTCGCCGGTTTCGGGGTCGCAGTTTTTTTCATCAGGCGGCTCAATTGTTCCTTTTCCGCTTCGCGGAAGATAGAAAAACGTGACAAGAAGAGCTAATGCAGAGAGGAGCGTTCCAATCCAAAAGACGTTGTGAATCGCTCCCGCCATTGCGTTTTGCAGAGCGTTAAAAGCTTCAGGCGACAATCCCGCCCGCGCAGAAGGCTCAATCAAAGCATTTGGATTCGAAGCGAGCGCGGCTGCTTGTTCGCGTGACAGACCGCTGTTTTCTTTGCTTGTGAATTCTATTAATTGCGTTGCCAGACCAGCCGAAAGAACCGCTCCCATTACGGCGACGCCGATTGCACCGCCAATCGAACGAGAAAACTGATTGAGCGAGGTCGCAATTCCGAGCTGTTCACGCGAAACGGCTTGCTGAACGGCGATCAGGAGCGTCAGCATCGTTAATCCGAGACCTGCGCCGATTAAAATCAAATCAACGTAAAGCCACAAACGCATTGTGTCGCGTTGGAAAAGCGAGAGAAAGGCGAAGCCGAGCGTGAGAAAAATAAATCCGATGATGGCTGTCGTGCGAAAACCGATTTTGAGCAACAGCCGCCCACCTATTATCGACATCCCGACCCAGCTCAACATCAGCGGCGTGAGCAGCGAACCGGCTTCGGTCGCTGACGAGCCGAGCGCGCCTTGCGCGAAAAGTGGAACGAAAGAAATTACTCCGAACATCGACACGCCTGCCATAAATCCGGCAGTGATCGAAGCTGAAACAACCCGGTTGCGAAATAACTGAAACGGAATAATCGGGTCTGCTGCGCGGCGTTCGACGAAGAAAAATAAAATCGCCAGCACAAAAGCTCCGGCAAAAAGCGCAAGATTATGCGGCGCTAAAAGCGACGAAAGGCTCGTGCTTTCAACCAGACCGAGCATCAGAAGGGTGATAGAAGCCATTAACAGCGCCGCTCCGAGATAATCAATCGCCGGTCGGTCGGTACTTTTCGGTTCTTTCAGAGCAAGACCAAGAATTAACGCCGTAATTAAGCCAATCGGAAGATTAATATAAAAAACCCATCGCCAGGAAAGCTGGTCGGTGATAAATCCGCCCGCAATCGGTCCGACGACGCTTGCAAATCCCCAGACGCCGCTAAAATACGCTTGCATTCGCGCTCGTTCCTCAAGCGTGAAAATGTCTCCGATAATCGTCATTCCAAGCGGCACGAGACCGCCCGCGCCCAATCCTTGAAGAGCGCGAAAAACGATAAGCTGCGTCATCGTAGTTGACACCCCGGAAAGAACGGAGCCAATCAGAAAAACGGCGATTGCAATTTGATAAATCAGCCTTCGACCATAAAGGTCGGAGAGTTTTCCCCAAACTGGAACCGTCACGGTTGAAGTAATCAAATAAGCCGAAAACACCCAGCTATAATGATTTAAACCGCCGAGCGACGCGATCACCGTCGGCATTGCAGTTCCGACGACGGTCGCTTCCAGAGCGGCGAGAAACATTCCGGTCATAATTCCCGCCGTGACAGCCCAGCGGCGCCGAACTGACATCACCAAAGTCGGTTGCGACAAATTATTTATTTCTGCGGTTTCTTCCATTCTCGATTATGACTCGATTGTTTCTTCCAACATTGATTCAATTTCCGCAACTTCTTCATCACTCAAACGGAAATCGCCCGCGCCGAATCCGGTAATTTTCAGATCGCTCGCGCCGAGCTGTTTTGTCTGCATTTATTTTTCTTCGCTTTTTCGTATTGTTAAAGAAATTTATTTTGAATTTTGTGGTTTTCCGATCACCAAAGTCGCCGTGTAGCCGTTGCGATTGATTCTGGCGCTTTCCTTCGGCACGGGGTCAAGATTTGCGAGCTTAATTTCGTAGCCTTCAAATGAAACGCGGTTCGGCTCTGAATTTGTATTTAATTCAAAAGTTTTTGCCGCGCTTCCCCGTTTCGTGATTTTGATTTGTATTTTCGCATTGCCTGCGTGAATGCAGTTGACGCCTACGGGGCAGCGCGAATCTTCCATGACTGAAACGAATTTAATTGTCAGTCTTCCGCCCGCAGCGGTTTTCTGATTGTTAACGCGTAGATTTATTTGTTGAGTCGTTTGCGCCTGTACAAGCGAGAAACTTCCAAACAGAAACATTAAAACCAAGGTTAGAAATACTTTTTTCATAATTGTTTCTCCAAAACCTAACAACAGCTTTTGCTGCGGCTCATTTGAAGACAAGTACAGCTTTCGACGTTGTATTGCAAAGGAAGCGCGAAAAAATGTAAAAAAAGCAAGAGAACAATTCGTTTTAAAAACGAATTGTTCTCTTTTAAAAATCGAATTGCCCTTTTGCCCTTTTACGATTTTATTTTCCTGAATATTATTTTAACTCCTGCCGCCGCGGCTTAAAGTTACATTGGTCAAACGCGCCGGATAAGTGGCGAAGTTTTCGATTTCGATTGTTTGCTGATTGTTTCTCGCATCGTCATCGAAACGAATTCGAGCGGCGGCGATGTAAGTGCCTTCGCCTTTGCCGGTGCGCGGGTCAATGTAAAGCTCGATAACGCCGAACGGATAATCGAGCGAGCGCGTTCCGAAACGATGTTCGGCAAATTGAGTCCAGCGCTCAAAGACGATGAAAATACGGCGGCGCCCGTCAACCGTTGATTCACGCACGACGTTGAGCCTTCGCCCTAGATTGTTTCCAACTGAAAATGAGCCTAGATCGTTATCGTCTATTGCATCTAAAGCTCTGCTCTGACCGTCTTGACGCAAGACATTGAGATACTGGCGAGCTTGTTCATCGGATGTGCGCCCGTTTAGCCGAAGATTAAAAAAAGCGGTCGCCACGCGCGGTCCATTATAGCTAATAATGCTCCCCGTAAACTCCTCCATCCCGCTTGTTGTGTTTCGGTTGTTTTGCGCAAAGGCGTTTTGGTTCGACCAGACGAACGTTAAAACAGCTAACAAAACAATCGCAGATTTCCTAAAATTTTTCATATAACCCCCTGAAAATAAATTTCCTGTATTCAAAGATTAACAAGATCCGGCAATCGTTTCGGTTCGAAAACGAACAAATTAAAAAGCGGCTCGTATTTGAGCCGCTTTTTAATTGAAATAGGTTTTATTTTCAGGCGTAAGAGTGCAAGCCGGGAAGCAGATAGCTGACTCCGAGATAAGTGAAAATTACAAGCAAAAATGCGACGACGGCGAAATAAGCCGAGCTTCTACCAGTCCATCCGCGTGAAATTCTCGTGTGCAGAAACGCCGCGTAAGTCAGCCAGGCGACAAGCGCGCCGGTTTCTTTTGAATCCCAGCCCCAAGGTCTGCCCCAGCTTTCGTTCGCCCAAATCGCGCCAGTGATAAGCAGCATCGCAATTCCGGCAAACGCCAGACAAGCGGTTTTGTACATCAAACCGTCGAGCGTTTCTAACGAAGGCAGGGCTTCTCGTAATTTTTCGGTTCGGAAATTAAACAGCATCACGAAAAACGTTCCGGCGAGAGCTGTAATTAATCCAGCCAGTTCAACCGGATTTGTATTGAGACTCAAAAACAATTGCTGTCCGCTTTGTTCCAGATACATTTGCGCGGCTTCGGTAAATTGAGCAGGCGTGACTTGCGCCAATTCTTCGGCGGTCAAACCTTGTCGTTCGCCGATAGCGCGTCCCGCATAAAGCATCTGCTGCGGCGCGGTTTGGAGTTGAGTTTCGAGACGCGGCAAGATGTCTGTCGTGTTTTTGATTCCCGAAACCAGAAACACAATCGCCAAAATCTGCGCCAGAAAAGCGCCGCGCAGCGCCCAATGACCGATTGTTTTGGCTCGCTCGTTGTTCTGATAAACGTAAAACAGGAAAGCGGCGATCGTCGCAAGCGATAAAATGCCAGCCGCAACAAGCATTTCGCCGACATAAGGAATATCGAGTCGAAAAGGCGTCAGAAACGGTTTTTTGTTGCCCGCCGGATTCGGGATGAAAAGGCCCGCGCGATAAATACCTTCGGTGAAAACCGAAAAACGGCTGACCGTGCCCGCAACAAGCAGCGTAAAAACCGATGACCAAATCGCCATTGATTCGGGTTTGACTCGATCTTTGAGAAGATAAATGACAGCAACCGCGAAACAGACGAGCGCAACTCCGTAACTCAAACTCGCAACGCCGACGTGGATCGGTCGCCAATAGGAATCAAGCACTGGCGGAAGATCAACAAACTCGCCGCCGATAAATCGCGCCAGAGTCAAAATCAAAGCCGCGAGCGGCAAGCTGAAAGCAGCCAGAAATTGAAATTTTTTGCGGTTGGCTAGCAAGAGCGTGGTAATGCCTGCGCCGAAGGCGAATGCGAGGCTTAAATCGTAAAGATTTGAAAACGGAATGTAGCGGAAAAGCCAGGGCGTTTCGGGATTTCCGCTAGCGCGCAAAACGGCGATTTCGTGTTCGTAAGCCGCCACCCAGCGGACAAGCCAGCTCGAAAAGTTAAAGAAAACGCCGAGCGCGCCGAGCCATAAACCTGCGCGCGCCGCCATTCTTGAAGGCGCGTAAAGATTTGTCAGCGCAAAAATCGCCGCCATCAAATACGAAGCCAGCGCGAGCATCATCAATGCCGTATCGGAAATAAATCGTTCGCCAATTTGCAGTTTTAAACCGAGCACCACAAACGAACCGGCAATCGCCAAAATTGCCGGAAGATAAGCGCGCCAAGCCGGAAGCGGTTTTGATTCGTTCGTTGGAATTATTTTGGAAGTAAGCGTTGCGTCCATTTAATAAAATTATTCACCACAGAAACATAGAGAAAATAGAAACAAACATTAAGTTCTCTGCGTCTCCGCGTCTTGGTGATTCAAGTCTGCTTTTAAGTTCTCAAACTTGTCGGCAAAAGCCGTTTCGTTGCGGTTTGTATGTCCGCCCAAAATCGTTTCGCCCGTCGGTTCGACGATTGCCCAAATGCGCTGGTGCGAGAAAAAGAACACCAGACAAAGCGCGAGCATCAGCAAACCGCCGCCGTAATACCATGCGATTGTCGCCCCGTAAAACGGATCGTATTTGATTGACAAAACGTGAGCAAGCGGCGATTTTTCAAAATCAACCATTTTGTATTTGTAACCGAAAATAGCTCCGCCGACCGGCGCGCCCGCCGGCAAATCGGCAGCGAAAATGTAGGCGTTTTTTTGTTCGCCCGTCGGAGAAGTAATGCGCGCCTGCACCGCCGGATTGTTGTAATCAGGCGAGCGTGTGTCAGGCTTTCCGCCCACTAATGTGAAATCTGGGAAAAACGCGAGATATTCGATTTTCGTGCCGTTGGGCAGCGTCGTCGAACCGTTTCGTTTTAAAATAACGTTAAAAGAGTCGCCGCCATTTTCGGGAATCAAACGAAAAGTCATCGAGCGCGCGGCACCCTGCGTGATGGCGCTGGCTTGGAAAAAGCGGTAGCCGCGATAAGTGTAAGGATTATTGAGCGAAACCGTTACGTCGCGCTCGCCGTAAGCGGGATCGGAAATCCGCATTCGTGTCGCCCAATCCATCGTGTTGTTGACTTCGATTGATCCGTCACGGTCAATCAATTTCTGCTCGATGTCGGTACAGATTAATGTAAATGGAAGCGGGAAAGGCGTTTCCAGCTTTTTGTCGAGATTATAATCCAGCCGCTGAATTTCGTTTGCTGATGCGCCCGGAATCATTCTTACTACTGCATCAAATCCGGTTTGCAGCGCGACGAAATGTCCCAGAAAGAGCGTCAGCAAGGCGACGTGAACGATATAAGCGCCCAAGCGATTCCATGCATTTTTTTGCCCGAAAATCACTGTTCGCCCATTTTCTTTCGTCAATGTGCGCGGTTTAAATCCGTGTTTGCGGAAAATTCGTTCCACCTGCGTTTTATCGCCCGCTTCGATCTGCGCGTTGAACTTTTGATTGAGCAGATAAGCGCGCGTCGCGTCCAGCTTCGGTTTGACGATGTATTTCCAAGCGGTCGGAAATCGGTCAATCGAAGCCAGCACGATGTTGAGCGAAAGCACTAGCAGGAGCAGATTAAAATACCAGGCGTGATAAATATCGAAAAATCCGAGTTTTTCGTAAACCAGCTTTTCTGCAGGAGTCATACCGGCATAAAAACGGTCGAAACCATCTACATTTTGCTGGACGATAAGCATCCCGACGATTGACAGGAGCGTTAAAATAACCAGCAACATAACACCGAATCTAACTGAGCTTAAACCGTCTAAAATCCGCTCAAGCATCGGTTTGCTTCTGGCTTTCCCTTTCGGCGCGCTCGTTTGAGCTTCTACCTTTTTGATTGTCTCTTCTGCAACGGACATTTAAATCAAATATAAATTGAAAATAAGAGAGTTTTGACTAATAAAATCATAACTTAGCTGTTTTGTTTTTGTCACACGCAGGAAAATTAGAATTTCTTTTGCCCAGAAACAAGAAATCTTGTGAAAGTTTGCACTAAATTTGCGCTTCTTGTGTTTGGTAATTTCCGGCGCGGCGTTATAATCTGAATCAAAGCGCGAGTTTAAAGCTCAAATTTGATGGAAAACATCGCCGTAGAAATCAGAGAACAACCGATTACAGCCGCCGTGACACGAAACGCGACCGGACGCGAAAAGCTCACCGCTTACGTCGTGCTGACAAAACCGCGCATTGCTTTAATGCTGGTGATAACGGCTGCCGCGGGATTTTACCTCGGAGCGGCAAACGGTTTCGATTGGCTGTTGTTCGTAAATTCGATGATTTCGATTGCGTTGCTCGCGTTTGGCGTAGCGGCGCTCAATCAGTATCTCGAACGCGACACCGATTTGTTGATGAAGCGGACTGCGCTCCGCCCGCTTCCTTCAGGAAAATTAAATTCAACTCAGGCGCTAGTTTTCGGCATTTTGCTGTGTTTTGCGGCGGAAATTTATCTGGCGGCGGCAGTTAATTTTTTGACTGCAATTTTGGGGCTGACGGTTATCGTCGGCTACGTTCTGCTTTATACGCCGCTGAAAACTCGAACAACGCTTTCGACTTTAATCGGCGCGTTTCCCGGCGCGATGCCGCCTTTAATGGGCTGGACTTCAGCCGCCAATGAAATCTCGCTCGACGCGTGGGCGCTATTTTGGATTTTGTTTTTGTGGCAGTTTCCGCATTTTCTGGCAATTGCTTGGATGTACCGCGAAGAATACAAGCGCGCCGGAATTTTAATGCTTCCGGTAGTCGAACCAGCGGGTAATATTACGGCAAAACAAATCGTTATTTTCGCCTTTCTAACTTTGCTGATCAGCCTTGCCCCTTTCTTTTTAGGTTTTGCGGGTTGGTTTTATTTGATCGGCGCAATCTTGCTCGGCGCTTGGTTTTTGTTTGCGGGAATCAGTTTCGCGCGCACGAAATCCGATGAAAAAGCCCGACGATTGTTAAAAGTTTCGGTAATGTACCTGCCGCTTTTGTTTGGATTGTTGGTTTTGAGTAAAGCTTTGAGCTGACGAATTTGACGGAAAACTTCACATGGCGTTCAAGGTGGGTTTATGAAGTACGAACTGGGAACGACAGCCGAAATTCAGCCGCGGATTGAAGAAAGAAAACCGCGCGGGACCAGACTCGGCGGAAAATCAGGCGCTGGAGGAAACGGCGGAAACGGCAAACGCGGCGGTGGAGGCGGTGGCGGCGACCGGCGCGATAACGATAATCGAATGGAAGAAGAGCAGTTTGTCCCGTCGAAATACCGCATTTTGATGTGGTTCATTTTGGTCGTCATTATGATGACCTTCGCAGGACTCGTCAGCGCTTATATTTTTATTGCCGTTAACAAAAGTCAGGAATGGCGACCGTTTGACTTACCCTTCCCGATTTTCGTCAGCACCGCTTTGATTTTGGCAAGCAGCGTCACGTTTGAATTGGCGCGCATAGCAATAAATCGTGAAAATCAGGAATCGTTTCGCCGCTGGCTCGTTGTGACGACTGCTCTCGGCGGAATGTTCATTGCTTCGCAGCTTTTTTCGTGGTTTTCGCTCATTGGGCGTGGCGTTTATATGTCGAGCAATCCTTACGCCGGATTTTTCTACGTTTTGACCGCCGCACACGCTTTTCACCTCGTCGGCGGAATCGCCGCGCTCGGTTATCTGGTTTTGCGCGCGTGGAACCCGACCCGCAACCATGAACGACTTTTTAAACGGCAAACCGCCGCGTCTGTTGTTGGATTATACTGGCATTCGATGGACGGCTTATGGCTCGCGCTCTTTGCTTTGCTCGCTTTTTGGAAATAAGAAGTATGTTTGAAGAAAAAGAAAACCTATGCGCGGAATGCGAAAGCCCGATGGAGCCTGGTTTTATTCTGAACAGAGCAGACCTGAATTATCCGATCGAGCTGCGCGAGCCACAACGTTAATAGGGGCTAAATGTTAAACGTCGCCGCACAAAAGAAAAATCAATCGTTGTTTTTCATCAACGCGCTGTCAATAGTTGTCCCGCTCATTGTAGCCGTTTTGCTCGGAATCCCTACAAAATTGGATTTGGGCGCGTGGACGAAATCGCTTTCGCACGTTATCGGCGCAATTAACAGTCTGACCACCGTTTTGCTCATCGCCGGATTTATTTTTATTCGCCAGAACAAAATCAATTTACATCGCGCGGCGATGACAGCCGCTTTTTCGCTCGGCGCACTGTTTTTGGTTTGTTATGTCACTTATCATCTGACCAACCCCGCAAATCGCTATAACGGCGAAGGTTTTTCGCGCTACATTTATTTCTTCTTTTTAATCACGCATGTTCTGCTATCACTCGTCGTTTTGCCGCTCGTTTTGCGCGCCATGTTTTTTGCCGTCGGCGGTTTTTACGATCGGCATCGCCGCATCGCCAAATATGCTTATCCAATTTGGCTTTACGTTTCAGCGACGGGCGTGATTGTTTATCTGATGCTTTATCATTTTTAAAAAGAACTAAATCGAATCGGCTCTGATAATTACCGAAAGACGACGAAATCCTTAAACAGATTTCATCCGCGCTAACGTCTGAAGCCGTACTGTCGCCGATTTAAGCGCGAGTAAAATCAAGCTTATGAAAAGCGTTTTGTTTTACTCGTTTTGTTTATTACTTTTGTTGTCAACGGTTTCGGCGCAACCGCCAAAATCGGTTCAATATCCGTATCCGGTTAAGTTTTTTGAATTAACAATCGAAAATCAACAGGCGCGAATGGCTTATATGGACGTTGCGCCTGAAAAGCCAAACGGCGGGAGCGTTGTGTTGTTTCACGGCAAGAATTTCAACGGCTATTACTGGAAAGACGTGATTCCGATGTTTACCAATCGTGGCTATCGCGTTGTCGTTCCCGATCAAATCGGCTGGGGAAAATCGGACAAACCGAACGTTCATTACAGCTTTCACCTTCTGGCGGCGAACAGCAAAAAGCTGCTCGACCGGCTCGGAATCAAAAAAACAATCGTTTTAGGTCATTCGATGGGCGGAATGCTGGCGACGAGATTTGCATTGATGTTTCCCGAAACAACGCAAAAACTGATTCTGGAAAATCCGATCGGGCTTGAAGATTATCGCACTTTCGTTCCGTATCAATCATTTGAAGAGCTTTACAAATCGGAGCTGGCTGCGACTTATGAATCTTACAAAAATTATCAGAAAACTTATTACCCGACGTGGAAACCGGAATACGAGCAATACGTTGCGGCACAAGCCGAACCGCTCGGCAGAACGGATTTTCCAAACATGGCGCGCGTCAACGCTTTGACGACTCTGATGATTTACGAGCAACCGGTCGTTTATGAATTCAAAAATCTGCAAGTCCCGACGCTGCTCATAATGGGACAGGAAGATCGCACGGTCGTCGGAAAAGCGCGTTTGCCGAAAGAAGAGCAAAGCAAATACGGACAATATCCGCAGCTCGGAAAGAAAACGAATCAGGAAATCAAAAACTCGCGGCTCGTCGAATTAAACGGCGTCGGACACATTCCGCACATCCAGACGCCGGATAAATTCGAGCAGGCTGTTTTCGATTTTTTGAACAAATAAATTCGCTTGGTAATTTATTCCGATTCTACGCCCGCCGCTTTTAACACGAAATCCGGTGTTTTCGGCTCGTCGGGCAAAACGTTTTCTCTGCCTTTCGCCAAAGCCCAGCGATGCAGCCACGAAATTCCGGCGCGTTTCGTGTAAGTATCGGGTAATTTGTAGGCTTCATCCGTTAAAGCGTTTTCCAAAGTGACAAACTTATAACCGCGTTTTTTGAGCATTGCGGCAACATCATCAAAATAATCGGCGTTGATTGAATTGGCGTGAAGTAACAGGATCTGTTTCGGCTCGCGGTTAAAAAGTTTCACAGACTGCCGTTCCCAATAATCCATTTTCGCTTCGAGATACGGCACGTAAGCGTCGCCGATTTGTTTCAACAGCTTTTTATCGTTTTTCTCAATCGCATTGTCGTAAGCCCGCGCAAAAATCCAATCGGCATTATCAATCGTCACAGGCGCGATTGTGTAATTGTGCTGCGCTAAAAATTCGCCAAGCTTTTGTTTAATTTCCAAATCTAGCCCGGTAAAAAGATACGGGTGGCGAAAGTAGCGAATCTGTTTATTTTTCGCCGCCAGAAGCTCTTTGGTCACAATCTCGCCTTTTAAGATATCTTCGGTGTATTTTTCCAAAGGATTTGCGTGCAAGCTCATATGCGAACGAGTGTGATTTCCGAGTTCAAGCCCGGCGTCAAGCCATTGGCGCAGCAAATCAACTTCCGTTTCGACAAGTTTATCGTTTGCGTAAAGCTTGCCTTCATTGACAAAACCGATTGCCGGAATTTTCGCCCGTTTGATGTGACCGAGCAATCTTCGCGTGATTTCCTGCCGTGTTTTTAAATCCACTTGTTTTGAAACGACCGGCAAATCATCAATCGTGACAGCAATAAATCTGTTTGCCTTTTGAGCGTTAATTGAAACAACTGACGAAATTAAAACGAGAAAAAATAAAGTACAAAGTGATTTCATAATTCAAATAAATGAGGTTTCGTGAATCATGCAATTTTCGGCGAAGCGTTCGAGTCCGAGCATTGAAACGTCCATAAAACTCGCTGCACCGTCAAGCAGAATTTCCGCGACAGCTCTGCCCGAAGCGGGTGAATGCATCACGCCGTGACCGCTGAAACCGTTGCAAAAATATAAGCCTTCGATCTCGCATCCGCCGATAATCGCGTGGTGGTCGGGCGTGTTTTCATAAAGCCCTGCGCGGCATTTTTCTCTGACGACCATAGTTTCGGCGAGAAACGGCGCGCGCTTTCCCGCTTTTTCATAAACTTTGGCGATAAAGCCGGCGTCAAATTCGGTTTTAAAAGTCGGTTTTTCGTCGCGATCGGGATAAGCGAAAAGCACTTCGTTTTGTGAGTTCTTAGCGGGGCGAAAATGAAAGCCCGTGTTAATATCAATTACCATCGGCAAATTTGCGGGCAATTCACGCGGGCTTCGCGCCCAGACGATTTGACGGCGAAGCGGCTCGACGGGCAAATCAATTCCGGCTGTCGCGGCAATCTCACGCGCCCACGCTCCAGCGGTCAAAACGACGTTTTCGGTTTCAATTCTGCCGCGATTTGTTTCTACGGCTCGAACTTTGCCGTTCTCAGTTTCGATTGCCGAAACTGTTGTTGAAAATTCAATTCTCGCGCCGTTTTCCATCGCTTTTTTCGCAAAACCTTCCAACACGCCGAGCGGATCAATAAAACCGTCGGTCGAGCAAAAACTACCGCCGACAACGTCCGCGCAATTCATTCCAGGCACAATTTCGGCGATTGTTTCCGCATCAACAATTTCAACCGTTTTCAGCCCAAGCGATTTTTGTGTTTCTGAGCTGCGACGCAAATAATCAAGCTGCGCATCATCGGTAGCGAAAAACAAATAACCGCGCGGCTCGTAACCGCAATCCACGCCGGTAATTTCATTAAATTTGCGGAAAAAATCAATCGAATAGAGCGACATCCGAATGTTGATTTCGGTTTCAAACTGCGCGCGGACGCCGCCCGTCGCCTTTCCGGTCGAGCCAAGTCCAACTCGCGCCTCGCGTTCGAGAATCAAAACATTTTTTGCGCCCCGTTCAGTCAAATGAAACGCTGCGCTCGCGCCAATAACTCCGCCGCCGATAATAACAATCTCTGAATTTCTCATAATCATTGAGGTTCATCATTGTGAGGATCATATTCAACATATTTCCTACCTTTGGCTTTAAAATAAACGCCGTGTGTTTCGTATTTCGTGAGATAAAGCATTTTTGCTTCTTTTGAGTATTCGATATAAAAGTCGTGAACTTGAAATCCACGCTTAAAATAAGCCGGTTTTGAGTTCTTAAAAGGCGCATTGAAAATCACTACTGCGCCGTCGTCTGCGGTTTTTTCAACTTTTAGAAAAACTGCGAAATCTTCTTTGCCATCCTGATTAAAATCTCCGGCTGCATAGTATGGAAAGAAATTCTGGTTATCGCGTTTCCATACTTCGAGATCGCTTTTAGAGGCGTCCGACTCAACAGCGGGACGAAGTCCGGTTTTATCTGCAAGCCAAATTTTCAGAGCTTCTCGATGCTCAGGCTGCAAATGAGCGTAATAGTTCGTTGAATCTTGAGCAAAATTTATTTGCGTTGCCAAAAGCAAGAATAAGGCAACGGGGAAAAGCAGGCGTTTCATAACTCTAAAAATTACTTGGCGAAAATCTGCGAAAAATCTGCAAAGGCTTTGAATTCGAGCGCGTTGCCGCTCGGGTCTAGGAAAAACATCGTCGCCTGCTCGCCCGGTTCGCCAGCGAAGCGGGTGTGCGGTTCGATAATAAATTCCACATTAAAACCGCGAAGACGCGCTGCCAGAGCCTGCCATTCTTCCATCGGCAAAATCACGCCGAAATGCGGCACGGGAACATCATCACCGTCAACCCAGTTGTGATGTTTTTTGAAACTCTCTTCGGGCGCAAGATGCGCGACGATTTGATGCCCGTACAAATTAAAATCAATCCAATGCGAAGAGCTTCTGCCTTCTTCGCACTGCAAAATCTGTCCATAAAACGCCCGCGCGTCTTCCAAATCGCGGACGGGAAAAGCTAAATGAAAAAAGTTGCTCATTAACATAACTCCGTTATCATCTGTTTATGGGAAAGTCTATAACCGAAGAGGAAAAAATCAAAATTGAACCGGATTTCAATAAAGCACTTTGTTTGCGCGACGAGGAGAAATACGATGATGCAATAAAAATTCTTGAAAAACTTAATTCGGACTTTCCTGACAACCACGCTATTTTATTAATGTTAGCAGGAATGTATCATCTGGTTGATGATTGGGAAAACTGTTTTATTTATTCTCAGAAACTTGTTGAGATTTCTCCAAATTCAGAACGCGCCTCAGTAATGCTTTTTCATTCTCTTTGGGGATTAAAGAAATTCGATGATGCTTTTGAAGAAGCAAGACGTTTTGTGGATTTGAACGGTTTTTCAAAAGAATACGATTTAATTCTCAAAGAAATAGACGAAAGTAAAAATTCTGTTAAAAACTGATTATTTAATTGCTTTCAAAATCTGTCGAATCGCAGCGAAATGGTAAGCGGTGTGCGCGATGATTGCGATTGCGCCGCCGATTTGTTCTTCGTTCCAATCTCTGATTGATTTTAAATAATCTTTTGTTTCGAGGTAAGTTTGGCGTAAGTTTTCCTGAAAATCAGTCCACTCAACTTCATTTACGGTTTTCATTTTCCAGCTTTCCGCCCAATCAACTTTTTCGCGGTTCCCACTCATATAATTTTTCAAAACTACGAGATAAAACCGCAGATGTTCAGCGTGAGCAGCGATCGTGTTGCCGTTCGTTTCGCGCGATGCCTGTTCGGCGGAAAGTTTTTCGAGCGTTTCAAAAACGCCGACTTTGCCGTCCAGGTAAATGCTGAATGGCTTATCGCCGCTGCTTTCAAAAGTTTCCTTGAGAAGCACGATAACGTTTTTTACAAATTCGTCTCTACCAATCTGATTTGCCATCGTTTTTTGCTAAAATTCTTGGAAAATGTCTAACAACGCGGTCGAAAATTTTATCACCGAATTTGCCAAAAGTCTCGAAAATGGGAGTTTCATCAAACTCACTTTGGGCAAATACAGAGGCACTGACGCGCATTTGCAGCGAATTTTGATTCGGCTCGTGGAAATCAAACGCGGCACACGGCTGTTCTTTCTTTACCGCTACGATACGCGCGACACAGCGAAAAATTTCGAGTTTGCCGAAGGCGTCGAAGTTATCCGAAATTTGCTTGGACGTGAATTTTTCGCGGCGCATCTTTTTACGACCGAACATGATTTTCAACTCGACATCGGCAAGAAAAACGCGCGTCTGAACGTCGGCAAACCGACCTTTAAAACAAAACCCGACATCACGCACGACCGCGAAAAGCAGCACGCCGTCAATCAAAACAGCTTTTATTTGCAGGCACTCGGAATCACCAGCGAAAAAGGCGAAATCAAGGCGAAACAGGAAGATAAATGGAAGCAAATCAATAAGTTTGTCGAAATTCTCGGAAGTCTTTTTGAAAATTCAAATCTCAAAAATCGCGAAAAACTAAAATTGGTTGATATGGGTTCGGGCAAAGGTTATCTGACTTTTGCGGCTTACGATTATTTTAACAACGTTCTGAAAATTCCGAGCGAAGTCGTCGGAGTTGACGTGCGCGACGAGCTTATTTCTTTGTGCAACGACATCGCGCGAAGCTGCGATTTTCAAAACTTAAAATTCGTCAAAGGTTTTATCCGCGATTTCGAACTGGAAAACACAGACATTTTAATTGCGCTTCACGCTTGCAACACGGCGACCGATGAAGCGATTTATCGCGGCATTCGCGCAACCGCCGAACTGATTGTCTGCTCACCGTGCTGTCATCAGGAAATACGCCCGCAGTTAAAAGCGCCCGCTATGCTCAAAAACGTTTTAAAACACGGCATTTTGCTCGAGCGCGAAGCGGAAACTCTAACTGACGGTATGCGCGCAATGCTGCTTGAACGCAGCGGTTATCAATCGAAAATCTTTGAATTTATCGGCACGGAACACACGCCGAAGAACAATATGCTCGTTGGAACAAAGCACAACCGCGCAGTTGATAAGGAAAATTATGATCGGCAAATCACCGATTTGAAAAGTTTTTACGGCATCCGCCAGCAACATCTCGAAAAATTACTTGACTCGCAAAATTAAAAAGAAGAAAAGCAAATTGCCGAATAACAATCTGCTTTTCTTCCGAGATAAACCGTTCGCTTTTTTCTACTGTTTTCGTGTTGGGTAAACGGTTCTTTCCGCGAGAACTTTGTAATCTGCAGGCAGAGTAAACAGCGAGCGGTCGGGTTCGCTTCGGCTGATGTTGGTCAGCCGGTAAGTTTGTTCGCCTAAACGCGGATCTGAGCGTTTTGAATAAACAATCATCTCCAAATCTTTTGAATACCAGCGCTCATAAACCATTTCAATTGGCTGCTCGTTTCCGATTGCTCCTGCGGGAATCGTCGTCACAGTTCGCGTGCCTTCGGCTTTGAATCCTTCAAATTCCCGAACGCCGAGCGATTCGGTTTTGCCCCTGCCGTTGGTTGTCGCCGATAAACCGGGCATCACGACAGTTGGGGCTTTTCCAGCGGCAGTTGCGGCGGTAGTTTCAACTTGCACGCGCCGGGCTTCGCTCATTGCCTGCCCATTGACTATAACCGCGCCTTCGACATTTTTATTCGGAACGCCGAAACGATGAGCGGTTTTAGCAGTCGGATTTAGAACGTATCGAGCGCCAGCGACCGGATCGAAAATGGAAATTGACTGGTGTGCGCCATTTTCCGCCAGCGAATTTGCGCCGGAATTTGCCGTTTCTTCGCGGCGGAAACGTCCTTCGCCGTCACGGTACAATTTGGTTGTCACACTTCGTTTTATTTTGTTTCCGTCAGCCAGAGTTTGGACACTTTCGCTGATCGCTTCAGCCGAGAACGGCGCACCTTTGACAACTTTTGTTGAACTGGCGGCGACAATCTCAGTCGCCACTCTGGCATTGGTTTCTCGGGTTAAGGTTGTAGTTCTAGCTTCCTGCGCCGGTGCGAATGCAGCGCAAGAGAGAACAAAAATAAAAGCTGCAATTGTAATTTTCATCTTTTTCTCCTGATTCAGATTAATAGTTTATTTAACCAGCCGAATCGCTCGCGCCACTCCATCGGAGCCGACAAGCAAATCGGTTTTGATTTTTTCGCTTTCGTTTTCGGTCTGCACCCCGACGCCCAAAGCGAGCAGACGAGCGGGTGTCATCTCGACGCGGACGATTTGCGATTCTTCGTTCGCCAAATCCCCGGCGTAAGTCAGAGCAATAAAAGGCTCTTCAGTTTGGTTTTCAAATTTCGGAGTCAATTGTCTTTTTGCACGCGCAGACTTTTGCAAATCCTGCGGAGGATTTTTTGATTTTCCCTTTTTCACAGAGTCGATCCGGCGCGGCTGAAATTCGTTTTTAAGCACTTCCGTCGTTTGAGGCGACACAATTTCAGGTTGTTTTTCAACCAAAGCAGTTGCAGATTGATTTTCTTTAAATTCAGTTTGCTGCGCCTTTTCCGGCGCGCCTGAAAACCGTACAAACGCTGCCGTAACGCTGACAATCAAAATTGCGATTGCCGCAAAACCTAAAACGGATCGCTGCCAACTCCAAAATTGAAAATTCGGAAGCGCGAAAGTATTTTTAAATTTCGTTTCCCGGCGAGACTCTTCCGCGCTGATGTTTTCCCTGACGCGCTCGAAAAGCAGCGGAGCGGCGACAATTTTTTCAATCTCCGCGTCGGACATTTTTCCGGCACGAAGCAAAAGGCGCTCAGCGATTTTCAGCTTTTCTTCTTGTAAATCTCGCTTTTTCATTGCTGTTTTAATGACGTTCGCCGCCTAACGACGGTTACAAAAATCTTTTCAGAACTTTTCGCAAAGCGGAGCGTGCGCGAAACGCTTTGACTTTGATTTTTGCATTCGACCATCCTGTGATTTCGGAAACTTCCGCCACGGTCATTTCTTCGGCGTCAAGCATTTCCAAAAGAGCGCGATCTTCTGCATCAAGTCTGGAAAGTAGTTTTTCGGCTAAATCGCGGTTAATAAAATCGTTTTCGGCTTCGTATTCGCCGCATAAAATTTCGAGCAAGTCCGATTTTTCATCATCGTTTAATTGAGAAAAAAAGTTTTCCGATTTGCGTTTCCGGCTTCGCAAAACGTCAAGCGACGAATTTATGGCAATCCGCGCCAGAAAGCTCTGAAGCGACAGCTCGCGTTCGGAGCGGAAATTTTTCAAATCGAAATAAACTTTCGTAAAAGTGATTTGAACAATTTCTTCGATTTCGGGGGGTTGCCGGAAAAAACGCGCGGCGACGCAGGCGACGAGCCGTTTATGTCGCTCAAAAAGCTGCTCGAAAGCGGTTTCATCACCTGCCAAAACTCTTTCAACGAGAATTTTGTCGGAAATTTCAGCACAGGCGATACCGCTTTCGCCGCTTTTTTCGGCGTTGATTGCCCAAATTTTGTTGTGAAAAGTCGTTGCCAATTTTAATCCGCTGATGCTCGAAAAGCGTTGAGACTGTTTTAAGGACGAACGGTGAGGGATTAAGGTTACAAAAATTTTGGTAAATTCTTAGCTTAGCCGCTTGATGACATGACTCAGATTAATTGTAAAAACGATAATCAGGTCGCAGATTCTCCGATTTCAAAATAATCGGCGGCAGTTTTAAATGCAAAATCAGGAAATAAAAAAGACCATCGTTTTCAAACAAAACGACGGTCAAATTCTTACAAAACAGGAAGAAATTAGCCTAAAAATCCTTTAAATTTCGACCCATTTGCCGCGTAACCGGGAAACAGCTTCGATAAATCTTTCGCGCCGAAATGACGGGCGGCGACTTCGCCGAAAACGTCGCGGAAATCAGTCGTCACGTCTAAATCGCGTCCTTCATAAAGCTTATCGGGCGACAAGCCTTTCCAGTTTCCATAAACTTTGCCGCCTTTGACAGAGTTTCCGATCACGAACATCGCATTGGCATGTCCGTGATCGGTCCCGCGCGTGCCGTTTTCCCTTGCGGTGCGTCCGAATTCGGACATCGTTAAAATCACAACATCATCCATTCGCTCTTTACCCAAATCGGTGACAAAAGCCGCGATGCTCGCGGAAAAATCGCGCAAAAGATTGGCGATTTGACCGCGCGACGAGCCTTCATTGGCGTGCGTGTCCCAGCCGTTCGATTCGGCAAAGGCTATTTCCAGTCCGACCCCGGCTTTGATGAGCTGCGCGATTTGCCGCAAAGAATTTCCAAGCTGCGAATTTGGATAAAACGCGCCGTTTGCTGGTTTGTACTGCGTCGGACTTGAATCTTTCAATAAATTTATTGCTTCAAATGTTTCTTTGCCCGTTGCTCCGAGAACTTCATCAACTGTTTGGGCATAAACCTTTTCAAATCCGCCCTCGACGCTTGCTGTATAATTTCCGGCTTTAATGGCGAAATCCTGAATATTGGTTAATGCGACGGACGGGGCACGCCCCATTAATGAGCGCGGCATTTGTTTGGCAAAAGCCACCGCGCGAAACGGCGAATCGTTTTTGCCGTCAGTGTTTTGTAAAATGCGATTCAGCCAACCATCACGCGTGGATTTTACTCCGGGCGTTCCTGCTTCCATATAATCCTGCGCGTCGAAATGCGAACGCGTGTTATCGGGCGAACCGGCGGCGTTGACAATTGCCAGACGCTTTTCTTTCCACAGCGATTCAAACGGCTTCAAAGCCGGATTCAGACCGAAAAATCCGTCCAAATCTATTGCGCCGTTCGTCTGATTCGGTTTTGGTACGGCAATCGTTCGACGCAAATTATAATATTCGCTTTCACCGTAAGGCACGACCGCGTTCAAACCATCCATCGCGCCTCGTTGAAAAATCGTCACTAAAACTTTGCGGCGACCATTTGAGTTTTTTAAACTTTGCGCATTCGCGGCAAATTCGTGAAGAAAGCTAGGTGATGCAGCCATCAAACCAAAACTCGCCAGAGCCGCACTGCTCGATTTAAGGAATAATCTTCTCTCCATTTTTAATGTCTCCAAAATAACTAGCAAAATCATTTGCCATTTATTTAGACGCACGCAATCGGCGCTTGGTCAGATTTTCTTTGCTAAGGCTTTTTGCCTTCGTGCCAGACGGGTTTGAAATCCGAATTAACGAGCCACTGAACCGGCTTAACCATTGAATTGATGGCTTGCGTCATGTGTTTGAAATCAATCGTCTTCAGCTCGTCGCTGGCGCGGTGATAATCAGTGTGCAAGCCGAAGCTCGAAACCGTGTGTGCGACAATGCCTTGGCGTGCGAGCGTGTAATTGTCGGAACGCTGGAAGAAGTTTTGTTCCGGGTGTGGATCGGCGACTAATTTCGCGCCCTGTTTGGCAAGTTCCGCGCCCAAGTTCGAACGATCATAGCCCGTTAACCAAAGCTCCTCAGCCGCAACTTTCGGGTCGGGGCGTCCGATCATTTCAAATTGCAGATTGGCGATTAATTTTTCTTTCGGAAACGGCAAAGTATCTACGAAAAACCTTGAACCGTAACCGCCCGCTTCTTCGCTCCCGAAAAAGGCGAAATAAACGGTGCGTTTCGGCTGTTTGCCGCTTGCCAGCAGTCGCGACAATTCCAAAACGGCAACACAGCCCGAAGCGTCGTCATCCGCGCCGTTAAAGATTTTATCGTCGCCTGGCGCGTTTTGCCGCACTCCAACATGATCCATATGCGCGCTCAGAAGTACAACTTCAGAACCGAGCCGCGCGTCACTCCCAGTCAATTTTCCGACTGCGTTCCAGGTTTGCTGCGATTGTGGAGCGGCAAGCTCGCCTTTGATTTCGATGTTTGTGCCGTCAACGATTTGCGACAGAGCGTTTGCTGCATCTTTACCGATGACAATTAAATTAAAAGGATTTCCGGCGCTGCCCGTAATTGTCGTGAAAGATAAACTTCGCTTGGCAATATTCTCCCATTGCGTGCGCCATTGCGGAGTTTCTTCGACGATAACGGCTTTTGCGCCGCCTGCAGAAATAGTTTGAAGCTTCTGATTCAGGTTTTGAGCCGCATCGCCTTCGCGCAACCTAACGAAAGCGATTGAACCGGCTTGCGGTTTTTCATCAACATTTATCTTTTGCAGATTGCCGCTGATTTGCGGCGCACTGATTCGCAAAACAATCATTTCCTTGCCGTGTTCCAGAACAACGTTCGAGCCGTTGGCGGAATAGCTCAATTTCGGAGCGGCGGCAAAACTGCTGCGCGTGATATTGACGGTTTGAATATAAGTTTTATTTCCCGAAGCGTCGGCGTCGCCAGCCGGTTCGACTCCGAATTGCTGCAATTGCGAAGCAATGAATAATCCGGCGAGTAATTCAAACTGCGTCCCGCTGCCGCGTCCCTGCATCGCGTCGCTCGCCAAAAACTCCATTTGAGCGCGGACGTTTCGTTCTGCAACCAGCCCGTTTTTGCCGTTTTTTTGGGCGAGTCCGGTGCCTGTGATTGTCAGTAAAAGAATGAGGGCAAAAGCGGTTTTTTTCAGATTCGTTAGTTTCATTGATTCTCGGAAAATATTGTTTGGTTTTAACTGCAATTTATCATAAAACTGAACTTAAAGACTTTTTTGTTTGGCTATTTGACTAAACTCGCGTTGATTTTTTGGATAAATTCGTCAATTTTGTTGTTCTCGATCCAGCGCGCAACAATCACCAGATCGTTTTCCGGATCAATGTAAATGATATTTGTGCCGTTGCCGAGATGAGCAAAGGCGGAAGCGGGCGCGCTCGAATAAAGTTTTTTGTCGGTGTTGAGATACCAGTTCATAAAACCGTAAGTCGGTTGCGCGGATGTCGGCGTTTTCGCCTGTTTGACGAATTCCGGCGAGAGAATTTGTTTATTCCGCCATCTGCCGCCGCTCGCCGTAAGCAATCCGAAGCGAGCCATATCTCTGGCTGAAATAAACATTCCGCCGCCCCAATGCCCGCCTCCGCTCACGGATTGCACAATTTGTCCGTCCAGAATAACAAACGAATTTTCATATCCTTGCCAGCGCCAAGTGTTTGAAGCACCGATTTCGTTCATCACATTTTCTTTCAGAACTTGCGGCAGCGATCGTCGCCAAACGTTCAACGCGGCGAGCGCGAGGACGTTGACGCGCACGTCGTTATATTCAAAAACCGCGCCGGGTTCGTTGCGTATTCGGTTGAGCCATTTGTTCTGGTCACGGTCAGGTCGGTCAGCCCAATCGGGCTTGCCCCAAAGCGTGCCTTCCCAATCGCTCGTTTGTCTTAAAAGATGTTCCCAGGTGATTTTCCGATTATGCTCGGTTTCAAAAAGCTCAATCAGGCGCGATTTTCCGAAACGTTCGGCAAGATCAAATTTTTCGCCGCCGTTAAAAATCAAAATCGGCGCGGAATAATCTCGCGCCGGATCTTGCAGGCTTTTAATCAATTTTCGGTCGAATGCCAAACCGACAACCGTAGAAACGAAGCTTTTCGTGACGCTGAAGGTCATATCAACGCGGTCGGGCGCACCCCATTCGGCAACAATGTAACCGTTTTTGAGAATGATTCCGGTTGCGTCACCGCGTTCTTTGAAAGCTCCTACGGCTTCGCCGAAAGGCTCGCGTCCGAAAGTTTGATAATGTGCCAGTTCGAGATTGCGCGGGGCTTTCGATTCGTTGGCGACGGCGAAAGCAATTGCTTCCTTAAGCTTTGCCGCGTCCATTTTCGCCCGTTCGGGCGTACGTTTTTCCCAAGCATCGCCCGGTGGCGGGTAATAAGTTGATTGAGAAAAAACGTGATTACAAAAGGCAAAAACGAGCGTGATAACAAAAAGGCGGATTGTGTTTTGGACTAAATTTCTATTTTTCATATCTCCTGCCGCAAACCGAGTTTAATTTAACCTTGAACCCGACAAAAGTCTTCTCGCGTCGGGCAATAAGATATTAATCTTTTTGAAGCCAATTTTTTGTGGTTATCGAATTGAGAATATTTTCAATTCGGAATAACTGAAAGGCGAGAGGTAAAAAGTGATAGCTATTACTTATCATTTTTTAGGAATGAATCTTTTTCACGGATTTTATTCCAAATAATGTGTTGTATGTTCAGTGACAGAAGGGAAAAGTTTGCAAGAGGGCGATGTTGTTAGCTTATTAGTTTGAATTTTGTCGGGGTCCGTTTCGCGTTGATTTTCCGCATCGTCAGATTTGGTTTTCGGGGGTAAAATTTACCACCAAGGGCGTTTTGCTGTAATTTATTAAGAGAAACAGAACGAACAGACGGAGACAATAAAAAAAGATGAGTAACGAAGTGACAGTCGCCGACGTTTTTCGGCGAGCGAAAGCTATCAGACAAGCGAATCCGAACGGCGATTTTAAACAAGTCAAACAACAGCTCGCCAGCGAGTTTGCGGGCAAACCGATGCCGCCGGTTTATAATCTGACCATTCCCGAACACGACGATCTTGTACCGGAAGAAGATTGGTCAGCCGGATTGCCGATTGTGATGCGTGGTATTCAAAACAACGATTGGACGGAAATCGCGCACGGCGTTGTTATCAGCCTCGAACAAATCGAAAATTTCATAAAAGAAAGCGGACCGGAACAAATGAAGCGCTGGCACGACCGCTCGAAAGGCATCGGCGAACAGACGCGCAAAAGTTTGGATAAATGGCTGCCAGAAGATTTAATGCGAATTGCCGAAAGCGCACAGAAAAGATAAATACGCTTTAAATTGGAAACCACAAATTTGCACAAATCAACATGGATGTGAATTTTGATTTTATCCGTGTTGATTTGTGCAAATCTGTGGTTACATTTTTATTGTGAATGAAAAGGTGTCAGTTCCGAAAGACGCGGCGGCTGTTGTTTTATTGAAACCCGAAGCGCAGTTGGAAAATCCCGAAATTTGTCTCGTTGAGCGGCACGCGAATTTGAGATTTATGCCCGGCTTTAGCGCATTTCCCGGCGGCAAGCTCGAAAAATCGGATTATGAGACGGCGGTCGAAAACTGCGTGGACAAAGATTTTGCTGCATTGATCGCTTGCGCGACGCGCGAAACGTTCGAAGAAACTGGCGTTTTGCTCTGCCGCGGCGGCGAGAAATTAACCAAAGGTCAGCGCGCATCTTTACACGACGATTTGTGTTCAGGCAGAGAAGTTTTCGCCGAGATTCTCAAAAATTGGGATCTGTGGCTCGATGCTGAAGATTTCGAGTTTGTTGGCACTTGGATAACTCCGCCGTTTTCTCCCGTGCGTTTCAAAACGCGCTTTTTTCTCGCCGTTTGCCCGCCGAAACAAGAACCTTTTACCGCAAGCGGCGAGCTTGAAACTGTTGAATTCATCGCCGTCAAAACTGCTCTCAAAAAATGGCAAAATGGTGAAATCTTGTGCGCCCCGCCGATTCTCAACACTTTTCGCATTTTTTCCGACGGAATAAAAGACGATTCCGCAAAAAAACTGCTGTCTCTCGCTGAAACCGAAGGCGCGCATCCGCGCAAAATCGAATTCAACCCGCATTTCACCTGTTTTCCACTAAAGACAAAAACTCTGCCGCCCGCGACACACACCAATTGTTTTATCGTCGGGCGTCGTGAATTCGTTGTCATTGACGCCGCTGCGCGAGAAGCATCGGAACAAACGGCGCTCTATGAATTCATTGATCTGATTGTCGAGCGTGGCGGCGTTTGCAAAGGCATTATTGTTTCCCATTTTCATCAAGACCACACTGGCGGAGAAGTTGATTTGCAAAAACATTTACGCGAAAAATTCGGTCAAAACGTTCCGCTTTTAGCTCACCGCGCGACCGCCGAGAATTTGCCGGAAATCGAGTTTGACGCTCTTTTGCAAGACGGTGATAAGTTTGAATTAAAAGACGAAAACGGCGAATCGTTCAAACTCGAAACGCTTCACACACCGGGTCACGCTCGCGGGCATCTTTGCTTTTACGACCAGGAAATCGCATTTTTATTGTCGTGCGATAACGTCATCGGTCTGGGATCGGTTTTGATTGCACCGCCGGAAGGCAATATGCGCGATTATTTAAATTCGCTTGAAAGAATGCGCGATTTGCCGAATCTGCGATTCTTGTGCGGCTCGCACGGCGCAGCCGCAGCAAATGCCCGCGAAAAAATAGAAACCTATATCAGACATCGGTTACTGCGTGAACAAAAGATTTTGGCTGCTTGGGCAAATGGCGCAAGAACGCCGCGCGAAATTGTAGAGCAAGTTTATACTGATGTTTCGCCGGAAGTCTGGCATTTGGCGGAAAAATCGGTTGAAGCTCATCTCGAAAAATTGAAACAAGACGGATTAATTTAAATTTGTAATGCCGTTACCGATTGCACACGGATTTGTTGGCGCAACGCTGGTTGCCGCTGTTCATCGAAAGGCTGATTTTCAAAATTGGAAACCGCTCGCTTTTGGATTCTTTTTAGCCAACGCGCCGGATTTGGATGTGATTTTCTCGCACGCGATTGGTATCGCGGGCGCACATCGCAGTTGGAGCCATTCGCTGGTTTTTTCTTTCGGCGTTGGGTCTTTGTTCTTATTAATTTTGGGGAGCGAGCGTTGGCGCGCGGCTTTGGCTTACGGTTTGGCTTATTTGTCACACGGTTTGCTCGATTTCACAAACACCCAAATCGGCGGAGGCGTTCGATTGCTGCTGCCGTTCAGCAGTGATTATTACAAACTCAATTTGATCAGTTTTTCCGAATTTCCGTTCGGCTTCACTGCGCAGAACGTGGCAAAGTGGCTTTTATTTGAGATGGTAATTTTTATACCATTATTTTTAATAGTCTTGTTGCTCAAACGGCGCATTGGAAGCAGATAGGCTCTTATTGCATAATATCGCCGTTTAAATTCATTCCAAAAGGCGAGGTTAAAAATGAACGAAAATTTAGCAACAGTTGCGGCAATTTACGAAGAATTTGGTAAAGGCGATATTCCGGCGATTTTGGAAAATCTATCGGACGATGTGGCTTGGGAAAGCTGGGCTGACAACACGGCGCAAAAAGTGGACGTTCCATGGCTCAAGGCTCGAAACGGGAAAAACGGCGTGTTGGAATTTTTTCAGGTTGTCAGCAGTTTTCAATTTAAAAATTTTCAGGTTTTATCTTTGATGGCGGGCGGTAATCAAGTCGCTGCGGAACTCGTCGTCGAAGCCGAAATCCCAGCAACTGGCGGCAATTTTCGCGACGAAGAAATACACCTCTGGACGTTCGACGAAAACGGAAGAGTAATTAGATTTCGCCATTATATTGATACTGCCAAGCATATTGCCGCCGCCGAAGGCAAAAAAACTATTGCATGAAAATTCATTCGATTTCAGTTCCGACGCCGTTTTACGTCGGCGACACAAACGTTTATCTGATTGCCGAAGATCCGGTGACGATTGTTGATGTCGGACCGAAAACCAAAGAAGCCGCCGCAGCTCTGCGCGAAGGCTTGCGAAAACACGGCTTTCGTTTTTCCGACATCCGGCGGATTTTGCTCACGCACGCTCACGAAGACCATTGCGGTCTGGCAAAACAAGTGCGCGACGAAGCCAAAAACGCCGAAATTCTGGTTCACAATTGGGAAACCGGACATCTTTTCGGGCATTCAGGGCGAGCACAAGACCGAAATCTGATGTTTCGCGCTGGTGTTCCTGACGAAATTTCGACCGAATTGGAACAGCTTTACAGCGGCATCGCGCAATTGACGGACGCACTTTCAGACAATGAATATTCCGAACTGCAAGACGAAAAGGAACTCCAATTTGAGAGCGGCACTTTGCGAGTTCTGCACACGCCCGGACACACGCCCGGCTCCTGCTCTTTTTTGCGCGAAGCAAACCGCACAATTCTAGCCGGAGACTGCGTTTTAAAACGCATCACGCCAAACCCGATTCTCTCGCCTGACCCGATAAATCCCGAAAAACGTTTTCAATCTCTCGGCGAATATCTGGTCAGCCTGGCGCGTCTGCGCTCTTTCGCGCCAACTCTGGTTTTGGGCGGACACGGCGAGCCGGTTCACGATTTCGAGGAAATTTTCAACCGCTACGTGCGCGCCATTAACGAACGTCAAACGAGTATTTTAAATTTAATCGGAAAACAAGGCGCGACCGCTTGGGAAATCGCCCAAAAACTTTTCCCCGACGCAATTGACCGCGACGTACATCGTTTTCTGGCAATCTCCGAATCGGTCGCGCATCTCGACTACGCAGTTTCTGAAGGCAAAGTCGCTGTGGAATTAAAAGAAGGCGTGGAGTTTTATCGAAAGTTGTAGAACAAAATATAATTTAATTTACGATTGTATTGCATTCATTTGCCATCTTCTGCATCTACAAAATAACCAATAAATGCTATTACAACTGCTAAAACTATAACGAGAAATAGAAAGGGAGCATCAGATTTATCAAATCCGCCGATTAGAGGGGAAATTACAGCTACAAAAAAAGGAAACCAAACAAATAAAGCGAATCCTATGCAGCTCAGCGTGCCAAATCTTATATCAGAACCTTTCCAATAAGGACGAATATTCGGCATCCATAAACATAACGCGCTGTAAATAGCAAACACAATCCAAACAATAATGCCGACAGTTTCCATTTTTAGAAATAAAAACTAATAAGCCTTCGTCAAATCAACGCCCGAATAATAATGTTTGATAATTCGGTCGTATTTGACGCCCATTTTTGCCATTCCGTAAGCGCCGTATTGACACATTCCGACGCCGTGTCCCCAGCCGCGTCCGGTGAATGTGTAGCCGATGACCGTGCCATTGGCGTTGTAGCGTTTGTTTAAAACAAAAAGCTGTTCTTTGAGCCGGAGAGCCGAGCGGATTTTGCCGCCTTTTAGAGTTTTGACGCCGTTTGAGCCGATGATTTCAAGCTCGATTGCGCGCCGCGACGAACCGCGCTGTTTGACGTTGACATCAATCAAATTGCCAATTCCGCGAACGAAGCGCGAAAGCCGCGATTGCACTGCGCCGGGCGAAAGATTGACGTTCCAAAAAGCGAGCGGCGACATTTTTTCAGCTGTTGTGACGTTTGTCGTCGGGCGCACTTCGAGATAATCAACGTTTCCCGCTGCGTCGGTGTGAAACAAAACCGGCTCGCCGCCGAGGAGCGCGGTTTCTTTAACCTGAAAAGCCGCGTCGCCGAATTGGCGGAACAGAAAAACGTCCGGGCGCAGATTTAAAGTTCTCGTCGTTCTGCCCGATTGCAAAATGAGCTTGCCGAATTCGCTTTGCTTCGCTGTTCCGGTTTGCAGCGCCGGAAACCATTTTCTCTTTTCGGCGAGCCGCAAAATGATGCTTAAAATGCGGGCGCGTGACATTGATTTGTCGAGGCGCAAAGTCGCGTCCGGATAAAGCGAAAGCCAGCCGTCGCGCAAGAGAATTGCGACGTTTGCGCGTTGGTTGATCGGAATTTTTTCGATTTCGGCAGCGGGCAAATTGTAATTAACATCCGACGCGCTTAACATTGTGTCGGCGTAATCGGCGCCGTAAAGCAGCGTCCCCAAAAGCTGAGCGAAATTGGCGGGCTTGGCTGTTTCCGAATTAACTTGAGTCGGGAAAGTCTTTCCCAATCGAACGGAAATCTGACTCATCCAACTTCGCAATTCATTTTCGTTCGGTGCATTTTCAAACCAATCGTCGGAAAAACGCGGCGCAGCGATTTGGAAATTATTAACGGCGAGAAACGCGGCTTGTCTGGTCATTTCAACGAACGCTTCTTTTTCGATTTTCGGCAGCTCGCGCGAAGACTTGACCAGAAACGGCTCGAAATGCTGCTGACCTTCGAGCGAACATTCGACGCCGCGTAAATACGGTCCGCTTTCTTTGTCAAAAATGTTCTCGCCGTTTTCCGTTCGCCCGCCGCAGGTCGAAGTATAATAAGCAATAATCGGTTTTCCTTGATAAGTCGCAACAATTCCGCGCGTTTCGTCAACGGCGCGAGTTCCCATCGCGGCTTCCGAAGAAAAGCCTTTATAAACCTGTGAGCGCGTTGTCGGCAATATATCGAAGCCTTGTGAAGCGAATTGTCCGATGTTGCGGACGGCATAAGTTCGCGCCGCTACAGCCTGCGCTTTTTGGGCTTCGAGATTGGGAAAACCAAGTTCGTTCGGCACAACTCCGCGCAAATAATCTTCCATTTTGACGACGTTGACGACTGTCAGACTGCCGCGATTGTTTACGAAAACTTCAATTCGCCCACGATATTTTTTCCCGTTAACGCTAACCGGAACTGCTCGCTCGTTGGTCGAACCGAAAGCGACGGGTTTGAGCGAAGTAAAATTAGCCGTAAAATCCGCGCCCGAAACAACGACTTCGCGCAGATTCGGATCAAGAATCGAGGCGGTCGGCTGAACAAGAGTCTGAGCCGTTGCGGAAAGAACCGGATTTGCCGATTTTTTCTGCGAAAGTGCCAGCGCGTCAGCCGAAGGCTGTTTTACTTTTTCCGTGACAATCTGCGCTTCAAAGCCCTTTTCGCTCAGAGTTTGTTTGAAATCGGCGGCTTCTTCGGGCGTCGGACGCGAGTTTCCAATGCGGACGCGCCAGGTGTTAACATTCAATTCCGGCAAAATCGTAGTGTTTTCGCCGATTGCTTCCTTGGCGTCCTTTGCAATCTGTTCGGCTTCCTCGCGCGTCTGGATTCCTGCGATTTCAAAATGAAAAACCTCGACTTCCGGCGGACGATAAGCTCGCGCCGTAGCTGTAATTCTCGACACAGCCAGATATTTCAAAGACTCCTCCGGGCTGATTGCGGTTAGCTGCGAATCAGCCGTAGAAATCGTCACCGAGCGCAAATCCGTCGCTAAACCGATGCGAATTGACGGCTCTTCGGCGAGCGGCAGATGAGATAGTTCATTGGCAAACGACGCGGAAGCAAAGAAAACAAAAACAGCAATAATTAGGGAAAATCGAAGCATAGCGAAGAAATTTTAACACAAACGAACCGGCTGAATCTCAGAAGACTCGTCAGTTCATAGCAAAAGAAAAACCTTGTTTCATAGATGAAACGGTGTTATATTGAGATGCGGTTTAAACCGCTAATTTTCACGCAAAGGAATTCTCTGCAAATGCTAGCCACCTTAACAGTTAGAGATGAAACAATGTTCGATCTGGCGGGCGAGCCTTTCGTTTTTTCGATGAATTTTCCGACCGAAAAAGTTACCGTCCGAGAGTTGATTCAAACACGCATACGCAACGAAGTCATCAACCACAACGAACGGCAGCACGGCACGTTTCGCGGACTCGTCCAGCCGCTTGCCGTCGAACGCGTTCTGAACGGCTGGAAAATGCCAAAAGAACATAAATTTATTGACTGGCGCGAGCAATACGAAAAAGCAATTGCCGCTTTTGAACGCAATGCTTTTATTGTTCTGGTTGACGATAAACAGGTTGAAAACCTCGATTCGATTATTGAAATAAAGCCGCAAACTTCCGTTATCTTTTTAAAACTTGTGCCGCTCGTTGGAGGTTAAAATGCTCTCATTTCTCTCTGGTATTTTCACAAAAAAGCCGCAAATCGAAAAACCTTATAATTCAATTCTGGAAAGACTTCTTGCGGCTGCCGGTAAGCCCGGTTGGAATTCGGAAATACAAAGAACGTTGAATGAGCTTTCGGAAATCGATTCGCAAAGCCAAATTGAATTTGTGCTTGCGGCATTAGATTGGAGTTATGGAAAAGATTTCAATCTTGATGAGGAAACCGTTTGGACAGTTTTCCAAGTTTTGGTCGGTGTTCTAAGTAGAATCGAAGAATTCGATACAAACAAACAACATTATTTTGTTGTCAGTCTTGTCAAATGGATGAGCAACCATCCGCAAAGAAACATACCGGCATTTTCCGGGTCATGGAACTCAAGCTCAATTCATTTAGCGGCAAATTCAACGATTCAAAAAATAATCAAGCATCAGTTACCGTTTGAACACGATGATTTAGTCGCGTTGGTATCTTGGTCAATTAGTCAGCCTGCAAATTATTACAGAAGCGTGCCCGAAATGATTAAAGCAATCAGAAATTACCTCAAGCGAAACGAACTCACTCTTTCGCTCAAATCCAAAATTCTGGAACTTGCAGAAGTTGTCGCTAGAGAGAGTTACAGCAACGCGGAAAATCGGAAATGGAATGCCAGGTTAAAAGAACTTGCCGGCAGTTCCGTTTCGCAAATTCCGTTGATTGCCGGAGATGCATGGTCGGATGTGGCAATTGCGGATATTGAATCTTTTAACAGTGAGAAAAAAGCAGCTTGAATCGAGCTTTTAAACGAATGTCAAAGAGCGAGCGGCTCGCAACCTTCAGCGAAATGGCTCAAAACGGCAAATGCAATGCTCGAAAAAATCGGTTTTGAAGATTTCAAGCAATCCGTAATCAAATGGTTTCCGCTAGTTGATAAACCGCGAACTAAACCTTTGAAACCGCGTTACGATTGGTCGTCAGAACCCAACCAACTGCTTGACGACACAAACGCGGACATTTTAAAAGCGTTGGTTTGGCTTTGTGGCGGGCGCGAAGACGAGGAGATTGCGCGTTCTTTGTCCGCTTTAGCAATTTCGACTTATCGCAAAGTCCCGCAGGCTGGTCCGCGTTGCGTGCGAGTCGGAAACGCTTGCGTTTGGGCTTTGGGCGCAATGCCGGGTGCAGAAGGCGTTTCGCAGCTTGCTCTTTTGAAACTCAAAGTCAAATTCGGGTCGGCGCGAAAAGCTATCGAAAAGGCTTTGAATTCAGCCGCAACGCGAATCGGTTTATCGCCGGAAGAAATTGAGGAAATGTCCGTTTCGGCTTATGGTTTGGTTAAAGTCGGCAAACGAGTGGAAAAATTCGGAGATTTTACTGCTGAACTCATTATTTCGGGAACGAACACAACGGAAATTCTCTGGTTTAATGCTGACAGAAAGCGACAAAAATCCGTTCCGAAATTTGTCAAAGACAATTTCAGCGAAGAACTAAAAGAACTCACAAACTCCGCGAAAGACATCAAAAAGATGCTGCCCGCGCAGCGCAACCGGATTGAAAATCTTTATCTTGAAGAAAAACGGTGGAAATTTCAGGTCTGGCGCGAAAGATATTTGGAGCATCCGCTTGTCGGCACAATTGCGCGCCGACTTATTTGGCGTTTTACGAAAGACGATAAAACCGAATCAGCCGTTTGGCTTGACGGAAAGTTTTTTAATGTGAGCGGGCGGGAAATAAATTGGCTCGACGATGTAACGGAAGTCGAGTTGTGGCATCCGCTTCATTCCGAAACCGGAGAAGTTTTGGCTTGGCGCGATTTTTTGCAGGAAAAGGAAATCCGCCAACCGTTTAAACAAGCGCACCGCGAAATTTATTTGCTCACAGACGCCGAACGCAACACGCGGGTTTATTCAAATCGCTTTGCCGCGCACATCATTAAACAGCATCAATTTAACGCTCTCTGCGAACAGCGCGGCTGGAAAAACGCGTTGTGGATTATGGCTGATATGGAAGTTCCGCCGCCCGCGCGACGGATTCCAAAACATAACTTGCGCGCTGAGTTTTTGACCGAACCAGTCGGCGATAATTATGAGACAGATACGACTCAAAGTGGTGCGTATCTTTATCTTGCCACTGATCAAGTCCGTTTTTATCCGCTCGATACCGGCGCTTATTGGTCGCGTTATCAAACGAAGCCCGAACAGCATTTTGCGCCCCTGCCACTCGAACAGATTCCGCCGCTCGTTTTTTCGGAAATTATGCGCGACGTTGATTTATTTGTCGGCGTGGCGAGCGTCGGAAACGACCCAAATTGGGCTGACGGCGGTGTTGACGGTCGTTACCGCGATTATTGGAATTCCTATTCATTCGGCGATTTGTCGGAATCTGCGAAAACGCGGCGAGAAGTTTTGGCGAAACTGATTCCGAGCCTGAAAATCGCCGAGCAATGCGAATTGTCGGACAAGTTTTTGTTTGTGCGCGGTGCGATTCGCACTTATAAAATTCACTTGGGAAGCGGAAACATTCTGATGTCGCCAAACGATCAATATCTTTGCATTGTGCCTTTGGCGAGCGGCGAATTCGGAAACAATAAAGTTTTCCTCCCGTTTGAAGGCGACCGCACTCTTGCCGTGATCTTGAGCAAAGCATTTCTGCTTGCCGAAGATAAAAGAATCACTGACCCAACGATTGTTCGACAACTTAAATTTTAAGCTGAGTGGCTTTCAGTGAAGTTCTGAAATATGGTATTAAAACAAAAATTAATAACACTCCCTGATATTGAACCATTGAAACGGCTTTCTCAGTCTTTAGCGATGCTTGATGCAATTATGTCGCCTGAATGGGAGTACAGATACTACTCTTTCAATTCTAAATGGAACAAAGGCGAAATGATGGCTTCGATGCGAAACGGTTCAGGCGACGAGTATTTTATTTTGTTCAATTCACATGGCGCGATTCTTAAAGGTTTTGCTCACGAGTCGCCAATGAGTCCTTTTGCTAATGAGCCACCAGAAGTTTGGCGTGGCGTTTTGGATGACGTGCCAATTGAATTTCAAGGTTTTCTAACCGAGCCCGCTTTTTCAATCGAAGAAACTACGTTTTGCATCTGGCGCAGATATTCTGATGTATCTTGGCAAATTGGAAATATTGATTATCCCGAAGATGACAATCCAGACGGTTCCGAAGATTTGCTTTGGATTTTAGATGGAAATCCTGAAACTTATCAGTACTTTGCAGCAGAATATTATGAGCAAGACATTCATCTTTCCGCTGTCCAGCACATTTATGAACACAAACCTTTGACTGATAACATTATTTCTGAGCTAAATGCTGATGTTTCAAAAAGAGAATTGCGCAAAGACATTAAAGAGATTGGTTATCCGAACACCCAAATCTAACAATCAATCTGCAAATCTCATCTTTACCGCTTTCAATATTAGCTTTGATTAACCTTGCTTTAACTTACAGAAAAAGCAACAGCTTGCCCGCCTTCGGGCAAATCGAGTTTGCCGAGCCATTCGGTTTTTAATTTTTCGATGGCGATTTCTTTGTGTTTTGCCTCGATTTCAATCCATGGAGCATGGCGGAAAACTTTGGGCATTACGGTAATCACGTCGCTGTGCGAGCGTTCGTTAAAACGCTCACGCCCGTTTGAAATATGGACAAGCTGCAAGTCGGGATTTTTCCAGGTTTCGCGCGCCGCCCAGAACATTTCTTCGACTGACGGATCATCATAAGATTCAAGACCTTCGCGGCAAACATGATGATGCGCATCGAAAACAAACGGAACTCCGGTTCGGCGGCAGACTTCGAGAATTTGAGCCGAACTGTAAGCGTGTTCGTCGTTTTCGAAGGTAACGCGCGAGCGAATGTTTTCCGGCAATTTGGAAACCGTTTCGACAAGTCTGTCGGCGCGGTCTGATTTTCCGCCGTGAATATTCATCAAAGACCATTCGGAACGTGGCTGCTGGAGAAGATCGAAAATCTCGGCGTGCATTTTTAAAATCTTGATGCTGTTTTCGATGACTGTCGGCGAGTCAGAACTTAAAACAACGTATTGATCGGGATGAAGAACGACGCGCAGACCGTTGGCTAAAGCGCGTTGTCCGGTTTCGGCAAGCTGGTCTTTAAATTCGTGTAAAACTTCCATCCCGAAACTTTCGTCGGCAAAAGGGAAAAGTCCGCTTGTGAGGCGATAAAGCCGGATGCCATTTTCCCGGCAGAAATTGATGGCGTTGTTAAATCGTTCGAGATTCGCCGCGTAAAGATTTCGGAGTTTTTCGCGTTGCGTTTGTTCATCGAATTCAAGCAGACGTTTGCGCGTGATGGTTCGATAACGCACGGATTCCGACGCCGTGATGCAAACCAACCCTAATTCCGGTTTTATCTTATCCCCTCGCTCATTCATAAATTTCAATTTGTCAGTGAATTAAAGATGAAAGAAAACCTTTAGCAAGTTTGCCTTTAATCACTTAATCGAGTTTTCATACTGACCTAATACTTTACCGTATTTATCAATCGCGCGAATTTTAAAATTGCCTTTGGCAAGCATCAAAACGGGAATTTTCTGATTCGGGTTTAAAATAATCTGGTCAAGCGGAATGGCATCAGCACTTTCTTCCGCAACAAATGCCTGAATCAAAACAGGTTCTTTTCCGTTAAAAGTTTGATTTGCGGATTCGAGCTTTAATTTTTTCAAATCTAACTTTTCAGCTCGGCGAATGCCATTCATTTCGAGAAATGTCGCTCGTCCGTTTTTATAACTGACGCGCGGGTGGAAAACCAGCATATCGTAGCCAGCTCCCATGTTATAAAACTTGCCGTTTGATGATTCATAAACGCTCGGTTTCTGCAAAATATTTTCTTTGGTTAGCAGGCGATAAAGCGGCTGTTCCAGCGCCGGATTTCGGCGTTCGCTAAAACGCAGCTGGTCAATCGTAAAAGGCTCGATTTTGCTGAGATGCTGAAAATAATAAGCCATAAAATTGAAGGTTTCCGAAAGCAGAGCTTTAGCGTTATGACCGCGACCGACGTGAACGAAAATCTTTGCCTGCGGGTCTTGTTTCAAAATTCGGTCATACAAATTCTGCGCCTGCCCTCGCTCACGTTTGTCGTTGCAGAATTCCGCGTTGTTTTCCGGCGCTTTGCAATTTACATCCACGCTTTCGTAAGGCACGATTTTGTAGCCGATTTTTAAAGCCGTGCGAATGACATCGGCATAAACCGGATCAGCCGTATAAAATCCGGTTTTTTGCGTTGGATAGCCGCGTTTGTTTAGTTCCGTATCGGTTTCGTCAACCGTCTCAGCGGCGAAATAGCGAAAACCTTTAGCGTAAAGCTTTGACAAAAGCTCAAGCGTCAAAGCGCGGTGAAACGGCGTGCGGTGTTCTTCGTTAATCATTATCACCTGCTGACGGTCTGCAATCGAATCAATCGCGGCTACGGCATCGAGCATTTTGTAATCGGCAATCGACGAGCTTTTCAGGTCGGGGATGTCTTTTTTGAGTCGCTCGATCATATTTTTGGTCGAAGGAAAATCGGCGTAAAGCATATCTTCGTAAGCGTATGCCGCGTCGTAATTGCCGACGTAGCTTTCAAACTGGATAATCGCTTCGAGATAGAGAGATTTCATCGCGGGAGAAGCGAGATATTTTTCCTCCTGCGTCTTTAATTCAAAAATCGGCGTGATGTAGTTGTTGTGATCGAGATATTTTTTTCTGAGCAGAAACGGATTCTGCAAACCTTCAGCCGATTGATTCTGAATCGCCTGCGCTTCAACCGAGATTGGGAAACCGAACAGGCTAATCATTAACATTAAAAAAGAGATGTAGATTGTGACCATCATAATTTTAAACTTTCCTTCGCTTTGAGTTTTTGGAAAAAAGGCAAAGAATCCCGTATCCTCTCAAAAAGAAGAACTTTCGTTACCTTTCCAGAAGCCGTCTCAAAATGTATCGTTGTGTTTTTGCTCTTTCCTGTGCTTAAAGTTCAAGCTTTAGGTTTTCGTAAAATCCGCAGTGATTTTTGAGATGACCTTTAATATCGAGTTGATTATTTTTTGATTAATTCATTTATAACGAAGTCATATTCGCGATGGATTCCGTTAAAATATCCTAAAGATCGGTATTTAACTTTCCCTTCCCGATCAATAAAAATATTTGTCGGAAAACCTTCAACGTTATAAAGCTTGGCGGCGGTTTCATTGTATAAGACAGGAAAATTGAAATTGTGTCTCTTAACAAATTGAGCCACTTTATAACGCTCAGCCTCGGATTCTGTTGAGATGGCAAGTATTTCAAATCCTTGAGATTTGTACTTATCGTATAGTTTGACCAATTCGGGAGCCTCTTTTACACATCCGAAACACCAGGCTGCCCAGAAATTCAACATCACCACTTTGCCTTTTAAATCCGACAGACGAACTTTACGCCCATCTATTGTCTGAAGCTCAAAATCTTGAGAAGGCAAATCTATAAATCGAGCCTTCAGCTTTTCTTCAAATACTTTGCCCGCAGCTGCCCGCGCTATTTTTGCCTCCTCGGAGCGGTTTAATTTATCAAGCGTATCTGCAAGACGCGCCAGATTTTTTTCGGAGCGCCAAAGCTCACTCGATTGTCGCAGGTTAACTTCAGCCTGATTATAATTGCCGGTTTGAAAATATGCCCAGCCTAATGCCTCCAAAGCAATTGATCGCTTCCACTTATAATTAAGCTGTAGCCAATTTTCAGGAAAACTCTCTTTGATCCAATCAGGATTTGTATTTACTGGAGTTGGCGGGTTTTCAAACTTAGCTGTCGCTTTTTCTGCCGAAGAAGCTAAAGCAATGCTTTTGGGCAAATTTGTTTTTAGTTCAGCGTATGCCAAAGCTATTTTTGAATTGAAAACAGAGCCTTCGGGATCCATATCTCGGAGCACTTCGGCATATTTGATTATGCTTGGGAAATCGCCGTCTTTTTCGGCGATTTTGAGCAGTTCACTGTAAATTAGAAATTTAACGTTCGGCTTCGGATTAAATCGGAGCATTTCTTCGAGACGAGCCATTTTTTCTTTTGCCGTCAGCGATTCGCTCATCTCAACAATTTTATAGACGAACTCCGACGGTTTATTAATCGTCACAATTTGGCGCGGCAAACCCGCATTTGTAGAAACAAATTTCGAGGTCGTCACGCCTCGGTATTTAGACCAGGTCGGATCAAGTTTCTTAATTTCGATTTCAACTTTCGCGGCGGCGTTTTCGTCTTTGAGCAAATTCGTATAAGCCCAATAAACGGCGATTAGAGTTTCAACATCGCGTGCAGAAGAAGCTAATTGGGATAATTTCGCGGCAAGCTCCGATTTAGCATCATCCGAATCTTGCCCTTTGATAAGCCGGAGCCGCCATAAAGCCTTTAATCCTGAAAGCTTTGTTACCGGGTTGGCAATCATTTTCTCGGCAGTTTTAACGGCTTCGTCTATTCTTCCCGACTGTTTCTCTTGAATTTGCAGTAATAATTCAAAGGCTTCGACTTCTTCCGGTTCTTTTTCAGTAAACTTTAAAAGTTCACTAATTGCTTCGTCCGATTTTTTACTGTGAAGTAATCTGGCTTTGGCGTAAGACGCCCACGTCCAGTCGGGAGCGATTTCAGTCACTTTCGTCAGCCGTTCATTTTTGATTTTCGCAGGGCTAAGCGGTTCCTCTAAAGCCAGTGCCATTAAGTAAACAGGATTGTTCGGCTCTTTGTTAAGCCGAGCCTGGTATTCGGCTCTCACCTCATCATATTTATCCAGGTGGTAGATCTTAATAAAGATATAGTTTTTATGTGCTTGAAGATAATTTGGAGCGAGAGAAAGAATCCTCTCCAATATCGCGAGGGCTTTTTCCGGTTGGTCAGATTCCGCCAGCTCATTTGCCTCTTTCAACATTTTCCGGATGCCAGGCGGAACCGGTTTATTAAGTTCTTCCGACTGGTTTACGGCTTGAGCTTTAATGCTGTGTAAACCTAACTGAAGGAAAATGCTAAAGAGCAAAATCATCGCAAAAACAAAATATTTCGGGCTATCAAACTTTCTATTCATTATTGTCGGCATACTGTTTTTCCTCCTTTACAGACATCAGCAAAATATTCAGACAATTGATTTACAAACTTAGAGTTACCATCAAAACCCTCACGCTTTGGAAAAAAGGCGTACAAAGACCGTTCTTCTGCAAAGGAAGACGCTGTAATTACCTTTCTTGTCGTTTAGGGAGCTTTACTTAATCAGTTCTTCTAAAAACTTTAAAACTTCCGGGTCTTTGCTGGTTCTGAGCGCATAAATCGCTTCGACCTTGAGCTTGTCGGATTTTTCGTTTCGGGCGATTTCCAAAAGTTTTCTTGAAGCCTGATTGTGCTTAAGATTTGAGAGAGACTGAATGATTGAGATTTTAAATTCTTCGCTGGTTTCGCCGTCATAAAGCCGCGAAAGCATTTCAACAGCTTGTTCGCTTCCTGCCCAACCGGCAAATCTTTGCAGATTTGTAAACGCGGTGCGGCGAAGTTCAGCGTCTTTTTCGTTGCGAATGATGTCCATCAATTTATCAAACGCAATTTTTCTGGACGGGCTGACGTTTGAGTTTGTCTCTAACAATTGGTGCAATGGATTGCTCAGAGAATTGATAATCGCCTTTTTTATCTCGGCATCGGTTTCAGAGTTATACAACTGCGCGAGATAACTGGCTGATTGCTCCCCGCTGATGCTCGCAATTGCGTAAATAATTTCTTTGCGAATTTTAACGCTCGATTCGTTTTGAAAGCTTTTGACCAGAGTTTCTCTCAGAAGAGGCGTAAACTGACTGCCGACTCCGTTTGAGAAAAAAGTCATTCCCTGAGCTTTCGACATACGCGGGCTGCGAAACGCGCGAATGACTTCGGTTTTAAAGCTCTCGCTGGCTTTTGAACCGGTTCTTAAAATTTCGCCAGCCGTTTCAATCGCTCTTTTCGGGTCGGCGGAAAGCAGACTTTGAAAAGCTGCGAGCTTGATTTCATCTTCGCGGTCGAGTTTTGTCGGCGCAATGCTGCTGTAAACATCGTTAAGAATCAGGCTCTGGGCATAAGTCGGACTAACCGAAGTTCCTTTTAAAGTATCACTCGGCATCTTGGATTGATATATACCGTTCGGAGCGGCGGGAGCAATTGTCGTTGCACTGGGCGAATAAACGATTCCGAGCGGATGCCCGGTTTCGAGCTTCATAACTCTTGCGTCGTCAGCCCACGATGAATCGGGAAAATCCTTCAGCAGACGGTCGAGTGCGGCGTTGGCTTCTTTGAACTGCTTTTGTTTTTTGTAGCAGAAAGCCAACCAGTAAAGCGCGGCATCGTTAAATTTATTATCAGGATATTTGCTGATAATCTCATTGAATTTAGCCGCCGCTTTCGCCCATTCTTCGCGGTCAATCAAATCTCTTCCTTCGCGATATCCTCTCTCAAAATCTTTGTCTTGAAGGGCGACTTCTTCCGCAACCAGCGGGTTTAACGGAAAGACAAAGCTCGCTGCTGGCGAAAACGTAACAAAGCCGCTCGCGGCGATTAATAACATTGCAGCGCCTGATTTCCGAATAGATTCGTTAAATTGTCCAAAAAATCTGGTGTTCATAATTTCTTTCACTTAGTAGGTTTGCAAACTGGCAATAATATTTTGATTTTTGACGCGCTCTTTTATGTCGCGCACTTTTTCCGCCGAAGGCTTGTTTTCAAGATTGGCAATATCGAGCAAATAAGGTTCGACCCGGCTCAAAATTTCCTTGGTGTACAAACTCCCGTAAGTTTCGGCGCTTCGTCGGAGATGCACGTTTTTTTCGAGCAGCTTGCGCGCTTGTGCCTTTTCGTAAGCCACATCAAACGCTTCGCCGCCTTCTTCAGAACGCGCATTTCTAAAGGCTCGAAGCAAAAGCTCGATCTTTTCGGCTTGTTTGGCAGCTTCCGTTTCCAAAGCTCTGATCTGCTTTATTTGCAATTGCTCTTCGGTCAATTCGGCAATTTCAACATGATTCACTTGGCGCGTTTCAGGAAATGCCTTTTTCTTTATTTTTGTTTCTTTAACCGGAACGGTTTTAATGCCGGTTTCGCGCTTTGATTTAGGATTTGAAAACCTTTTTTCCGCAACTGTGTTTTTCGGAGAAACAGTATTTTCACTGCTTTTTTCATCAGTTGATGAATTTGTTTCGACTATTTCTTTTTCGCCCGTTTTCGGTTGGTTTTCTACCAGATAATCATTTTTCGGAGCGTTTTCATTGGTCGAGAAATTGAATAAAGCGAAACCGATTCCGAACAAGAGAATCAACGCGGCGCAGGCTAACGCTGGAGAAAAACGGAAAAATCCGAAGAAATTTTCTTTCCAGCCGTTAATTCCGGCAAGTATTCGCTCCGAGCGCGGAGCTTCAATAGCTTCGGTTTCGAGCTTTGTTTGGAATTTCGCCCAAAGGTCGTTTGAAGGTTCGGCGTCAAACAGAAAATGCGCGTAAATCTCTTTTTCGCGTTTTAAATTTTCATAATGCGCGCCGCACGTCGGGCAGGCGAAAACGTGCAAATTTACCTGTCGCGCGCTTCGCGAATCAAGCTCGCCTTCCACCAAATCGTCAATCAAAATCAGGTATTTTTCACACTTCATTTTCTCACCTCCAGATACGGCGCGAGCCTGCTGCGCATCTCGTTTTTTGCACGATGTAAATCCGTTTTAAGTTTCGGAATCGCATATCCCGTAATTTCCGAAATCTCCTGGTAACTCAAGTTTTGCAGCTCTTTGAGCGTAAAAACGAGCCGTTTATCCGCGTCCAGTTTCGCAAGAGCCGTGCGGATTAATTGATTTAATTCCTTGCTCAAAAACTCGCGGTCGGGCGTCAGATTTTTGTCGTCATGCACGTCGAGCGATTCGACTTCATCATCGCTTTTCTTTCCTTCTTTCCGATTCGAACGGAGCGATTTGTAAACGACGTTTTTCGCAATACCGCAGAGCCAGGTTTTCAACTGCGCTTCGCCGCGCAAAGCGTGAATTCCTTTGTAAGCGCCCAAAAAAGTTTCCTGAGTCAGCTCTTCCGCCAAATTGTGCTCGCCGAGCATCGCGTAAATAAATTTGTAAATAAACCGGGAGTGATGCTCGAAAATCAGACCGAATGCTTCACGGTCGCCGTTTTGAACTCTGGCGATCAAATCATCGGAGCTTTCCATTAAATTGTTTATTTCTACGCTTGCTTGATAGAGCATCGGAAAATTATTGCACTTCGCGGCTCTCAATTGCCTTACGAATGTTTAGTTCCCAAAACAGCAGAAAGGTTTCAAATTTTTGTGAAAAATTTTTGAGAATTTTCGGATAAAGCCCGAAAGGAAAGCAAATATCAAAAAATCTTTTGCGCTCTTTGCGGTCGTCTCTTTGCATCCTTTGCTGTTTCAATTTTAAGCCTAAAAATTGAACCGCAAAGGACGCAAAGTTTCCCGCAAAGAGCGCAAAGATTTATAAAAACTTTTGAAATTTTAATGTGTGAGCGCGTTGAAAACGAAAGGAAACGTCGCCCACGTTTGCCCGCGATGCTGCGGGCGGAAACCGAAAAGAACGATTTTTCCGCGTCCCATTTCGATTTCGGCGAGCGCGATTTTGCCATTCAAATATTTTTCGCCAATCATCCAGCCTGACATCAAAGCGTTTTTCGCGGCGTACCGTGCCGCAACTTTAACTTTCGAATTGTCTGTAGCTTCAAACGCCGCGCTGTTTATGAAATAAGCCGGGGTTTCGCGGCGCAAGCCTTTCGCAAGCGGATTCGTCGTGTCAACTTCAAGCCCGACAATCGAACCGGGATTGTAAAACTCGTTTCGTCTCAAGCCGCTCAAGACATTTTTGAGCGGCAGCTTGAAACGATTAATTGCCATTTCGCAGGAATCATCAAAACAAATCAGCGTGCCGCCGGCTTCGACAAACTTTCTTAAATTTTCCACGCCGGCTTCGGTAATTCCGCCTGCAAATTCATCCGGATATTCGCCTTTTCTTAAACCGCTTACGATCTGATTTTCTGATTGCGAAGGCAAAACTATCGCGTCGAAACGCGCGTTTAAATCGCCGCGTCGGACTTCCGCATCGAAAATCGAATTGAACGGAATCTGAAAAGAATCGAAAACAAACCGAGTCCAGCCTTCATCCATTGAGGCGTTGTAAGATTTGTACAAACCGATTCGGACGTTTTTGTTCAATGGGTTCGGCAATTTGGCGAAAGGCTCTTTTGCTGCTGATAAATTTAAAACGCGTCGCGCTTGATTGAGGTCGTTTATTTTTCGCGCCGCGCTTTGAGGTGCGGCGTCTTTAAAAATTTGAACAGCCGTAGTTTTAACGCCCATTTGCAAAGGCAGTGTCCAGCCAGCCACGTCGTAAGGCGGTTCTGCCTCGCCGTTGGCATTCACGCGGTTCGGATAAACCTGCCGTTCAAACAACGCCTGCACATTGTTCCGCTGCGGCTGCGCGAGAAAAACAACAAAGCTGCCAGCCGGAATTTCGGTTTCGTCAGTGTGCAGTTCTCTGATTAACTCGTGAACTTCGACGCCCTGCGCAAGCAGAATTTCAATCAAACGGGATACGCTTTCTTCGTTTGCCTGCGCGGCGTCAATCACATACGCGACGGGTTGTTTTGCATTCGGCTGGAGATTTTGGTGGTTGAGATTATAAAAATTTTCGAGATATTCCTGCCGAAATTTCGCGCCCATTTTTAAAACCGCTCGCGACGAGATCATTTCGATCCGCGCAATGTCCTGCGGTGTCCAAACGCCGCCCGTCCATGGATGCGGATGATTTGTCGCCACCTCCAAAGGCGAATCAAGCCCGCGCCGTTTTTGCTCTTTTCTTAACTCCGCTTCGGTAACTGTAATCGGTGACATCAGACGCGCGCTCGCGGCTTCGGATAAAATGCCGATTGAGTTGTGATAATACGGCGTCGAACGAAAACCGCCGTGCCACCAGGTGTCGAAATAAGCGTTTGTCGCCACGCCCGAAATGTTCTCGGCTTGTAAATCAGCCGCCATTCGGTAGCCAATTGTACCGACTTCGCGCAAAATCAACGGCGGAATATTCGGATTCGGCGGATCGAAAAACGGTGGAATGATAAAACGCGCGCCGCTCGTTCCCATCTGGTGAACGTCGTAAACAATCTGCGGATACCAGTTTTTCCAGAATAAATCCGTGACCAGACGGGTTTCTTTCAGATTGAGCATAAACCAATCGCGATTGTTATCGTGTCCGGCGTAAAAATGATAAAGCTCCGGCGGTGTGCTGCCTTCGGCTGAAGTATTCAGAGTTTTGCGATACCAATCGGCGACGATTTGAATTCCGTCCGGGTTCATCGAAGGAATCAACAGTAAGATTGTGTTATTTAAAATTTCAAGGGTTTCCGCATCACGCGCCGTCGCCAATTCATAAGCAAGATTCATAGACATTTGCGAGGCGACGATTTCGGTCGAGTGAATCGAACAGGAAATTGCGACGACCGCTTTGCCTTGAGTAATTAAATTGGCGCGCTCCGACTCATTTTTGACCAAACGAGGATCAGCGAGGCGGGCTTGAATTTGTTTGTATCTTTCAAGGTTTTTTAAATTTTCGGGCGCGCTTATAAAAGCTACAATAAAAGGCTTTTTCAAAGTCGTTTCGCCAATAGTTTGAACCGTTACGCGGTCGCTCGCGGCATCGAGTCTTTGAAAATAATTGTTGATTTGCACCCAATCAGCGATGGTTTTATCGGTTGTCGGGTGAAAACCTAAAATTGATTCGGGTGATGGAACAGCCGTTTTTTGTGCTAAAACAAAAGCGGGCGCGAAAAGAAACGTTACGAGCAAAACAAAAAGATGTCTGAACATTTAACCCAAACTTTCTCCGAAAAATTAGCGAAAAATCAAAAAATTGTTTTCTCGGAGCAGAAGTTTATCACGAAGCGCAATTTTACCGGGCGACTTTGGTATTTCTGGTCGCTCACGGTCGTCGCGTTTATGGTTTTCGTCATTGCGCCGCCGATTCTGCTCGTTCTCGGTTTGATCCGGCGTCGCGAATGGTTTTATCCGTTTGCACGCTGGGGCGCGCGTTGGTGGCTACGTCTGTGCGGCGCTCGCGTTGTCACAAAAGGTTTGGAAAATTTAGAACCTGACAAGGCATACGTTTTTGCCTCGAACCACCGTTCATATCTCGACACGGCGGCGATGTTCGCGCATACGGGCAAAAAAATGGGACTCGTGGCGAAAAAGGAATTATTGAAAGTTCCGGTTTTCGGCTACGGGATGCAATGGGTGAACATTTTGCCGATTGACCGCTCGAACGCGGAACGCGCTTACCAAACTCTCGAAGCCGTACGCAAAAAAATCGCCGAGGGCGTTTCATTTGCGATTTTCGCCGAAGGCACGCGTGCTCTGCCCGCCGAATTAATGCCCTTCAAACGCGGCGCTTTTTCAGTTGCTCTCGAAACCCAAACGCCAATTGTCCCGGTTGCAATTAAAAATTCTGATTATCTGATGGGCAAAAAAACGGGAGTGGCTTATCCCGGCACAATCGAACTCGTCTTTTTGCCGCCGATTGAGACTGCCGGTTTGATGGTTGAAAACGGTATGGAAACACTGCGAGACAAAACCCGCGCTTTGATTGCAAGTGAACTGGCGAGATAAATGTTAGAAAGCTGTTAATTCGTTGAGCATCATAAATATTATTTTCCCGGTATTTTGCGGTCTTCTGAAATTCTGCTTGCACGCTGGACACAAAAAGTTAAAATAAACTGCAAATGAGATTTAAACTGCCGGAAATTCCGCCGCCGCAATTAATTTCGGCTTTACGTGGATTCAATCTGTTGCCCGCCATCGTTTTTTTGCCAACGCGCAAGCGATGCGATGAAGCGGCTCAGGAAGTTGCGCTTGTGGCGAAAAATTTCAAAACGCAGGATGCCGAACGCGCCGAAAAACGTCGTCAGTTTGTCCGCGAGTATGTCGAAGCTCATCCCGAAATTGCTTACCACAAACATCGCAATACAGTGATTCGCGGCGGCGTCGCTTCGCATCACGCCGGTCACGTTCCCGCTTGGAAACTTTTAGTGGAAAAGTTGATGGCTGCTGGTCTTCTCGACGCGATTTTTGCGACTTCGACCGTTGCCGCCGGAGTTGATTTTCCCGCGCGAACAGTCGTTATCTCGAACGCTGACACGCGCGGAAACGATGGCTGGCGTCCGCTTTTCGCCTCCGAATTGCAGCAAATGACCGGACGCGCGGGCAGACGTGGGCGGGATAATGTCGGTTTTGCGATTCTCGCGCCTGGGGTTTATCAAAATCCTCTGCGGATTGCGAATTTGCTTCGTGCACAACCAGACCCGCTGCAAAGTCAGTTTCGGGCGACTTATACGAGCCTTTTAAATCTGCTCGACGCTTATGGAAGTTTTTCTCAGGTGCGCGAAATTGCCGAACGTTCGTTTGCGTTTCGGGAAACGGTTCAGAAAATTAGCAAATTAGAGCGCGAACGCAGCCGGACCGAAAGCTTTATCGCGCAAAATTTGAAAGAAAGCGGTTTTCAGGTTTCAGTTGACAACGTGCGGGGCTTGGAAAGATTGGCGTCCGCCCGAATGCGTTTGCATGAAAATCTACCGGACACGCGTGCCGAACTGCGTCAACGCTGGCTGACTGACAATGTGCAACAAGGGCGAGTTGTCACGCAAGGGCGTGGAGGGCGCAGGTTTTTTCTGGTCTTGCAAAAACACGGCGAAAAAGTCGTGGCGATGCGTGACGACGGACAAGGAGCGACGCTTCAGCTTTCACGCATCAATCGCATTTACGCAAAAAAATATCCCCTTCACGAAAAATCGCTGGAAGATGCTTTTCTAGACATTCACGAAGGCAGAAATCCGGCTTTGGACGAGCCTAAATTTTCGCAGGTCGAGAATGAAAATTCGGAGGCGTTGGATTTAATTGAAGAATTGATTCAATCTCTGCCGCCCTCGGGTTTGAGCCGGACTGAGCGGCACAGTTGTCTAGGAGTTTTATGGAATTTTCTGGAAGACGCTGATCGGCTGGAAAAACTCTCGCGCGACATTGATGTTTTGCGAGGCGAAATCTGGCAGCCCTTTGAGAATCGCGCCAAGGTTTTGGACTTTTTCGGTTATCTCGATTATCACGGGCAAAAAGTTACGGAAGAAGGTCGCTGGCTTGCGGATGTGCGCGTTGACCGCCCGCTGCTAGTTGGCGAGGCTTTGCGGCGCGGATTTTTTACCGATTACGAATTGCCGCAAACAGTTGCGCTGATGGCTGCGCTCGCTTCTGATCCGGACAGAAATTACGGCGATCTCCCGCTTGAAGACAATGTTCTGCAGATTTTGGGCGAATTTGAAACCGTGGCGTTTGAAGTTGCCGGACAGGAATGGCGTTTTGGAGTTGAACCGACGCCAGAGATGAATTTCAGCGCCGCCGCAACAGCGGCTTTTTGGGCTGGAGGCGCGGATTGGGACGAGCTGGTCGAAGAATCCGCCGCGGCTGAAGGCGATCTTGTAAGGCTTTTATCGCGAACTGGCGAAGCGTTGATGCAGGTTGCCGGTCTGGGAAAATCGAATCCGGCGGTTGCCGATGTTGCCGCACGCGCCGTCGAAATCGTTTTGCGAGAACCTGTTCGGTAATTTATTAAGACTTGTTGTTTAGCTTTTGTAAGCAAATCGCAATTTTTTCTTTACTGAGCCGTAAATTTTCCTCGTCGTGAGAGATATTCCGATTTTCGAGTTGGAGTTTTGTAAATGCGGCGAGCGATTTTTCATAAAAAGCATTTGCCTGATGCAATCTTTCCGAGTTTTTCGTTTTGATTTTAGTCGTCCCGACAGGGCACTCGGCGCTTAAATCGCCCAAACCCAAATAGACATTTGCCAAACCGCGGCGGATTTCAGGGTCTTGCGGATTAATTTCCAGTGCAGCAAGCCACGACGTCTCGGCTTCGCGGTATGCGGCAAGCGCCGCATCGAATTTTCGCATATCTGCAAAAATTCTTCCGGCTTCGGAAAAAATAAAGGCGTGAGCGTATTTGCTGCGCGGGTTGGCGTGGTCCACGGCGTTGGCTTCGCGGCGCAGAGCCAGAGCTTCGCTCAGTAAAGTCAAAGCCTTTTCCGTTTCGCCGAGCTTTTGAAGCAACTCGACCGATTTAAGCGTATAACGCGCTACGGTGTGTTGCCAGAATAAATTGAAGCGCGTTGAGGCTTCTCTAATCAAGCGCAGACTAATTTGGTTTTGCTGGAAAGCGGCGCGGTAATCACCTTGCTTTTCCGCGGCGCGCGAGAGCCAGAGATGAGCGAAATAAAGGTTGGTTTGCGAGCGTTTGTCGTCGGGAAATTTAGCGGCTGCTGTATCTGATATTTCGTCGGCTTTGGAAAAATTCAGGGTCGCTGTTTTCCAATCGTTGAAATTGCTTCCCTCGTTGATTCCGCTCCATATATAAGCCCAAAATAGCGAGTCAAACTCCTGCGAAGTGAGCTCATTTTTTTCGAGCAGGTTGATTTGTCGTTTTCGCTTTTCGACCGCCAGACGATAATTTGCCACAGACTCTTCGCGGCGTTCAACGCCTCTCAAAAAATTACCGAAAGATAAATAAGCATCAGACAAGTTACTTAACGCTTGAATATCGTCCGACTTGGCTAAAACGATTTCTTCGCGCAGGCTAATCACCTCGCGGTGAACCTGCTCTCTTTCCGCCAGGGTTTCGCCGCCCTGACTGTCCAAGCTTTTCGCTAATAATTCCCTTGCCGCCAAATCTTCGGGCACGGCGGCAACCAAACGACGTGAAATTTCAACAGCTAATCGCTGGTGTTTTTTAGCCGCTTCCGGATTTCCCAAGCTGAAGCCGTAACCGTCTCCGAGTCGAATATGCGCTTCCGCCAATTCCTTTAAAATCGCGGGATCATCGGTTTCCTGCGCTAATGCGTTGAGATATTCGGACGAGACTTGCGCCAATTTGATGCGCGTGGGATACGAACCGGGAAGATTTAGGATTTCTTCGTCAAACTCAGTGAGCAATCTGTTTGCCAGTTGGCGAACATTTTGAAATTGTTTTTCGGCGCGAACGCGTTCCTGTCTCGCCACAACTGCTAACCGAACGGCGATTGATAAAGCCGCGAGCAAAGCGATTAAAGCTATGCTGGCAAATGCAACTGTCGTTCGGTTTCTGCGTACAAATTTGGAAACGTGATAACCGAAAGTAGCCGGACGCGCCAAAACTGGCAAACCGGATAAATGCCGTCGCACGTCTTCGGCAAACTGTTCGACCGACGAATAACGATTTTCCGGCTCTTTTCTCAAAGATTTCAAAACAATGTTATCCAAATCGCCTTTCAGCGATTTTGTTCGTCGTCCGTCGTTCGTTGCTCGTTGTTTGTTTTTATCTGTAGCGTCGTCAGATTTTAAAAACGGGCGGCTGACAACTGACGACGGGCGTTCAGGCAAGGTGTCGCAGACGGCGCGGATAATTTCCGCCGCGTTGCGGCTCGTGATTCGATAAGGTTTTTGCGCAGTTAATAACTCAAAAAGCAGAACGCCGAGCGAGTAAACGTCGCTCGCGGTCGTCACGCGTCCGCCGCGAATTTGTTCGGGCGAAGCGTATTCAGGCGTCAGCATCCGAAATCCGGTTTCGGTTGTGCCGCCCGCTTTATCGGGGTTAAGCAATTTGGCAATTCCGAAATCGAGCAGCTTTGGCTCGCCTTCTTTGGTGACTAAAATATTTGAAGGCTTAATGTCGCGGTGGATAATCAGATTTTGATGCGCGTAAGAAACCGCTGCGCAAACTTTGCGAAACAGCGCGAGACGCTCTTCGATTCCGAGCATGTTTCGCTCGCAAAATTCGGTGACGGGCAATCCTTCGACGTATTCCATCACGAGAAACGGCAAACCGTCGTCGGTCGCGCCGCCGTCGAGAAGGCGCGCAATGAAAGGATGATTGAGAGTGGCTAAAACTTGACGCTCGCGTTCAAAACGCCGGATGATTTCGTCCGTGTCCATCCCGCGTTTGATGATTTTTATAGCAACCGTTTGCTGGAAATCCTCGCGCGCGGCTTCGTAAACCGCGCCCATTCCGCCGCGCCCGATTTCCCGAATAATTTTGTAACGACCGATGCGCCCATTTCGAGACGAATTTTCCTCGTTTGCCAAAATTTGAGCGCCTTTGGCAAAAACATCAGCGGAAAGAAAATTCTTCCCTGCCGCTTTGTTGCTTGCCGCCAGAATCGCTTCCGCCTCGCATCGCAAATTCACGTCGTCAATTTGTCGCAGAAAATTGCTTTGCGCTGCTGCATCAAGCTCGATGGCAACCGCAAAAATTTCATTCAGTTTTTTCCACTCAGCGTCATTCATCTTTCCTCCGCCAAACTTTTGTAAAGCCAGCCCCGCGCAAACGCCCAATCGCGCTCAATTGTCGCCGTTGATTTGCCGGTTGCGGCTGCGATTTCCTGTGTCGTCATTCCGCCGAAAAACTTCATTTCAACGAGCCGGGTTTTTTCCGTGTCAAGCTTTTCCAGATTTTTCAACGCTTCGTCCAAAGCGAGCAAATCAAAATCAAGCTCTTCAATCGAAACCGATGCTTCATCAAATGAAACCTTCTCGCCACCCGAACCGCGTTTTCCGGCTTTTTTCATTTCGGCGTGATTGACCAGAATCCGTCGCATCATGTTTGCCGCCAAACCGTAAAACTGCGCGCGGTTTTGCCAGTCGACCGAATGCTGATTGACGAGTTTCAGATAAGCTTCATGAACCAGAGCCGTTGGCTGCAAAGTATGGTCGCGTCGTTCATGTTCGAGATAACGGGCGGCAATCCGGCGCAGTTCATCGTAAACGAGCGGCAAAAGTTCGTCTAAAACTTCACGATTGCCTTCTCCGAAAGCAACAAGTAATTGCGTTACGTCTCCGGCTGTCTCAGCCATTTTTCCAGAAAACCGGTTTTGGCGGGCGCGAAAACTTCTTGTGTTTGTCGTTAAGAAAATTTTTTCGCCAAACGTGATGGGATTCGCGCACGTTTCCGGCGTTATCAAGCAGAGGGAAATTTTCTTTCCTTGAATTCGCCGCTGGCGGGCGACGATTCGTTTTCTATTGGCGAAAGCGATTATCGCCCGCTTCGGCGGATTTGACAACTCCCGAGCTTCAGTCTCGCCCGAATAAAAGGAGAATCTTCCATGCGTTTACATCTCTTCCAAATACTTCATCTGGCTTTAGCTGTAACCATTCTTTGCGTTATCGAGATAATTCTCTGATCGCTTGGGCGAAAGTTGGAAGCAACGGCGTTCTGATGGAGAGGTTCGGTACTTTTTCCATTTCTCAATTGGGAATGGATGGTACAGCATTTCGCTCAACTTGACGCCAACAGATTTTGTTCCGGTGGTAACTCCCATAATATCTGGTTTTGGTTCGCCGTTAGGTGCCTCGAATGCGCGAATAGTGAGGATTCGCTACCCGCAAGACCAGACCAAACTTCCACATTTATATACTAGACGGCAATTATCAGGCGGTGGATAGCGATTTCACTGCGATAGTTACCGGACGCTGAAGATTATCTGACAAGCAGCAGTATTAAATAAAAAAGTATTTGGCGGCAGAATTGCCTGTTGAAAATTGCAAATACGTAAAATCTGCAAAAACAAAACAGTGCTTTGCCCTAACAATCAAAAAAGCAGCAACTTTTGTTGAAGATTTTCTGCAAACGGTATAAAACCTAAATCGGCTGGACGAACTCCGGTAACTGTTGCTTTGGTGCCCGCTTCGTAGAAATCGTCTTGCGCGCATCCATTCGTGGAGTTTTTTACTGCGGTAATCCGATGCGGCGCTGTAAATCCTGAAAACGCGGATCAGATCGCAGAAAATCGAGATTCGGATCGGCTTTGATGTAAAGCAGGTAACGGACCCGTTCGTCGTAGCATTTTTCCAGCCATTCGAGTGCCTTTTCTCGCTCCTCTGCTCTGGTGTAAAGAAAAGCTTGCGTGAAAGCGTGCAGATAACCTTTTTGTCGTGCGGCGTCGCTATTTGCTATCAACGACCGGAGAAATGGTTTCCATCCCTGTTTTTGATAAATTTCCCGCAGCGCGATAATGTCTTTTTCGTTTGCTCCCGTGAGGCGTAGAAAATTTAATTCCTCAGCGGCTGCTTCATCAAATTTTCCCAGTTGGTCATAGGTTAAAGCCAAGTACCAGTGAACATAAGGAAAATCCGGGTTTTCCCGAATCGTTTTTTGGAACTGCGGGACGGCGGATTTGTAATCGCGCGATTGGTAATAAATCAGCCCAACAACCGTTTGAATTATCGGCGAAAGCGGGTCTAATTCCTGAGCCCGTTTGATTTCAGCAATTGCTTCGTCAAACCGCGTTAAAGCTAGAAGCAACTCGGCATACCATTGATGCGATGTCGGGTAATTCGGATTTAATTCTATGGCACGCTTGTATTCGCGCTCGGCTTCGGCGAAATTCCAATCGTAATTTGCCAGAACATATCCGAGCGTTGTGTGCGGTTCGGCAAGATTCGGTTCGATTTCCAGCGCTCTTTTCGCGGCGGCTTTGGCGCGCGGAAATGTTTCGGCAGGCGGCGCGACATTGTATTCGCTGGAAAGCGCATAAGCGTCAGCAAGCCCGACGTAAGCCAAAGCAAACGTTGGATCGCGGTCAATCGCCTTACGGAAATAGTCTGCGCTTTCTCGCAAACCGTCAGCCGTCCGCTTATTCCAGACATAGCGACCGCGCAGGTATAAGCGAAACGCTTCGTTGTCGGTCGTTTTCAGCCGCTCAAGCCGCTCGCGGTCTTCATCGGAGATATTTAGAGATAATTTTTCGGCGATAGCGGCAGCAAAAGCATCCTGAAATTTTGCTAAATCTTCAACAGCTTCATCGAATTCGCCCGACCATAAAATCTGATTGTCGCCGGCTCGAACCAACTCGACGGAAATCCGAAAACGCTCGTTCTCGCGCCGAATCGAGCCTTGCAGAATTGATTCGACTTGGAGCTTTTCGCCGACTTCGCGTGATGTCATCGAATTTGCGCCAAACCCTTTCACCGCGCTTAAAGGGCGCACGGCTAAACGATGGATGTTTCCGAGTTTGGTAATTAGCGCGTCGGTTAAACCAATGCTCAAGTATTCGTCGCCCGTTTCGGTGGAAAAATTTTTAAGCGGCAAAACCGCAATCCTGCGCGGCGCGAGCTTCGCAGCCGAAATTTTCTGCGGCGGCGCTTTTTCAGTTTGCGCGCGGCTAAAAAAATACAGCCAACTCGCGCCAAAAGCGGCAAACAGCAGAACAAATATTGTCGCATTCACCGCTGCCGTTTGATTGCGCCTGATGAATTTCGTGGCGCGATAGCCGAAACTTGCCGGACGCGCCCGGACGGTCAAACCATTGAGATACCGCCGTATATCTTCCGAAAGCTCTTCGACCGATTGATAACGACGTTCCGGCTCTTTTCGCAAAGCCTTGAGCGTAATATTGTCCAAATCGCCCTTGAGGCGTGATGGCGAGATGGCGAGAAGAGGAGAAGAGGAATAATTTTTTGTCTCCTCTTCTCCTTTACTCCTTTTCTCCTCTTCTGTCTTAGCTGCTGCGGTCGAAGGCAATGGCGGCTCCTGCTCAGAGATGATTTGCAGAATTTCATTTGCCCGGCAGTTTTGCAGGCGAAAAGGGCGCTGCCCCGACAAAAGCTCGTAGAGCAGAACTCCGAGTGAGTAAATGTCGGACGCGGGCGTTATGCGCTCGCCGCGAATTTGTTCGGGCGAAGCATATTCGGGCGTCAGCATTCGATTTTCAGCTTGTGTTAAAGTCAGGGTTCGCTCATCTATGTCCGAAGCGAGCAGCTTGGCAATCCCGAAATCGAGCAATTTCGGCTCGCCTTCGCTTGTTACCAAAATATTCGAGGGCTTGATGTCTCGGTGAACTATAAAATTCCGGTGAATATAAGCGACAGCCGAGCAAACTTTTTGAAATAGCGTGAGGCGCTCTTCGAGATTGAGCTTTTGATCGTCGCAGAATTCTTTCAGTGGCTTACCTTCGATATATTCCATCGCGAAATACGGTAAGCCATCGTCTGTCGTGCCGCCGTCGAACAAGCGTGCTATGTTTGGGTGATTTAATTCGGCAAGAACTTCACGCTCGCGGCGAAAACGGCGGACTATTTCGTCTGTGTCCATTCCGCGCTTAATAATTTTCAACGCGACCCGCTGGCGAAATTCTTCACGCTCAGCTAAAAAGACGGCGCCCATTCCGCCGCATCCCAATTCTTGGAGAATTTTATAACGCCCTATTTGTTTGCCTGCAAATGAATCTTCGCTTTTAGTTAAAATTTTGACGCCGGCGGCGAAAACATCTTTTGAAAGAAAATTCTTCCCAGCAGCTTGATTGCTCGCCGCCAAAATCGCTTCAGCTTCACGGCGCAAATCAGCATCGTCAATTTGCCGCAGAAATTCGCTTTGGTCTGCCGGATCAAGCCCCGCTGCGGCGGCAAAAATCTCGTTAAGTTTTTCCCATTCCGAATCGTTATTCATTTTCTAAACCGCGAAAATGTGAAAAACAGCACCAAAGGCGCTGATTTGTTTGACGTTGCTTCAAAACCTCGGCGCCTAGCTCGCGACGATTCGGCGCAATCTGTCGTAAACGAGCGGCAGCCGCATGTCCAAAATCTTTCGGTCGGCTTTGCCGTCCGCGATGAGCAGTTGTGTGATCTCCGCCTTTGTCGTCATTTCGCTAGGCTCCCGGATTCGATACTTAAGCTTTATGCCTCCTGCCCGCCTTTTTTGTCTCAAAAAAATCTGCCGGCGCTTGATGGAGTTTGCTCGCTTTTTCGGCGTTATTAATCAGAGGGAAAAATCGTTTTCACTCTGTCAGCCAGCGGGCGACGGATTGGTTCAAAAAGCGGAACGATTATCGCTCGCGCCGGCAGATTTGGCAACAGAAGTTTCGACAGGAACCGCCATCAAGATTCTTCGATGGCGAATTGAGGATCACGCGAATAGAAATGAAAACACATTGGAGAAAAATGAAAATGACTCGGAACAATCACTTAATCACCCGCTTTTCATTCTCATTAATTTCGGCTTTGTTCGTCTTACTAGTAAGCGTTGCAACAATCCAAGCCGGAGCGACGCTTACCGTTGATACCAGCGCAGACAACACGGAATGCGATGGGGACCTGACCTTGCGCGAAGCTCTGTTAGTGGCGAATTCACAATTTGATAACCCGGCGGCGCCCGCAGGTCGTCTTGGTCGTCCGTTGACTGAAGGCGAAAGAATTCGAATTACCGGAGTTGCGGGATGGGCTGCCGTCCCCGGCTGCGGAGCAACCGTAGGCTATTTACCGGTTAACAACCAAAGCAATGGTGTCGGGAGCTACCATTCCGACAACATCAGATTTACCAATGATGTTTCGGTCATTTACGTCTGGTCATATTTTGGAAACAACCAGCCAGTTCAACTGGTTATCGGTCAGAACGACCACATTGACGGGCGCAAGCCAAACGGAGAAAAAGTGGTTCTCGACGGATTTAATGCTGGTCAGGTAAGCGGGCTTGTGGACGGGGGAAACAGCGACGACGAGCATATTCGCAATCTCGAAATTCGCAATTTTGCCCTGCACGGCATCAGTGGCAAATTCGATAAAGCTGTTTTCGAGGGATTGATTATTCATCATAACGGCGGCAATGGGATATATCTTCATGGAGTTCAATTCTTTGGAGTATCCAATCCCTACGACAACCGCATCGGCAACGCTGCTGACCAAACCACACGCAATTTTATCTACAGCAACGGGCAGGACGGGATCAATATTTCTGCCTTCCCGAATGATCCGCGTCCGACGCCGCATAATAACATTATTGAAAACACTTACATCGGCTACCGAAACAGCAGTGTCAATACCGATGACGGAAACGGCAGAAACGGGATTTTCCTGCAAAACACTTTTGGCAACCGCATCGGGGGCGAAACCACAGATAACCGCAATTACATCGGGGGAAACAACAACGACGGCATCTTCATTACCGGCGAGCAATCTTACAATAATCGAATTATCAACAACATCATCGGTAAACTAAATGCCGGAACAGCAACGGGCGACGGTATCGGCAACGGTCAAAGCGGTGTCGCTATCTTTAACGGAGCGGGTGACATTGGCAAAGCCAATCGCGTCGGCGAACCGGGCAAATTCAATATCATCGCCGGAAACGGTAACGCCGGAGTTTATATCTCTGGCAACGGAACTAACGGCAACGTCGTGCAGGACAATTTCATCGGCACGAGTTCGGCTGCAAATACCGACATTGGAAACGCGAACTACGGAATTTTTATCGGCGGCGGCGCGCGCGATAACTTAATTGGCGGCGACACATCGAGTGATGATAACGTTATCGCTTTTAACGATGATTTTGGCATTTACCATCAAGGCGGCATCGGAAATGTTTTTCGGCGCAACCGGATATTTGCCAATACCGAGCTTGGCATTGATCTGGCGCCGACGGGCGTTACGCCAAACGACAACGGCGATGGAGATGCAAGCGCGAATAACTTGTTAAATTACCCGGTTTTGAGCCGACTTTCGGGAACGAACACCCTGACGATTTCCGGTTCGTTTAGCAGCTCGCCGAATAAAACCGTCACAATTGATTTTTACGGCAACGACAGTTGCGACAATTCAGGTCATGGCGAGGGCAGGTATTATCTGGGAAATACGACCGTTTCGACCGATTCAACGGGCAGCGTCAATTTCAATCCTACTTTTGCAGTAAGCCTTTCGACCGCCCGTGATTTCGTCACCGCCACGGCGACCAATGCCCAGGACGGAACATCGGAATTTTCCAAATGTCTGGCGGTCGGCTGCACATACTCGCTTTCTGCGACGAGCATTACTATTCCCGCAACCGGCGATAGCCGATCTTTTAATGTCACCACTTCCAATGCAAGCTATTGTCCGTGGATAGCGGTTGCCAGTCACGATTGGATCAGAATACTGCAAGGTTCTGGCAACGGCAGCGGGACAATAACTTTCTCCGTTGCTGAGAACAATACGGGCACTACGCGAACGGGAACAATCACCGTCAACGGGGAAACAATTATGCTTACCCAACCGCCCGCTCCGGCTTGTTCATACACTCTTAGTCCGACGAGCAGAACCGTTCCCGCAACGGGCGGCACCTTTAGCTTTAGCATTGCAACTGCTGCAAATTGCCAGTGGACGGCAACCGACAGCGTCTCGTGGATAACGACAAGCGGAAGCGGAACCGGCAACGGAACCGTTAATTTTACAGTTGCCGCAAATACGGGCGCCGAGCGCACCGCCACAATTTCAGTCGGCAATCAGACGTTTACCGTGAGGCAAGAAGATGGCTGCACATACAACATCAGCCCGACGAGCGTGACCATTCCGGCAAGCAGTGCAACTGGCAGGAGCTTTAGCGTTACAACCGGAGCAGGCTGCGCCTGGACGGCGACAACCATTGAGCCTTGGATTACGATCACTGGCGGGAGCGGAACCGGCAATGGGACGGTTACTTTTAATGTCGCCGCAAATACTGGAGAGGCGCGAACCGGCAAGATCGAAATTGACAATCGAGCGTTCTTTGTCAATCAGGAAGCGGCTTGCGTATTTAGTTTGATTCCGACGATCGCAAACGTTTCCGGCGGCGGTGGCGCAGGCAGTTTTGATGTCAATGCTTCGGGACCTTGCGGCACATGGATGGCGACGAGCAATGCGAACTGGATCACGATTAATACGGTCGGCGGTAACGGAAGCGGAACAATTAACTACACCGTCGCTCCAAATACGGGCGCGGCTCGGACAGGCACAATCACGGCTGCTGGGCTGACGTTTAGAGTCAATCAGGCGGCAGCTTGCAGCTTTACTGTTTCGCCGACGAGCGCAGGTTATGGTTCAAATGGCGGAAACGGCATCATCAACGTTTCCACACCCGATTCGGGATGCCAGCGGACTGCAGTTTCAAACGTCAATTGGATAACCATTACTTCCGGTGCTTCGGGAACCGGAAGCGGTGCGGTGGGTTATTCCGTCCAAGCGAATAACACCGGACAGCAACGAACCGGAACAATCACCGTAGCGGGGCGAACTGTGACTATCACGCAGGCGGCGATAATCTGTTCGTACAGCATCAACCCGATTAACGTGAATATTCCGGCAAGCGGGGACACTCGCCAGTTTAGTGTCACTGCGCAGACTGGTTGCGCCTGGACGGCTGTTTCCAACGTACCGTGGATTACCACAAACAGCGCCGGAAATGGAAACGGCACGGTTAATTACACAGTCCAGCCAAACACTGGTGCGGGGCGAACAGGAACAATTACGGTTGGCGGGCAAACTTTCACAGTAATTCAGGCGGCGGGTTGCTCTTACAATCTCAGCCCGACGAGCGCGAGTCACCAAGCGGCAGGCGGAAATGGCTCGTTCAGCGTCACGGCGCAAGCCGGATGCGCTTGGACTGCTGTTTCTGACGCAGTATGGATAACCGTAACTGCTGGTTCGTCAGGCAATGGCAATGGGGCGGTGAATTACTCGGTTGCGGTAAATAATACGGGACAACAACGGAGCGGAACTATCACCGTTGCCGGACAGGTCTTTAACATTACGCAAGCATTTAATTGCGGCTACACACTTTCGCCGCCGTCATTTAATTTGACTGCCGCAAACGGAAACCATCAGGTTAATCTTGTGACAAACTCGACAGGCTGCGTCTGGTCGGCGACGAGCAACGCGCCGTGGATCACCATTTTGAGCAACGGCGGAACCGGAAACGCCGTGATTAACTTTGCAGTTTCGGCAAACACGGGCGCGTTGCGCACCGGAACGATCACGATTGCAATTGCGGGAAATAATCCAACAACCGTCAATGTCGTCCAAGCCGCTGCACAAAATGCGAACCGAACTCGATTTGATTTTGATGGCGACGGGCGAGCCGACTTCGCCTTGCTGCGACCATCAAACAGCATTTGGTACATTCGCAGCAGCAGCGCAGGCGGTTTTTACGGTTTCCAGTTCCACGCGCCCGGCGACCGTCTTGCTCCGGCTGATTACGACGGCGACGGTAGAACAGATGTTGCCGTCTTCCGCCCGTCAAACGGTTACTGGTATTTGCAGCGATCAACTGCGGGCTTTACCGCCGCGCATTGGGGCATTTCGGGCGATATTCCGGCTCCGGCTGATTACGACGGCGACGGTCGCGCCGATCTAGCCGTCTTCCGCCCGTCAAACGGTTATTGGTACATCATGCGAAGCCGCGACGGTTTCACTTCCGTTCATTTCGGCTCGAACGGCGACGTTCCTGTTCCCGGCGACTATGACAACGACGGAAAAACTGATGTGGCAGTATTTCGCCCGACAAATGGTGCCTGGTACATTCTGGGAACATCAACAGGTTTCTCCGGCGTTTTATGGGGACTACCGAGCGATAAACCCGTCATTGGCGACTTCGACGGCGACGGGCGCGCGGACCAGGCGGTTTTCCGTCCTTCAAACGGTTATTGGTACATCAACGGCAGCGCGACAGGCTTTCGAGCAGTGAATTTCGGACTACCAACGGATATTCCCGTCGCCGCTGATTTTGACGGCGACCGGCGCACCGACATCGCTGTCTTTCGTCCATCCGGCGGAACTTGGTACGTTTTACGCAGCACGCAAGGCTTCTACGGCGAGCACTTCGGCGCAAACGGCGATTTGCCCGCTCAAGCGGCTTTTGTTCCGTAAAATATCGGGGTGAAAATTTTCAGAAAAGGAGCAGTTTAGAAATGGCAAAACGAAAAATCTGCAATCAATTTCATTTAGGCTGGTGTTGCTTAGCTTTGATGCTCTGCGTTTTTTCAGGCGCAAATGGCATATTTGGTCAAAATAAAACAGGCGTTCGGAGAAGCACGCAAGCCGCGCCGGAAAAAACTCTGGTCGGGCGTTGGCAAAGCGACGAAGCGACGGTCGAGATTCGCTCGAACGGCACAATCGTAATCAACGGCGAAACATATTCATATGAAATCAACGGTTCGACAATCACGATTTCCGACAACGAAGGTTCGATGGATATTCCATTCCAATTAAATGGCGACCAGCTTGTCGTTCGCTTCGAAGGTCGGCGCATCGTTTACAGGCGAATCGCCGCTGCAAAATCAAAAGAGACGAGTGCGGATTCGAAAACAAAAGTTCGCGCCGGCGGCGTGTTGCCTGATCTCGTAGGCAAATGGTGCTATTTGTCGAGCGTAAATTTAAACAGCAGCAATTCGCGGATGACGAACCGCTGCTTTACACTCAACGAAGATGGAACTTACGAGTATTATAGCGAAACTTCAACTAGCGGTAGCGTCGCTTCTTCGGCTTCGACTGAAACAGACGTCGGGCGCTGGAGTGCAACCGAAACGACCATTACGGCTCGCTCTAACAAGTACGGCGAAATAACTTACAGTCTGGAAAAACGCAACCATCCGAAAAACGGCGACCCGATGCTGATTGTTGATGGCGATGCCTTTGTAACGGCTTACAAAAAGGAACCATGGTAAAAATATCGGAAGTTGTTTGAGCAAAATAATTGTCATTTTTTCGAAACAAATTAAAAGGCAAAAGCGAAAAGGCGACTTGAAACTTTTGCCTTTTCTTTGCGTTTGTTAAAATGTTCACGAAAGCAAAGACGGCTTTCTTAAAAATTTTATGCAAGTTTTGTTGGCAGACGAATACGGGTTTTGCTTTGGCGTCGAACGCGCCGTGCAAATGGTAGAAAAAGCTCTCGGCGAGGGCTACAGAGTGCGCGGACTTGGACCTTTGATTCACAACGCGCAGGAAATGGAGCGGCTCGAAAAAGAAGGTGTCGGGACAATTTCCGAACCGGTTCAAATCAAACGCAACGAAACCGCCGTCATTCGCGCGCACGGCGTAACCCCTGAAGTCGAGCTTGAATTGCGCGAACGCGCCGCAAAAGTTGTTGATGCAACTTGCCCATTTGTGACGAAAGTTCAGCGGCTTGCTTCAAGAGCAGCGGCGCAGGACCGTCACGTAGTCGTGGTTGGAAATCCCGATCACCCGGAAATGATCGGCGTCAAAGGTTACGCTCCCACGCACGCTTTTATCGTTCACAATGCCGAAGAGGTTAAATCGCTCCCGCGTTTAAAAAATCCGCTCGTCGTTTCGCAGACGACAATTAAATTAAAAACTTTTCTCGACGCAGCGGAAGCCGTCAAAGAAAAAGCCGATGGCGAAACCCAGGTCGTCAACACGATTTGTTCGGCGACGCGCGACCGGCAGGACGCAGCGCGAGCGTTAGCGAGCGAAGTTGATGCTTTTTACATCATCGGCGGTCGGCATTCTTCAAACAGCCGGAAATTGCTGGCTGTTTGTCTCGAACAATGCCCGAAAAGCTTTCTCATTGAAACCGACGCGGAAATCAACCCGGAAGACGTGCGAGGTGCAGAGCGTGTCGGCGTTACAGCCGGAGCTTCGACGCCGAATTGGTTGATTGATCAAGTTATTAAAAGGCTGGAAGAAATCGGCGAGGCGCAAGAGAAAGAATCGGTCGCGGTTTAAAAACTTCAAAAAACCGGAATAAAGAAGGAGACAAAATCCTGTCTCCTTCTTTATTTTTCGGCGAGCAGCTCGACAATCATCCGGTTCGTCTCATACAAAACTTTCTGATAGTTTTTGTTTTCAGCAAACGGGCGCACGGTGACGGTCGTTCCTTCTCGCGTGACTTCGAGAATGCCGATTTCCGGCGCGGGAGTTTTTAAGACGTTGGGCATTTTCGCCAGATTAGCTTCGATTTTTCGCATTATTTCGAGCGGATTTCGTTCCGGCGTCAGCGTCAGGCGAGCATCAATACGGCGATATTCGTTCTGGGTGAAATTTTGAATGTTGTCGGAAAAGATCTTATTGTTACCGACAAAGTTGACAACGTGATCGCCCGTGTCAATTCGCGTGACAAACATTCCGATTTCTTTGACTACACCCGTAACGCCGCCCGCTGTAATCGTATCGCCGAGCTTGAACGGGCGCAGAACGACGAGAAAAACGCCCGCCGCGAAATTTGAGAGCAGTCCGCTCCAAGCCGCCCCGATTGCCACGCCGACGCCCGCCAGCAGAGCCGCGAAAGTTGTTGTTTCAAATCCGAAAAAGCCCATTATGCTGACGATTAGAGCGATATGCAGCAAAACCGAAATCAAAGTGCCGATATAGCTGTTCAAAGTCGGTTCGGGAACTTGAATTTCCAGAGCTTTGCGAACTAGGCGAACGACAAATCTAATAACCCAGCGCCCGACAAAAAGGACGACGAGCGCGCCCAAAATTTTCAAGCCGATATTTAGACCGGCGGTGGACAAATAATTTAAAAATTCTTGCCAATTCATAATTTTAGCGTCGAGAATGCGGTGAGATTTTAAAATAAAAAAAGCGGCGTGTCCAAACGCCGCTTTTTCTGAAAAATTGTCAATCGAACTTTATGGATTGGTCGCGTCGTATTTCGGCAGGCTGATTGATTGATTCAATATCACGCCGAACTCGGTGCCGGATCTGACTGTCGCTTCCTCGCCACGGGTCTGATTTTCGGCTATTGCGCCACCGATTCCACCGATGATTGCGCCGATCAAAGCGCCTTTTCCGCCGCCGACCGCACCGCCAAGAATCGCCCCGCCGCCTGCGCCGCCGCCGATAAAGATGACTTTACGGTGTTTCATTCTATCGCCCGACGCGGTGCCTTCGTTGTTGCTGCGGGCGTCATCGCTGTCCAGATCGGTCAGCGAGCCGTTAATGGCGCGCGATTTTCCGTTCGGCAGGCGCACCGAAGTGAACGAAACGTCAATAGAACCTGCCTTTCCGCCTTTCCGTGCAGGAGTTACCGAGTCAACGCGCCCTATGATTCGGCTGCCTTCGGGAATTACGACGACTCCGTTGGTCGAATAAACCGGCTCAATCGTTCTGGTCTCAAAAGTATCGCCGACACGGGCGGTTTTCGAATTTAACTCCTGTTCGATCCGTACCCGAATCCGCTCGTTTGCTGGAACTGTATAGTAAACAATTCTTGGTGCCGCCGGTCTGACGGTCGTTCTCTTCACCGTTGTTTTCTTTCTAATAACCGGCTTGCGACGCGTTTGTGCGTCGGCAAACGAAACGCTTCCAAGCACAAAAAATGCCAGCAAAAACAGAATCGAAAATCTCGCTGCCAGCTTTGATTTATTGAATATCATCATTCTTATTCTCCTTTTTCCTCGGCAAAAGCCGCGTTATACAAAACGTCGGGGAGATGCGTGCATTTTGAAGTCAAACGCCGCCCGCACGTTGTCGGCAAATTTCAAACACCAGCGCAACCCGACAATCAATTTCAATTAAAATGCCGTTATTAAAAATAAAAGCCCGTCTCTGCATAAAATTATCATCTTTACGGCGGACGTGAAACAATATTTTTGGCTGTTTTTAAATTGAGCCGCAACCGTTTTCTGCGTTATACTATCAAAGTATCTTACAAGCGCATCTGGTTTGCGTTTAAACTCGCCTTTTAAACGGCTATTCAATTTAATTGAGGAAAAGAAAGTATGAAAATTTTAAGCTGCATTATTGCTTTGCTCACCTGCACGCTTTCGGCAGTCAGTGTTTCAGCCCAAGATGTAAAAACGCAAGCCTTGGCACAGGCAACGACAAAAAATGATAATCCGCCCGCCACACCGCGTAATTACACTCTCGTACCGGGTGACGAAATAGAAATCTCAGTTTGGAACGAACCGCAGTTTAACGGCAAATATACGATTGATGAAAACGGGAAATTCGTTTTACCATTCGTCAACAAAACGATTCAAGCCGGTTGCCGAACTCAGGCGCAGGTTACAGAAGATGTCACTGCCGCACTTACTAAATATCTGAAAAATCCGAGTCCCTACCTGAACGTCGTGAAAAAGAATATCGCGCCGGCGGTCATTTACGGCGAAGTAAGGGTTCCGCAAAAAGTCGAGATGCAGCGGCGCGTGCGTCTTTTGGAACTGCTTTCGTTTTCCGGCGGTTGGACGCCAAGCGCTGGCGGCACGGTTCAGATTTTCCGAACGCAGCCGATTCAATGTCCCGAACCAGGCGAAGAGCTTGAGCCCCAGCCCTTGCAAGACGGTTCAAACGTGCCGTTTCGAGTTTATAAATTGAGCGAAATCAGTTCGGGCAAAGAAGAAGCCAATCCGATTATTCGTCCTGGTGATGTTGTTGATGTGAAAAAAGCTCCGCCGGTGTTTATCATCGGAGAAGTTAGAAATCCACCACCTCCGGATGCTCTAACAATTCCCGAAGACGGCTTGATGTTGACTGATGCCATAGCCCGCTCTGGCGGATTAACCCGCGAAGCCAAAAAGAAAGACGTTAAAATTTATCGGCTCAAAGCTGGGAGCAAAGAGCGCGAAACGCTTTCCGCAAATCTTCAATTAATAAAGGATAAGAAACAGCCCGATATCGTTTTGCAGCCTTATGACGTAATCGAAGTGGAAAAAGCTCCAAAAAGTATCAAGGATTATCTGAGAGAATCTTTGACGCTCGTTTCAAACGGTATTTCCGGAAGTTTGCCGTACCGAATTCTTTATTAATAAACGAAAACATCTTTAATAAAACCGAAGCTGTTAAAGGCTTCGGTTTTATTTTTTATTGGCAACGCCGTTAAAAAAAACGTCCAAAACCGCGTCAGACATCCCAGCCAGCTCATAGCCTTTTTCCGACAAAATCCAATTCGTCGCCATTTCGTCCAAAGCTCCGTAAAGAATTTTGGCACAGGTCTTCGAGTGTAAATCTTTTCTAAACAAGCCCGCCGCTTGTCCTTCTTCGAAAATCGCCCGTATCAAATTGAGATAATCACCAAAGCCAGTTGCGGAAAACTCTTCCATAAATTTGGTCGAGCCGCGTAATTCGACCTGGAAAACAATCGCCAGATCGCGGTCTGCTCCGAGCCGGGCGAGATGCAGCTTTGACAGACAGCGCAATTTTTCCAGCGGCGTCGGGCATTTGGCAAGTTCTAGTTTTGCCTGTTCGATTCCCTCCGCCATCGTGCGGTCGAAAATCGAGTGTAGAATTTCTTCTTTGCTTTTGAAATAAAGATAAACCGTGCCGTCGGCGACTCCGGCAGCTTTTGCAATATCGGAAACTTTCGAGCTGAAGTAGCCGTTACGCGCGAAGACACAGGTCGCCGCTTTTAAAATCGCTTCGCGTTTATCCGCAGAATTTGTGCGAGCTTGAGACATAAAAAGCAAAAGGCTGAATGACGATTCATTCAGCCTAAGAAAGTAACCTAAAAAGTTGTAATTCGCAATTTGAGATTAGAATGGCGGAGGATGAGGGACTCGAACCCCCAAGCGCTTTCGCGCGGCGGTTTTCAAGACCGCTGACTTACCAATTAGCCTAATCCTCCGCAAAACGAATGCGAAAAATGAATATAGCTTAAATTTGCCGAGTAAGACAAATGGACGTTTTCTCTTATTCAGTCAATTCCGCGAGTTTTCTGCGAACAGCTTTGACGCCTTTTGTTCCCAGTTCATTGACTTCGACAACGCCTTGTTTGTTGATGACAACATGAAGCGGAAACGGAAGATCGAAAAATCCGTTGCCGATTGGTCTGCCATAAGTGGTCATCATCTGTTGGAGGCTGGCGGGGAAAATTTCATATTTGAACGGATTTCTCTGCAAAAATCTCTGCACTTTCGGCTGCGCGTCATGAGCGAAGGCGAGGAACACAACGTCTTTGTTTCGGTATTCTTCAACCAGTCGGTTTAAATCCGGCGTTTCGTGCTCGCAAGCCGGACATTTGATTGACCAGAAATTTAAAACAATGATTTTTCCCTTTAATTCCGATAATTTATAAGTTTTGCCGCTCAGCGCGGTGGCGACAAAATCGGGCGCACGGTTTAAAACCTGTGCCGGATAACCGGATTGATTTCTTTGGGCAAGCGCTGACGAAAAGAGGGCTAAAGTCAGCAACAGACAGAGTCCGAGATACCGCATTCGAATTCTCCTCAAATTTTGAAAATAAAAAAAGGATGGAATTGTTCGTAAAGAAACAAACTCGCATAAATTTTGTAGCATTTTCCGGCGGTGAAAACAAGGCGAGAAAATCCATTAAAAAAATGATTTTTATTGCTGTAAAAATCGCATAAAACTGCTTTTCTGTGGTATAATTTAGCAATGTTGCTGGAGTCGTTGGAGCTGCAAAATTTCCGCAACGCGAGCGGAAAAATTTTCTGCGGCGAACGACTTAATATCATCACCGGCGACAACGGACAAGGCAAAACAAACTGGCTCGAAGCGATTTATTTGCTGGCGACGACAAAAAGCTTTCGAACCGCGAAGTTGCAGGAAGCGATTCGTTTTGACGAAGAATTGGCAATCGTTCGCGGGACAGTGCAGCAATCGGCGGAAATTCACCGAAATTTGCAGGTTGTTTTGCAGGCAAATTCCAAAACTTTGACTGTGAATGGAAAGCGTGAGCCGCTCACACGATATTTGGGACAGCTTCACGCGATTGTTTTTACGGCTTCGGAGTTGGAAATCGTGCGCGGTCAGCCTGAAGCCAGACGTAAATTTTTAGATGGCGGAATTACGGCAATTTATCCAGCGTTTGTGCAAACGCTGGCGGATTATAACCGCGTCATCAAGCAGAAAAACTCGCTTTTGCAATCAGCGCAGGAAAATGATTTTTCAGTTGAAAAAACGCGCGAGCTGCTTGAGCCTTGGAACGAGCAGTTGATTGCTCTCAGCGCGAGAATTTACAAAGCGCGCGTCCGCTATGTCGAATTGCTGCAAGCGGCGCTGGAAAAAAGATTGTTTGAAAAGGAAACTGTCACGATTCGCTATGTTTCGCAGCTTGAAGGCAAAGGCGATTTATCCGATTACAAAGGTTTGCTAACCGAACGCTTGAATTTACGGGTGCAGGCTGAATTGGCAGCCGGTTACAGTTTGATCGGAACGCATCGTGACGATTTGGAGATTTTGTTTGACGGGCGCGATTTACGCACCTTTGGCAGCAGTGGGCAACAGCGCAGCGCGCTTTTGATTTTGCAGCTTGCGGCGATCCAATTATATTTTGAGCGCAACGGCGAATATCCGCTCTTTTTGCTCGATGACGTTGACGCCGAATTAGACCGGAAAAGGACAGCTAAGTTGTTGGAATTTCTAGAGGATAAAACCCAAACGTTCGTTACGACATCTAAAGAAACACTAGTTGAACAATTCAAAAATCGCTCGCGCGTCTTCACCGTCGCCGAGGGAACGATTGCTGAAAGCGAAAACAATTTACACGACGATTTTTTTACACAATAGACAAAATTAGAGGACACGAAATTGGTTACAGCAGAAAAAGAAATTAAAGCAAAGAAAGAAAAAAAGGACGGCTATAGCGCCGAATCAATCACCGTTTTAGAAGGGCGCGATGCCGTTCGGACTCGTCCGGCGATGTATATCGGCTCGACTGGCGAGATGGGATTGCATCACCTTGTTTACGAAGTTGTTGACAATTCGGTTGACGAAGCGCTCGCCGGTTACTGCGATACGATTGAAGTCACGATTCACGTTGACGATTCGATTACCGTTGTTGACAACGGGCGCGGTATTCCGACCGATATTCACAAGCAGGAAGGACGTTCGGCGGCGGAAGTCGTTTTAACGGTTCTTCACGCGGGCGGCAAGTTTGACTCGAACTCTTACAAAGTTTCGGGCGGTTTGCACGGAGTGGGCGTGTCTTGCGTCAATTTTCTTTCCGAGTGGTTAAAATTGGAAATCTGGCGCGACGGCAAAACGCACGAGCAGGAATACAAACGGGGTTTTCCTGTAGCGCCGCTGAAGCAAACCGGCAAAACGACGAAACGTGGCACAAAAATCACTTTTAAACCGGACGGCGAGATTTTCGAGACGATCGTGTTTAGTTTTGAAAAATTGTCGGAGCGGCTTAGAGAAAAAGCGTTTTTGAACAAAGGCATTCGTATTTTGATCAAAGACGAGCGCGAGGAAACCGAGAAATCGCACGAATTTTATTACAAGGGCGGAATTGCCGAGTTCGTTAAGCATTTGAACAAAAACAAATCGCCGCTCCACGACGAACCGGTTTATGTCGAACAGGTTTCGGACAATCTTTCGATTGAAGTTGCGATGCAATACAACGATTCGTACGACGAGAAGGTTTATTCCTTTGCCAACAACATCAATACGGTTGACGGAGGAACGCACCTTTCAGGTTTTCGCAGCGCGATTACCCGCACGATTAACGCTTACGCGGCTTCTTCCGGCTTGAGCAAAAATATGAAAGGCACGCTTTCGGGCGACGACGTGCGCGAAGGCTTGGTTGCAGTAATTTCCGTGAAATTGCCGCAGCCGCAGTTTGAAGGGCAGACAAAGGGCAAGCTTAATTCGGATGTCAAAGGCGCGGTTGAATCGTTTTTAAACGAAAAACTGAGCGAGTATTTTGAGGAAAATCCGAACGTGGCGAAAAAGATTGTCGGCAAAGCAGTTGACGCAGCGCGAGCGCGTGAAGCCGCCCGAAAAGCGCGCGAAATCGTTCGCAAAAGCGCGCTCGGTGGTTCAACTCTGCCCGGCAAATTAGCCGATTGCCAGGAAAAAGACCCGGCGGCTTCCGAACTGTATCTTGTCGAAGGCGATTCGGCGGGCGGTTCGGCGAAACAAGGGCGTGACCGGAAAAATCAAGCCGTGCTGCCGCTCAAAGGCAAAATCTTGAACGTCGAAAAAGCGCGTTTCGACAAAATGCTCGGTCACGGTGAAATCAAGGCTTTGATTACGGCTCTCGGAACCGGAATCGGCAAGGATGATTTTGATGTCAACAAGCTGCGTTATCACAAAATCTGTTTGATGACGGACGCCGACGTTGACGGTTCGCACATCCGCACGCTGCTTTTGACGTTCTTTTATCGCCAAATGCCCGAATTGATCGAAAACGGTCACGTTTACATCGCGCAGCCGCCGCTTTACAAAGTCAAACGTGGCAAGCGCGAGGAATACATCAAGGACGAGCGTTCGATGACGAAATATCTGATGCGCCAGGCGACAAACGAAATGAAAATCCGTTCGGCTGTTAATGACAAAGTCATCGAAGGCAGGGAATTATCACGCCTTCTCGAACAAGTTGTTGAATTAAAGCGCTTCCGCGATAAATTCGCGCGCCGCGTCGGCAACGACAATGAGTTGATGAAGGCTCTGATTGCGGCTTTCGCAGGGCGCAACGGAGTTATGAATAAATCCGGCAAAAAAATGCGTCAGATTTTCGACAATCAGGAATTGATGGCTGAAGTCGAAGGCAAAATCTTCGAAGCTGGTTATCGGACCAATCTGGAACAGGACGAAGAGCACGGTTTATGGGAAATCAGAATTGATTTGCACGGAGGCGGTTCTGTTTTGTTTGATTGGAATCTGGCAAGCCTTGCCGAATTTCAGAAATCGGTAGAGATTTATTCAGCGCTCGAACGTGATTTGCCTGCGCCATTCGTTATTGGCGAAGAAAACGCGCGAGAAGAAATCCCGACGCGCGACGAATTGCTCGAACGAGTTATGAATGCAGCTAAGAGAGATTTGGCGATTCAGCGCTACAAAGGTTTGGGCGAAATGAACCCCGAACAGCTTTGGGAAACGACGATGAATCCCGAAAAACGGACGCTCTTGCAGGTCAGAGTCGAGGATGCCGTTGAAACCGATGAAATTTTTACGGTTCTGATGGGCGATGCGGTTGAGCCGCGCCGCAAATTTATCGAATCCAACGCGCTCGATGTGCGTAATCTGGACGTTTAACCTTCGGTTAAATAAATAATTTGGTTTTTCGCGCAACACGAAAGGCTTGAAAATCATTATGATTTTCAAGCCTTTTAATTTTATAAATCATTCAATGCCAAAGCCTTGTAAAGCCGTCTTTGAAGATTTCGAGTGAGTATAAATACCGCCGCTGCCGCATCAGCCAGCCAGAAGCTGTAAGCAATTCCCAAAATAGAAGAGCGAAAATCAAATTTTACTGGTTGATAGTTTCAATCGAGATAGCTCGAATTTTCTTTTGTCGCCTAGCGTACTGAAAACTCCAGTCTGCGGAAATAAACTTTTTGAAACGTAAAGATTCTTCCGCTGACTTGGGCAAATACTTGCGAAAGAATTTAATGCCTTATCTTCAGAATTAAAGATTTCGGTCGGAAGAAATCGCTCTTAAATTGATAAACCTGAACAATTCGTTTGTTGTTCTAAATAATTTAGAAGGAGAAGTAATAATATGACGCCGCAAAAAGAACAATTTATCGCTTGGCTGAATGACGCTTACAGCACGGAATTGGCGCTGATGCCGGTTTTGGAAAACCACGCCAGAGACGCGGAAGATTATCCGGAAATTCGCGACCGCGATTTGCAGCACCTCGAAGAAACCCGCCATCAAGCCGAACGGCTCGAACAATTGATTACCAGTCTCGGCGGTAAAGTTTCCACAACGAAATCGCTTTTCGGAAAGATGCTCGGTCAGGGACAAAGCATCAGCACCGAGTTTTTTCAGGACGAAATTACCAAAAATTTCTTACAGGATTACGCCGCCGAGCATTTTGAAATCGCTTCGTATAAAGGATTAATCGAAACGGCGCGCCAAATCGGCGAGCATCAGTGCATTCCTGTTTTGGAAGAAATTTTGCGCGAAGAAGAAGCTATGGCGCGTTGGATTGAAAATCATCTACCGCTCGCCATCCACATCGGTCTCGAAAGAGCGACCGGTTCAATGGACAGACGGCGCAGAAGCAGCGGTTTTTACGGGAAAATGCAGCAAAATCAAGCTTTAAGTACGGTTGTCATTGGCGGCGCAATCGGCGCCGTGGCGCTTTATCTGATGCAGTCGAATAAAAATCAACACCAGCGCCGCGTTGAAAAAGTCAGACACATTCCGCATCGAAACACAGAAGGTACAGCCGGACGACACCTTTCAACGGCGACTGACGAATCCGGCAGTCTGACGGCGGAAATTCCGACTACCGATAACTTGACGAGAGCAGCAAGAGGTAATTCCTAAATGACCGAAGAACGCAAACAGCATCTCGAACTGGTGGCAGCGAGCTTGACTCAGGCTTATTATTCCGAGCATACGGCTGCCAGCCGCGATTACCGCGAGCTGTTGGACACTTTCAATTACATTTTGGAGGCTCTCATCGAAAAAGACAGCTTGCCTGTTGGTCACTCGCCGCTCACGGCAAGCGATTCGCTGGCTAATCCGCAAACAGCCGATTCGAGAGATTAAATTAAAAATGCCCGTTTCATAGCGAAACGGGCATTTTTGAAATGCGGTTAAAAATAACTATTTAGACGGATAAACCAATCTCGGATCAACCGTTTTGCCGTCAATTCGAACTTCATAATGCAAGTGCGGTCCGGTCGAACGCCCGGTCGAACCGACTAAACCTATTTGCTGCCCGCTAACAACTACGTCGCCCGCAGAAACATCGCAACGCGCTAAATGGGCGTAACGAGTCGTAACTTTTCCGTCGGCGTGTTCGATAATAACGACATTGCCGTAACCGCCGTCCGCACCTGAAAAAGTAACGGTTCCTTTGCCTGCGGCAACAACTGGCGTCCCCAAAGGAGCAGCGACATCCAAACCCGCATGAAACTCGGCAAAACCGTATTCGTCAAACGGATTACCGCGCATTCCGTAATTGCCCGTCAGCCTGCCGCCGTGAACCGGAAAGATAGGAAATAAAATTCCGCCGCTTATATCTCTGCCATTGCGATAAATGCTCGCTTCCGGTCTTTTCATTTGCATTGCTCGAAGCGAATCGGTGGTTTTACGGGTCGAAATAAAATTGAAATCAGTTTGTGATGCGCCTGATTCCTGCGACCAGATTGTCACAGCGTTTACCGAGTTATAGACGAGGAACCAAATTGTGATGAGAAAAACCGACGAAACCAAAAATGGCATGGCGGCTTTTCGAGCTTCATCTTTTAAAAAAAGTTTGTTTTGTTGATTGAAAACGCCTTTTAATTTATCGAAAATTGCGGCAAAACTAATATCTTTCATTACTTATCGTATAAAAACTTGCAAAAAATAAAAATGAACAAAAATACAAACGCTTTAGATATGCTAAAAGGTTCGCAAAAGATGCGTCAACCGGGCTTTAATTTCTTGATTTCGTATTTTGATGAAGAAGAACGCTCATCGGCTGTATCCAATTTTCATAAACAACGTCGGCAAAATTATCGAAAGCCTTAATCATTCCATTTAAAAACGCGCTTCTACGCCTTTGATGGAGCGTACGGTGTCGCGGGCAATCAACAGTTCTTCATCCGTCGGAATAACATAAACGGCGATGCGCGAGCCGGTTTTGCTGATTAAACCTTCCGCTCTGCTCGTCAAAGCTGCATTTGATTCTTCGTCAATTTCCAATCCCAGCCATTCGAGATTTTGGCAAATCCTCGCCCGAATTTCCGCCGAATTTTCTCCTATTCCGCCGGTAAAAATAATTGCGTCGGCTCCGTTCATTGCGGCTAAATACGAGCCGATGTATTTGCGGACGCGGTAGCAGAAAATCTCTATTGCCAGTTTCGCCCGACGGTCGTCGTTTTCTTTGGCTTCGGCAATCAGTTCGCGCATTTCGTTGGTCAAACCGGAAATTCCCAATAAACCCGATTGCTTGTTGAGCAAAGTTTCGACTTCCTGCACCGTCAAACCTTCTTTTCCGACAAGAAAATCTACAATCGAAAGGTCTGCGTCGCCCGAACGAGTTCCCATAACAAGACCTTCGAGCGGCGTCATTCCCATTGAAGTGTCAACCGAATTACCGTTTTTGATAGCCGCAGCCGAACAGCCATTGCCGAGATGCAGAGTGATAACGTTTGTTTCGTCGCGCGAAATTCCCTGAATTTGACGGTAGCGATAAGCGACGTAACGATGTGAAGTCCCGTGAAAACCATAGCGGCGGATGCGGTGGCGGCGATAAAGCTGATACGGCAAAGCGTAAAGATAAGCGTAATCAGGCAGCGTTTGATGAAATGCAGTATCAAACACGACCGCTTGCGGAAGACCTGCGCCGAATACCTCGCGGGCGGCAGCAATTCCTTTGAGATTTGCCGGATTATGAAGCGGCGCAAGCTCGATGCAGTCTTCGATCCCGCGCAGAACTTCATCCGTAATTAAAACCGATCGTGTAAAATGTTCGCCGCCGTGAACGACTCGATGACCGACCGCCTGAATATCCGAAATGCTGTTCACTGAATCAATGCCCGCTTCCGGCGAAATCAACCACCGCAGAACAAGCTCAACCCCTGCGCGATGATCTCTAACGGGAGCAGCCGAACGCTGCGGCGGTTTGCCGTCAACTTGCAAATTGATCAAGCTCGCGCCGCCGATTCGCTCGACGCTGCCGCGTGCCAGGTGGCGATCGGTGTTTTGCTCGATGCGTTCGAGGTCGGTGTCAATGAGTTGAAATTTAAGTGATGAACTGCCGCAATTTAAAACTAAAATGTTCATTCCGCTAAACAGATTACCGTTATCCGCGGGTGATGTGAATTGTAAAGTGTGTGCGAGAATCAAAAAGCGGTTACAGCAATAAAAGCAGATTTTATCAAAGGTCGTTCGCCAAATTTGCTTTTTAGTTTCAGTGAAATCCCGGCTCGGAATAATGTGGTGAATTGCTAAACATAAATATGTGTTTTAAAAATAAAGTATGAATGATGGAAGAATCGAAAATCCGCGGGCGGAAATTGATCGGATTGATACGGAATTGCTCGGTTTGTTAAACCGTCGCGCGGAAATCGCGCTCAAAGTCGGCGAGGCGAAAAAGCAGGTTGACACCTCGCTCTGCGACCATAATCGCGAGCGAGAAGTCATTGAAAGATTGTGCAGTCAAAATCCGGGACCGCTCGGAGCGGCAAACGTCGCCAGTATTTTTCAGCGAATAATGGATGAATGTCTCCACATTCAGCAAAGCACCTATCAAACCGAACCGAAAAATCACGGCGCGGACAAGCCACAAACTGGTTTGAACGAAAATGCGCGCGTCGCTTTTCTAGGAGAGCGAGGAACCTTTAGCGAAGAAGCCGTCATCGGACTGTTAGGCGAAAACTGCGAGCTTCGTCCGCGTCCGACTTTTGAAAAGCTTTTCGCTGCAATCGGCGAGGGCGAAGCCGATTACATTTTAGTTCCGCTCGAAAACACGCTCGTCGGTTCGGTTCACCGCTGTTATGATTTGCTGCTCGAAAGCTCTCTAAATATTGTCGCCGAAATAATTCTGCCGATTTCGCATTTTCTAATCGGCTGTCCGGGCGCGTCGCTGGAAACGATAAAAACGGTCGAATCGCACCCGGTCGCTTTGGCGCAATGCGAGCGTTTTTTTGCCGCGCATCCCCATTTAAATCGAATCGCGGCGGACGACACAGCGGGAGCAGCGCGCCGCACAATAGAAAGCGGCGATTTAACGCGAGCGGCGATTGCCGGAAAGCGCGCCGCGAAAATCTATGGCGGAGCAGTTTTGCAGGAGCATCTTGAAGATCACAGCGAAAACTTCACCCGTTTTGCTATGCTCTCAAATGATTCCAACATCTCAAATCAGGGAAATAAAATCTCACTTATCGTCCGTTTGGCGCATCGCCCGGGCGCGCTGCACGACGCACTGCGTCCGTTTGTGCGGCGCGGAATTGATCTGCTCAAAATCGAAAGCCGACCGATCAAAGGGCGTCCCTGGCAATATAATTTTTATCTCGATCTGCAAGCACCCGCGAGCGAAAGCGAGCTGCGCGGCGCGGTCGATGAAACCCGAGACCGGGCGGAAGAAGTTCGTTATCTCGGACGATATTCTTCGGTTGAAATTCCAAATGATAGATAAATATCGTAAATTTCTCTAAAAGGTATGATTTTGATTCTTAAACCAAACATAACACCGGAAAGCCGTCAATATCAGCAGCTGCTAGCTCATCTTGAAAGGCTGCAAAATATCGAGCTGCGGATTCACCGCGAGAAAGGCGTCGAGCAAACCGTGACGGAAATATATTTAATCGGTCACACCTCGACGCTTTCCATTGAAGAAATGCGCAATTTGCCGGGCGTTGACCATGCCGTCCGCGTTTCGGAAGAATACCGTGTGCTTGGTCGTCACCAAAACGACAATCGGACGACTCATTTCGATTATCAAGGCGTCCGTTTCGGACAGGATAATTTAAATGTTTTCGCGGGTTTATGTGCGGTTGATTCGCCGGAAAGCGTCGAAGAAATGATGCGCGCCCTGCGCGACAACGGGCAAGTCTGTACCCGAATGGGCGCTTACAAACCGCGAACTAGCCCGTATTCATTTCAGGGACACGGCAAAAACTGCTTGCCGTATGTTTTTGAGCTTGCCGGAAAATACGGAATCCGAGTTATTGCAATGGAAGTGACGCACGAATCGCACGTTGACGAGATTAACGAAGCATTACACCAAACGGGAAATCCGACAGGCGTAATGCTCCAAATCGGAACGCGCAATACGCAAAATTTCGAGCTTCTGAAAAGCGTTGGACGGCAACAGGAATTTCCAGTTTTGCTCAAACGCGGATTTGGCATTTCGCTCGACGAATCGCTAAACGCTGCCGAGTATCTCGCCAGCGAAGGCAATCGCAAAGTCGTTTTTGGTTTACGCGGAATGAAAACCGGCACTGGCGATCCGCATCGAAATTTCGTTGATTTTGCACACGTTCCAGTCGTCAAACGTTTGACGAGAATGCCCGTTTGCATTGACCCATCGCATTCGGTCGGCGCAAGGACGCGCGGGGCTGACGGTATTCTCGATATCTTTCATGTGACGGCTCAAGGGGTCATCGCTGGCGCGAATATGGTTCTCGTTGATTTTCATCCCGAACCGACCAAAGCTCTGGTTGACGCCGCGCAGGCGCTGCTTTTAAGCGAGCTTTCGCATTTTTTGGAAGACGTGCAGATTGCGCGCGAAGCGTATGAAAAACGTTTATCCCGATCTGAGCATCGTTAATTTGATAAATACTTCTTAGAACAGGCGGCGCGTAAAAGCGTTGGCAAATTTTTGATGCGGATCGTGTTCCTTGACAAGCTGAACAAAATTTTCAAAGCAATCTCCGTGAACCCGGCGCATATCGTTCGCATCGAGACTGCGGCAATATTTGCCGAGATGCGGGCGCCGATTTTTTGATGCGCTTTTCAGCCTCGGCATAATATTTTTCAAAGCCGTGAGAATCATTGCAAACCAGATCAATCCAAGTGGAACGACGCCTGCGACCGGCTCCTATTTGGGGTCGGTCGCGTTCGGGAGTAAATCTGACCTAGAAAACCGTATATGGCAAACCTTCGTCGCGGAACGAAACTGCAATAACGGTCAGGAAAGCAATCAGATTTCCGTAGGCTCCGGCTGGAATATTTAAAACGCGCGTTACTAAAAAGTAACCAAGCCAGCACAACCCGAGCGCCGGGAAAAAATGAGCGAACCCGTGCGCAAATCCGCCTAGATACTTATGAACTCTATAATTGGTGTGGGTAAAAAAGACGACTCAGAGGAGAGTCAACAAAATCAACAGAACCGCCAGCTTTGCTTGGCAGGACGCCCTATAGCGCTTCTCAAATGAGTGCGACCTGATAACCGCAATGGCGAAACCAATTACGGCAGTCTTGTTTCGTTATTTGTTTCAATGCCCAATTTAATGCTTCTTCAAGCATTTCATCAGTTGGCGC
>JALZCH010000110.1 GCA_030863175.1 Acidobacteriota bacterium | reverse complement strand
ACGAATGTCTCGCCGACCTGAAATTGCTCGGCGACAGCTTTAATCGTCAGCACGCCGGTTTTGTAAGTTTCGACCACACGCTGGCGCAAATCCAAAGAATAGGCTTTCATTCGTGGAATTTTACAGCTTAAACTAGTCGCACTCAATCAAGAATCGCTATAAAGCTAATAAACACTCACGACAGCGCATCCCTACTGCTTGAAATTCTTCTACTTCATTTGCATAATCCAAAGCTTCAGCCGCTTGTTGCCACTGACGCCATGCAGGTAGAATTCGAGTTTTCTGTTCATCATCTGCTCTTCCTTCGCGCCGCGAGGCAATCCTTAAACCGAGTCCAACATGAAAAGTGAGTGTGTAATCAGCACTTGGAAACAAACGTTGAGAGTACAAATTAGTCGGATTTGTAATAACCCAGTATCGTTCTCCTGTTGTGTGTACGTCCCATATCTCATGAATGCTTCCAAGAACACGTTCGCTTAAAATTCGTTCAAGATAAGTTACTTCCTCATCAGGAGATTGCCACTCAACGTATTCACGAATTTCACCTGACCCGTCAAAAGGAGATTGTTTAAATAAGTAACGCTCAAGTGCTTCAGGTTGGACTGGTGGAGGAATTAGACAATCATCGGAATCGGGTTTTTGAGCATCATCCATTTGTTTTTACTCAATCTTAAAAAAGCTGCCTAAAATTATTCACCGGCAACTTTGCGTTGTTGTTGCGGGATTGCGAGCGGGAATTTGAGGGTGAATTTTGTGCCTTCGCCGGGTGTGCTTTCGACTTTGATGTCGCCGGAATGTTCTTGGATGATGCCGTAAGAAACCGCTAAACCTAAGCCTGTGCCTTTGCCGACTTCTTTGGTCGTGAAAAATGGGTCGTAAATTTTCGACAGATTTTCCGGTTCGATTCCGACGCCGTTGTCGGCGACTTCGACCGTGACAGAGCCGTCTTCGGTTTGGCGCGTGATGATTTCGATTCTGCCTTGTTCAGTCACAATAGCGTCGCGGGCGTTGAGGATTAGATTGGTGAAAACCTGCTGCAATTTTCCGCCGTTGGCATAAACGGGCGGGAGCGTTTGGTCATAGTTTTTGACTATTTCAACGTGACCTTTGCGAAGCTGGACTTCGAGAAGTTGTAAGGTGTCTTCCAAAACTTTGTTGAGATTGATTTCAAAGAAATCGCCGCTGCTTCCGGCACGTGAGAAGTTCAGCAGATTGCCGACGATGTTCGAAGCGCGGTCGGTTTGTTTGGCGACTTTTTGCAGCAATGCGTGTTTTGGGTCCGTTTCGGGAATCATACTCAAAAGCATTTGCGTATAGCTCGAAACTCCCGTGAGGGGCGTGTTGACTTCGTGAGCAACTCCGGCGGCGAGCATTCCGATGCTCGACAGTTTTTCGCGCTGCTGCAATTGTTCTTCGAGCGAGACGCGCGAGGTAACGTCTTCTAAAACCAAAATCGCGCCGGTTCTTTCGCCTGCGGGCGAACGCAAAGGCGCGACCGCCGTGTTTAAAATAAACGATTTGCCGTCGCGTCGTTCGGCGTAAACTTTGTAGGCGTGGCGCACTTCGCTCAAATGCCAGCGGGTTTTGCCCAATAAATTGGCGAGCGTATCGGCAAAATCTTCGGCGAATAAATCTTCGACATTATTGCCAACGATTTCGCCGCGTTCAAGATTGAAAATCTGCTCGGCGGTTGAGTTACAGCGTGTCACGCAGCCTTCGGAATCGACCGCGAGCAATGCGACGTTGACAGATTCGACGATTGATTCGTTGAATTCTTTCAAAAGAGCCAACTCATCATTGCGCCGCTGTTGCTCTTCGTAAAGCAGACTGTTTTCGATAGCGACGGCGATGTAACCGGAAATCGTCTGCAAAATGTCCAAATCTTCCGACGAGAGGAGCGAGCCGTCTCTGGTTCTGCCCAAACCGACGACACCGATCATTCGCCCGCGCACGACGCAGGGGACGTAGTAATGTAATTCCTGCCGAATCAACGCATTGTCATTTTCCGCCAAATCAAAATCGGTGGCGCGAATAACGCCGCCTTGCGCTGAGTGAGAGCGGACAAGCGAGCGGAAATCATTCGGAATACGGTAAAACTCTGATAAATTAACCGAACGTGCTAGACGATAGCCGCCCGGAGTTTTTTCGTCTTCAATAAAAACCGCCACTTTTTCTACATCGAGAACTTGTTGCAAGCGGCTGATTAGTGCGTTTAAAAGCAAGTCGAGCTGCGTCGTCGCCGACAAAGTTCTGCCGAAATCGAGCAGGCTGCGACGCATATCATAGCGTTCACCGTAAAAGAAACGGTCGGCGCGTTCCTGCAAAAATTCTTTAAGCGGTGCCGACAGCATGACAATCGCGGCCATTGCAATTACGGCAACGACGATTTTTGCCGCCATTTCTGTTGCGGAGCCTTCGATATTTAAACCGACGGAATTTCCTAAGACGAAAAAGACAAATCCAAACGCCACCGCACCGATGAGCGTTGAAATCGAAAGCGTCGTCAGCGCATAAACCGCTGCGTGACGCACAACAATGTCAACGTCCATCAGGCGGTAGCGCACAACGGAATGACCGAAAGTAAGAGGGATTAAGGCTAAAGGCAAAATCGCCAAGCTCGTCAGCCAATTTTCCGCCGGAAGATTGAGTGCGCCTTTGGCGATTTGATAAGTGATGATCGGAATCACCGCTGCAATTGATCCAGCCATCGCCCATTTCAGGCGTTGGCGGACGATAATTTGTTTGTTGCGGACGAAACGGTAGATCAAAACCGCTGCGCCGGCGCTCAAAGCAGCAATAAAATGCCAGAGAACTAAGCGGTAGAGAAAGGCGAAAAAGTTTGTTCGCTCAAACCAATGTCCGAGCGAAACGAGCGAATTGTCAGAAATCGGCAAACTGCCGTAAACGTAGCTGAAAAAGGAAAGGGCGGAGAGGAAAATCGCCGGAACGTAAAGCAAAACGGTTTGCCACGATTTTTCAGCGAAATGAGTGCGAATCGGGTAAATCCAACAAAAATGGAGAAAGATTGGCGCGAAAAAGATGAACGCGAGATCGTCAATGATGGCGACTGCTGCGTCGAAATCTTCAAACGTGCCGATTGGCTTTAAAATGTGAAATGCGAAAGCCGCCAAACAAAACGCCGCAAAATGCAGCACGTATGGCGCGCGTGCGCCTTGTTTGAACAGAACGAAAAAGCCGATGAACAGATAAACAAGACCGACAAAAGCGAACGCCAAAAGGCTGGGTGTCCAGCGCGGAGCGCTTTCGAGCTTGTTTAAATCGGCGTAATAAAAATTGTTCCCGAAAGTGTAGGAGGGGCGTTGGAAAAGATAAGTCAATCTGCCGCCGATTCCGGCTTCTTCTAAATAGATTTGAACTTCAGAAGGTGAAGAAATTTCTTCAAAGCTTTTTTCGTCCAGACTAACGGCGACGAGTCGGTCACCAAGCAAAATACGCGCGCGGGAGGCGGCTGAATTCGGCTCGACTTTTTCGGCGAAAATTCCGTTGTCTGTGAGTTTCCACATCACGCCGTCCGTCGGCGGCAGTTTATGAACGGCGCGCTGCGAAAGATTGAGAATGCCGACAACGGCAAGCAAAATCGCCGCTATCAACCATATCCAACCCCGCGTTGTGAGAATAGTATTTTGCACCGTTTTTTAAGACTGCAATCAGGGCAGTCCAAACCGGAAGTTTTTCAGGCAAACAACGTTCCAGCCAATAATATTTAAATAATCAATCGAAAACGATTTCGTTTAAGGTCGCAATCGCCAATAAATATCGCACTAAAAGCTTGTTTGATAATTGTTCTGGTCTATCGCCCCTATTATTTGAAAAAAGGTTTTAATTTAAATATCCGAAGTTTTCAGTTTGATTCAAGTTTTCGGAAATTTTCCCCGCCGCTTTGCAAAAAACGGACGAGACTTGATTGCAGCCTCGCCCATTTTCGTTTCGCAAATTTTGCGTCAATCTAGAATCTGACAGCAATGCCGCCGCGCAGAAAACGGCGCGAAGAGTTGAGTCTTAAGGCGGTTTCGCCATTTGCTGTTGCGGTCTGAACATCAAGCAAATTGCGCGCGTCAAACATCGCTTTGGCGCGAACCGGCAAACCGAGCGTTGGAAGCTTTTGCGTAACCAAAAGGCTCAACGACGGATCGTAAAAAGCCATTCTTCCAGCAAAAGGATCAATAGCAAAAACGGCGCCGCGCGGCGAAACTCGATAAACCGCACGAACTTCGGTTCCGGTGTCGAAATTAGCCGAAACTTGAGCTGCAAAAGTTTGAAACAGCGCGTCGTCGAAAAGGTCTGCCGGATTTGTAATTCCGTTTGCCGAAAGGCTTTGTCCACGACCGAAAGAGTAACCGAGAGCCGTGCTGAAAAGTTCATTTAAGCGCCGCGAATAAACAACGCGAATGCCTTGCGAGGAACCGTTTTGCGCGGCAGTCAAAAACGGATTGTCTTCGTTTGCATTTTCAGAAAGCGGAAGCTGTAAAAAGCTTATGCCCCGATTTGTCGTCGTGTCGAAAAACGCAGAGGCTTCGAGGTTCGAAGCATTATCCAAAACGCGCTCAATTCCGAATTCCAGGCGTCGCAACTTAGGCATCAAAACCTGACGATCAGCAATCGCGTAAGAATCGAAAGTCGGCTGGCGGAAAAGAATGCGGCTGTCTTCCAATTCGGCGGCTTGCTGCCAGGTTCTTTGTTCGGTTTGAGTTGTGTAAGCGAAATTGAGACGGGTGCGAGCGTCGGTTTCAAATTGCAATCCGAGTCGCGGCGCGATCGAATCTGTGCCGCTTGCACCGACAAAACGCGCGTAATCAACGCCAAACACAAAAATCACGCCGTCGCGCACACGCCATTCGTCAAAAGCTTGAAAAGAAATTTGACCTAAATCGCTTTCTTCCAAATCGCCGTCAAGCTGAACTGATCCGAGCTTAGCAGCACCGACGTTGAATGTGACCCGATGTTTTTCGTTTAATCGAACGCGAGCGCTGGTTTCAAATCTGTTCGGAGCATTTTCACCGATTCCGGTTTGTCCGGCAAAAACTAAATCGAGATTTTCGTTGACGGGTTGAACGGTGGCAAAATTTACGCCGTAATAATTTTGATTGGCAGCGCCACCGGCAAAATAAGTTTCAACGACTGTTTGCGCAGCACCGCGAGAATCGGTTTCCGGTTCTGCAGTTTCATTTTCCGCCGCTTCCGGATTCTCCAAATCGGCTAATACTTCGCCCGTGCCTTCGTTTTGTTGGTAAATCGAACGGCGTGTGGCATTCGAACGCAGCAGCCATTTCGAGCTTTTACGATCAGCGCGTTTTTCCGGCAAAGTGTTTCCGCTACCGGTGCGAACCAGATTAAAGCGAAATGCGATTTCATCCGAACGCTCGACCGAAACGTCTGACAGCGAAACGACCGAAAAGCCTTCAGCCATCGCCGTTAAACTATAGCGTCCCGGCAAGACGCGAGCGATAAAACTGCCGTCGGGGCGGCTCGTAATCTGCCGCACGCTCGCCATTCCGTCGCGCCAGAGTGCAATAATCGCTCCGGCAATCGGCGCGCCTTTATCGTCCCGAACGCTGCCGCGAATCGTTCCCAAAGCAGCGGTCGCGTTTGATTTCGGTTCACCGCCTGTTGTTGAAGCGAACGTTTCGTTCGGCGCGCTGTAGACAGGCGCGAGCAGTAGAGCCGTTAGAAAAGCTCCACCGAAAATCTTTCTTGATTTTTGTCTCAACTGAATTTTCTCCGACATTTGGAAAAACTTCTCGAACGAAAACTATAAACTTAACCGACCTTGACGATGCTCATAAACTCGTATCGTCTCGATATTTTGAGCCGAATCTTGAATCATGTCAAGCAAATCGTGTTTTTCGTCGAAAACTATGATGCGGAGTCGGCTTGACAAAGTTTGTTCGTCGGCTAGAATAACTTTTGCGCTTTCAAGATGCGGAGACGTGGCTGAGCGGCTGAAAGCGGCGGTTTGCTAAACCGTTAAGGGTCAAAAGCCCTTCACAGGTTCGAATCCTGTCGTCTCCGCCAGAATTTTTTAATGGTGATGAGTGATGAGTGATGATAAATCGCTCATCACTCATCGTTGTTTTTGGAGATTTTTACGAAATGGAAAGAGTACGCTTTGCTCCAAGTCCGACCGGATATTTACACATCGGCGCCGCACGAACCGCGCTTTTCAATTACTTATATGCTCGCCGCGTCGGCGGCAAATTTCTTTTGAGAATCGAAGACACCGATTTACAGCGTTCGACCGAAGAATCAACACGCTCGATTCTCGAAGGGATGGCTTGGCTCGGTTTGGATTACGATGAGGAAATCGTTTTTCAGTCCGACAACGCCGAAAAACATCGTCAAGCCGCGTTCAAACTTTTGGATGAGGGCAAAGCGTACCGCGATTTTACGCCGAAAGCGGAAACTTCAGACAAAAATATCAAAGAGCAAATCGCCGAACGCGCTCGCCAGCAAGGCGGCGACAAAAATATGCGCGACAACCCTTTCCGCGATTTGTCGAAAGAAGAATCTGACGCGCGAGCCGAAAGCGGAGAACCGTTTGCGATTCGTTTGAAGGTTGGAGAAACCGGAAAAACGAGTTTTGAAGATGCGGTTTACGGTACGCAGGAACGCGATTACAGCGAAATCGAAGACCTCGTTTTGCTGCGTTCCGATGGTCACCCACTTTACAATCTCGCGGTCGTCTGCGACGACATCGAAATGGGAATTACTACCGTTATTCGCGGGCAAGACCATTTAACGAACACGCACAAACAAGTTCTGCTTTATGAAGCTCTCGGCGCGCCGAAACCGAAATTTGCGCACGTTCCGCTGATTCTAGCGCCCGGCGGCAAAAAGCTGTCGAAACGCATTCACGGTCCGATTGTTTCGATGACGACTTATCGCGACGAAGGTTTTATCGCCGCTGCGTTTCGCAATTTCATCGCGCTGCTCGGATGGTCGCCGAAAACCGATCAGGAAATTATGAGCTTGCCGGAGATGATTGACCTTTTCACGCTCGAAGGCATCAACCGTTCGAGCGCGATTTTCAATTTCGACGCCAACAACCCGAAACGCTGGACGGACGATAAAGCTCTTTGGATGAACGCCGAATATATTCGGAGAATGCCGCTCGAAGGATTGCTGTTGCTCGTCAAAGCCGAATTAAAATCGGCGAAATTGTGGCGCGAAGAATACGAAGACGAAGATCGCGCGTGGTTTGAAAAGACTGTTGATTTAATCCGCTCGCGCTTTTTCACGCTTAAAGATTTTTCCTCTCAGGGACGCGCGTATTTTTCCGAAGATTTCGATTTTGACGAAACGGCGCTCAAGAAAAATTTGTATAAAGAACCGCGTCTGCACGAATGGCTTCCCGAATTGGCGGATAAATTGGAAGTTGTTGAACCGTTTGAACACGACGCGATTCAAGCCGCAATCAATAAATTTGCCGAAGAAAAAGCGGTCAAAGTCGGTTTAATCGCCAACGCTGCCCGCGCCGTAATTACCGGGCAATCGGTTGGCGCGTCAATGTTTGAAATCATCGAACATTTAGGCAAAGACCGCGTAACAAACCGTTTGCGAAGCCAACTTGCTTGGCAGAGTTATCAGTCCTAAAAACGTTGTTTATGAAAGCTCAGTTACAAAAAATCATTACAGTTACATCTGAGTATAAACGAATGGTTTGCCGCGGATTATATGGAAAAGTCGTCGTTGTAGGTTTTCCTGCAACGAATTTTGAATTTAAATCCAAAGCTATTTGGATTAACGAAAGTTATGATAAAGCTGTTCGCAAAGGAATTTTAGACGAACTTAAAAATCACGGTTTGGATTCAAATTTTGGCGGACGGTTTGTTTTACAAGAAATTGGCTGGCATGAAGTAGATTCTTGCGAAGTTGCTTATTATGAAGCTGCAAGAAAAGCAACTGAAGAAATCTTATTCAAAAGTAACTTGATTGATGAATTTTCGCATTGAAAAAGCAACCGAGCGCGATGTGCCGCAAATAATCCGGTTGGTTTGGGAATTTGCCGAATATGAAAAGCTGCTCGAATTTTGCGAAGTGACGGAAGAAAAACTGAGCGCGGCGATGTTTGGCGAACGACCTTGCGTTGAAGGTTTAATGGCTTTTGACGCCGAAAACAAGGCAATCGGTTACGCTTTGTTTTACGAGAGTTTTGCCAGCTTTCGCGGGCAGCGCGGCGTTTATCTCGAAGATTTGTATGTTGTGCGGGAAATGCGGCAAGCCGGCGTCGGACTGACTTTGATGAAGCATCTCGCTCGTCTTGCAAAAGAGCGCGGCTGCGAGCGGATGGATTGGCAAGTTTTGACCTGGAATGAACCGGCAATCAGATTTTACGAATTACTGGGCGCGGAGATTGACGAATCCGAGCGGCATTGGAAATTGACGGGCGCGGATTTTGAGAGATTAGCAAATGTTGACGGCTGATTTGGCGATTAATTTCCGGCGCGGCGATAAAATTTACCCGCGACTTTTGCGCGCGAACGACCAGAATAATTTGCGCGACGCCGAAAATCTGATTGCGATTTTTGATTCTGCGGTCGGCAAAACGCGGGCGGAAGTTGAATCGGAATTGGAAGAATACGTCGGAACGGGAACCGATTACAAAGTTCTGCGCGGACTGATTAAATTGCTGTTCGATCGTGCCGAATTTCAAACCGCGAGCGTCGCCGAACCTTTGGAAGTCCGGCGCGCTCTGTTTTTGACGGCGAAAAACAGCCATCCGGTTTTAGCCGAAAAACGCGCCGAAGTTTTGGCGGAAGTTGCAACGGAATTTAATTGTCGCGCGGAGGAAATCGAAAACGCTTTGTACGCAGATTTGCCCGCCGAGCAGAAAATGCTCGAATTTTCTTCGCTCACGCCGCGAGAATTGATTGACCGTTACAATCTCGCTCAAGCGCAAGCACTTTTTTATCGCTGCGGCGAAATGAAAATTTTTGTGGAGCCACAATCGCCCGCCGGATTCAGGCAAATTTTCGGGGCGATTAAATATTTCAAGCTGATTCATTCAATCGCCGGAAACCCCAAAAACGGTTACGAAATCACTCTAAACGGAGCGGCGAGCGTCTTTCATCGCTCGCAAAAATACGGGATTCAGATGGCTGTTTTTTTGCCTTCGCTCCTGAATTGCCAAAATTGGCAGATGCGCGCCGAGATTGATTTGAAAACGGGCGAGCGGTGTTTTTACGAGCTGACCAGCGAGCAAACCGAATTAAGCTCGCATTATGAAGAAGAGTTGGAATATCAAAACCCGGTTCACGAACGTTTGGTAAAAGATTGGGCAAAACAGAATTTTAATTGGACGCTCGAAACAAATCGGGAAATCGTTAATCTCGGACGTACGGCGTTTATTCCTGATTTTGTTTTGAAACGCGGCAAAGAAAAAGTTTTTCTCGAAATCTTAGGTTTTTGGACGCCAAACAGTTTGAAAAAACGGCTCGAACAATTCGCGGACGCCGGTTTCACAAATTTCATCATCGCAGCTTGGGAAGAATTGCGCGGCAGCCGCGAAGAACCGACAACTGTTCCCGATAATGTGATTCTGTTCAAATCCAAGCTTGAACCGCGCATTCTCGAAACGACAGCCGATAAATTAACCGCAGACGAGCGGGAAATTCGATAAAATCTGATTGATGGAAATTTTGGTTGCGCGTTCGCCGGAAGAAATCGAATTTGCTTACGAAAAACTTTCCGTTGCGACGGATCTAGGCTGTGATACGGAAACTTCCGGATTGAGTGCGAGGCGAGGTCGTTTGCTTTCGGTTCAATTTTCCGACGGCGCGTTTTCGGTTCTCGTTCCGACAAGCGAAGGTGTCGGGCTTGGGAAACTAGCGGACATTTTGGAAAATCCCCGAATTACGAAAATCTTTCACAACGCCAAATTCGACCTTGAATTTTTGCGCGAAAACGGTTTTCCGACTCAAAATGTTTTCGATACGATGATTGCCGAAAAAGTTTTAACGCGCGGCGCAGATCAATCTTGTTCTTTAGCCGAAACTCTTTATCGCTATTTCGCGGTTGATTTGGACAAATCACATCGCGCGACATTTACAAATAAATCTTGGAACGGTGTTTGGACGCCCGAATTGGTCGAATACGCTTTAAGCGACGTCGTATATTTGCCGGAACTAAAACGCAATCAGATGTTGTGGCTCGAACGATTAAATCTCAGCGCTAATTACGAGAAAATGATTGCCAAACTTTTTTAAGAGTAATTGTTATGCAGACTTTTAAATTACTAATCGAATACGAAGGCACGCGTTACAGAGGCTGGCAAAAACAACTGAATGCCAAAACCGTGCAGGGCGAATTGCTCAAAGCGGCTGGAGAAGTTTTTCAGGGAAAAGTTGAAATCGGCGGTTCGGGAAGAACCGATGCTGGCGTTCACGCTATCGGACAAGTCGCGCATTTAAAAGTCGCTTCAACAGGTAAACCGTTTCCGCCGAAAATCGTTCAGAAGCAATTAAACCAGCTTTTGCCAAGCGATATAAACATTTTGCAAGTGCAAGATGAATATCCTCAGTTTCACGCCCGTCACGATGCGGTTGCGCGCTATTATCTTTATCAAATCTGCACCAGAAGAACTGCCTTCGGAAAACCTTATGTCTGGTGGGTGCGTGACCGGCTCGATGTTGCGCTGATGTCACAAGCCTCTCGGATGTTAATTGGAAGAGGGAATTTCCGCTCTTTTTGCGAGGAGGAAGATAAGCAGAAATCAACGATTGTGCAAGTAGATGCCGCTGAAATTTCCGTATCGGGAAGCTTGATTTTATTCAGAATCGGCGCAAGTCATTTTTTGTGGAAAATGGTTCGCCGCATTGTCGGTGTGCTGGTCGAAATCGGGCGCGGAAACATCACGATTCCTCATTTTCAAAAACTTCTGACCGAGCATTCAAACGAACCCGCAGCGCTGACCGCTCCGCCTTCCGGCTTGTTTCTGGAACATGTTCTTTACAAAAACGACCTACCACCGAAAGAGCTGAAGCCGTTTTTTTCCATCGTCTAGAGGGAAAGCGATTGAGTACGATCTAAAGAACTATGAATTACCGAGAATTAACTGTCGAAGACCGTTTAGCAGTCCGGGAACGCCCGCCGGGAACGGCGGTTTTTCATCAATCGTGGGATAAGCTGCTGTTTATGCATTGGGAAATTCCGGTCGAAGCGCTACGTGCGAAAATTCCCAACCGTTTGCAGATTGATACTTACGAAGGCAAGGCGTATATCGCCATTACGCCTTTGACAATCTGGGGCGCGCGTCCGGCTTATACGCCTCCGCTTCCAGTTTTGAGCCGGACTCACGAGCTTAATGTGAGAACTTATGTTTATCTGGACGGAGTTCCGGGTGTCTGGTTTTTCTCTTTGGATGCCAGTAATCCTTTAGCCGTGACGGCAGCGCGCAGTTTGTTTAGCCTGCCGTATTACACCGCGAGCCAGAGTTTGGAAGAGGAAGACGGAAACAGAATCCGATTCGAGTCCAGCCGGATGAGCGAAGAAGCAAAATTCCGCGCCGTCTGGACGATTGGAGACGATTTGCCGCAAGCCGAACCGGGAACGCTGGATTTCTTCCTGATTGAGCGATATTGCCTTTACACGGCTGATGATAAAAAGAAACTCTATCGCTGCCGCATCCTGCATCAACCGTGGCGTTTGCAGGAGACAAAAGAGCTTTCCGAATTCGAGTCAACTATGGTTGAAGCGAACGGCTTGCCGACTCCCAAAGGCGAACCATTACTGCATTGCGGCGGACCCGTAGATGTAGATGTCTGGTCGCTCGAAGAAGTCTGACTTTACGGTTTGCCTTTATCCCGCTTGGATGGAAAAATCGGCGGCATCGGATGTTCAACAATCCAGGTCTGCAATTCAAGCGGGAAAATGACAAATGTTTTGAATTGTTAGTTGCATTATTTTAGATGCGCACGGATTTTGCCAGGCAAGCCGCTAAAATCGAGCAATATCATCGAGGAATCGAACAGTTTTGTTTGATCGAACGCTCGCAGGCAAGGCGTCGTCAACCGTGGCTCATCAATCAAATTATTGTTAAACTACTAATCAAGAGAAGTTTATTAATGATCTTCTGACTAAAACTACCAAATCCATCTGATTGTTGAGTGATATGATTAAAAATATAGCTTTCACCGCATTTGTCTTTGTGCTTGTTCTGACCTTCAGCATAGTTGTTTTCGCACAAAGAGATTTAGGAGTTCGCCCGACCGGTTCGGGCGGCGTCTTGATGCCTGAACAAGCGGCTTATGACATCAAATCTTACGATTTGGAATTGCGCCCGAATATTGAGGAACAATCAATCAAAGGAGTTTTGACGGCAAAAGCTGTAATCGTTAATCCGATTGATAAATTCGTGCTCGATTTAGACACGCCGTTCACGGTGGAATCGGTTTCGCTTGTTGACGGCGCGAAACAGCAACCGCTTACATTTGAGCGCAGAGAAGGCAGGATTTGGATTGCTTTCCCGAAAACTCGGAAAGCAGGTGAAACCGTGAACGTTCGAGTTGCTTACAGCGGAAAACCCCGAGTCGCGCCGCGTCCGCCGTGGGTTGGCGGTTTTGTCTGGTCGAAAACTGCGGATGGTTCGCCATGGTTTGCGACCGCAGTGCAAAACGACGGCGCTGATGTTTGGTTTCCGGTCAAAGATCATCCTTCGGATAAACCGGAAACTGTTTCGCTGCATTTTACAGTTCCGAACAATCTGGTCGCCGCCGCAAACGGCAAATTACAGTCGGTTGTAAAAAATGCGGACGGAACACAAACTTTTAACTGGTTTGTCTCGCAGCCGATCAGCAATTACAACATCGCTCTGAACGTTGCGCCTTACAAATTGATTGAAGACAAAATGCAGTCAATTGCTGGCGACACGATTCCGATTGCATTTTACGTTCTGCCCGAACACGCCGATAAAGCGCAGAGCTTGATTGACGAAACAAAAAAATACGTCCGGTTTTTTGAAGAATATCTGGGACCTTACCCGTTTCGCGCTGACAAACTCGGAATTGCCGAAACGCCGCATCTCGGAATGGAGCATCAATCAATTATCGCTTACGGAAACGAGTTTAAGTATGACCCGAACGGTTTCGACTGGCTGATGTTTCACGAGCTTGGGCATGAATGGTGGGCAAATCTTGTGACGGCAAAAGATTGGAACGATTTCTGGATTCACGAAAGCTTCCAGTCGTTTATGGATGCGTTTTATGCCGAGAAAAAGCTCGGTAGAGAGCAATTCGTTAAAAGCCTCCCGGCGCGAATCAAAAACACCAAAAACGTTAAGCCAGTTGCGCCGCGCGAACCGCGCACGACCGTGGAAATGTATATGCTGCCGCCGGATTATACGAGAAGCGACGGCGACATTTACGGCAAAGGCGCGCTGGTTTTGAATTCTCTGCGCTTTTTAGTCGGCGACGCTGCATTTTTCAAATCTTTGCGGCGAATGGCTTACCCGACGCCCCAAATGGAAAAAGTTACGAACGGCAAGCAGGTTCGGCTGGTTACGACCGACGAATTCATACGAATTGCCGAGCAGCAATCGGGCAAAAAACTCGATTGGTTTTTTGAGCTTTACGTGCGACAGCCCGCTTTACCAAAATTAATAGTAGAAAAAGTTGAAGTTGCAGGTGGCTCCGAAGTTAGCGATCAGTTAAATCTGCGGTGGGAAACTCCGAACAATATGCCGTTTCCGATGCCGGTTGAAGTCAAAATCGGGAATGAAACAAAGCGCGTTGAAATGCCGAACGGAACTGCTAGGGTTTCGCTGCCGCAAGGCGCGCAATATACAATTGACCCGAACGGCTGGCTTTTGAAAGCGCTTTAATTATTTGAATCAAAAAAATAAGAAGAGCACGAGGCATAATGCTTCGTGCTCTTCTTTTTCCACAAACTCACGGGATGTTCTATAATTTTCTAAGATGAGTTCCACTTCTGCAAACCCCGCCGAATCAGGGACATCTCTGCTCAACGAAGGCGTTAAGAATATGCTGTTGGCGACGTTTTTCTTCGCCGTGATGAACGTTTTCATCAAACAGCTCGCCAACATTCCGGCGATGGAAATTGTTTTCTTTCGCTGTCTGGTTTCGGCTTTGATTAGTTTTGTCGGCATTTTTCGGGCAAAGGTTGATTGGCGCGGGAACAATAACGCTCTTTTAATCGCGCGTGGATCATTTGGTACGCTCGCGCTGTTTACTTTTTTCCTCACGCTTCAAAACATTCCGCTCGCCACAGCAGTAACGATTCAATATCTTTCGCCGATTTTCACGACATTTATCGCCGTCTTTCTGTTGAATGAAAAAGTCCGCCCATTACAGTGGATTTTTTACGCTCTCGCTTTTGCAGGCGTGTTTGTAATGAAAGGCTTTGATTCGAGCGTTTCGACGTTTTTTCTTGTTACGGGAATCGTTTCGGCGTTTTGTTCCGGCGTCGCTTATAACCTTGTCAGGCGTTTGAAAGAGCGCGAGCATCCGCTCGTCGTCGTGCTGCATTTTCAGCTTGTCGGAGTTATTGCCGGGTTTGTTTTTACCGCATTTAATTGGGTGACGCCCGCAAATTTGTGGGAATGGTTTTGTTTGCTGATGTGCGGCGTTTTAACGCAGCTTGGACAAATTCACTTGACGAAATCATTGCAAGCAGAGCGAGTTGCAAACGTTTCGATTCTGAATTACACGGGAATTGTTTACGCTCTGCTATTCGGCGTTTTCATTTTCGGCGAAGTTTACACACTGCAGACAATTCTGGGGATTTTGCTGGTCGTTTTGGGAGTTTTGTTAAGCGTCATTTACGGCAAACGCCGTCAGCTCGAAGTAATTGACGAAACAACAGCAGCTTGAAAAACATTTTTCTGTGCGGTCGCATACTGAATCGAGGTAGAAAGCATGCGAAGATTTGGTTATGAAACGACCGAAAATCTTAGCTTTAATTTTAGCGGGCGGAGTCGGCGGGCGGCTGGGAGTTTTAACAGAGAATCGCGCCAAGCCCGTAATGCCTTTCGGCGGTTTTTATCGCTTGATTGATTTCGCGCTTTCAAATTGTCTTCACAGCCAGATTTCCGATGTTTGGGTAATTGAGCAATACGAGCTTCATTCTTTAAACGAGCATTTATCAAACGGCAGACCTTGGGATTTAGATCGCACTTACGGCGGGCTTCTTGTTTTGCCGCCGAATCAAAATCGAGACGATGAGCAGGAAACCGAAAGCGGTTTTGCCGAAGGAAACGCCGACGCGATTTATCGCCACCGCAGTTTTATCCGCAGTTTTAACCCCGATATTTTAATTGTTTTGAGCGCCGACCACATTTACAAACTCGATTTTCGTGATGTCGTAGAACAGCATTTGGCGAAAGGCGCGGATGTGACTATGGTGACGACAAAAGTGCCGGAAAACGAATCGGCTACACGGTTTGGCGCGGTTAAAACGGATGAAAACGGGCGGGTCATTGATTTTGCCTACAAACCCGAACATCCTGAAAGCGATTTGATTACGACCGAAGTTTTTGTTTACAACGCTGCGCGTCTTTTGGATGTTTTGGACGAACTGGCAAATCCGGCTAATGCGGCTAACTCACTCAAAGATTTCGGGCATGAATTAGTTCCAAAGCTGGTTGGAGAAGGAAAGGCGTTTGAATTCCGCTTCAATGATTATTGGCTGGATGTCGGAACAGTTGATGCTTATTGGCGAGGAAATATGGATTTGCTCGATAAGCCGGCTGAATTGAATTTGGACGATCCCGACTGGGCGATTTTAACGCTCGCAGCGCAGCGTGTTCCGGCTTTTATTGATGCTAGTGCCGAAGTGAAAAACAGTCTTATTGCCAACGGGGCGAAAATTTGTGGTCGAGTCGAGCATTCAATTCTATCGCCGGGCGTAATCATCGAAGAAGGCGCGACAGTACGCGATTCGGTTATTTTGCACGACGCTGTAATTGAAAAAGACGCCGAAGTTTTTCGGGCGATAGTTAATAACGAAACGCGTATCACCGCAGGCTCAAAAATCGGAAACGAACAAGAAATTACTGTTGTCGGAAAGAATGGGAATTAAGATTCAAGCCGTTGCCATCACGGTCAGTGATAGCTGCTCGCGCGGCGAGGCGGAGGATGTTTCCGGCGCGGTTTTAGTTGAGTGCTTGCGAGAAATCGGAGCCGAAATCGCTGAACAAAAGATTGTCTCGGATGATTTTGAGCCGCTGATAGAGGTTTTAAAAACTCAGAGCGAACGAAAAGAAGTTAATTTAATAATAACAACCGGGGGAACTGGTTTCGCGCACCGCGACACGACGCCGGAAGCAACACGCGCAGTTATCGAGCGGGAAGCGCCAGGTTTAGCAGAAGCAATGCGTTTGGAATCGCTCAGAAAAACGCCAACTGCGATGCTTTCGCGCGCTGTGTGCGGAATTCGCGGAAACTGTTTGATCGTTAATTTGCCCGGTTCTCCAAAAGCGGTGCGTGAATGTTTCGATGTTATCAAGCCGGTTTTACCACACGCCGTTGCCCTTCTCGCCGGACAAACCGAACATTGAAATATCAACGTAAATGCTTGTAGCAAATTTGTTTTTTTGGTTCCTCTAAACTCGCAGACAAACCTTGCACGGTATGTTATATTCTAAGTACTGCCGAGCGACTGCTGCTCTTCCGGCTGTCGCTTCCGCGAGGCGATAAGCTCAAGCGCCGTTACAGTTAAAAACAAGTGGTTGATTATTACCGCATTTTAAAAGTCTCGCCTAAGGCTACAGACAAAGAGATCAAATCCGCATACCGGCGGCTTGCTCGAAAACTGCACCCGGACGTAAACGGCGGATCAGACATAAACGCGCGCGAATTTGCACAGATTGCGAAGGCTTATCAAATTTTAAGCAATCCGGCGGAACGTGCACGCTACGATGCTCAGCTTCTTAAAGCTCGTCATAACGGCAGCGATTCCGTGGTTTTTTCCGACAATCCGCATGCTCGCCGTTTACGACGAATGGCGATTCAACGCCGAATGGACGCGGTTGTTGACAGAATTATTGAACGTGAGCGGCTCGAAACCCAAGCTTTGCAGCAAGCCGTTTTTCCGATTGTAGCGTTATTTCTCTCGACGTTTTTCGTCGGAATGCTCAAACCGCAGTTCTGGGCGCATTCAGATTTTCTGGGCAAATCAATTATGCTGGCGCTTTTCGTCGTCGGAACTTGGCATCTGCTGCGCCGCTTGCAAATTGGTTATCAACGCTACACACGCGCTTCTTCGAGAACGCTTCATGATTCGGTTTTGCGCGAAGACGACGATGAGGAAGAAAAACCTTTTTCCAAGCTTTCTGCAACCGCTTTCTTGTGTTTGGGAATAGCGGTCAGCCTCGGTGTCGGCGTTTTGATTGGCAAATATTTGGAAATTATTATTACCAGTATGATGGGCAATCTTTTTGCGTCGAATCTGCACCTTGAACTGATTTTTTATCCGCCGATTGCTGTCTTGGTTGTTGATACGATGCATCTTGTCGCATCAAAAGCCGATATTTAAAAACTCATTTTAAAATTTCGGTTTCCAAGCTGAAACCACCGAAGAGCGGTTGACCTGATGGCGATGGTCAGCCGCTTTTCGGTTTTAGAACTTGATTCGAATAAATAACTTCGGCTATATTGAAAGTTGCGACTTTGTAGTCAAATCCAAACAGTGGAGATAGGTTGTTTAGAGAAATTTTGAGAGATTTACGAATTAAACAACAAGAGTTTCGACGACAGCCCGCTTCCGCACCGCGCCGGCATTTCGCGCCCTAGATTGCAAATCGAAGTAGGCTGTCGTCGTCCGATACTGAAAGGAGCAGGAAGAAGATGGCTGAACGATTTAATAAACAACAAACGCACAAATCCGATTTTCGTCCCGAAACAAGTTTTCCGTTAATTTTAAACCAGGTTTCTTCACGCCCCGACGCATTAAACAACGCAGATTCAATAAGCGACGATGATTTAATCACGTCGCTGCAGAGCCGGCTCGAAAACTGTCGCGCACGCCAGGTTTTTGAATGGGAATTAACGCGCCGCGGAACCAGTAATGGCTCGCCCCCAAATTATTATTACGGCGCGATATGAAATTCATAATTCTTCCGGCGCTTTTCTGTTTCGCTTTTGTTGTGTCGCCCTTCGCGCAAACAACCGAGCAGGAAATTGAGCGCCGGATTATTGAAGTTCAAGTCCAAAAATTAAAATCAGCCGACGTTGAAACGCGCCGCGATGCGATTTATCAACTCGGTTTGCTCAGAAATGCGGCTGCTTCGCAGGCAGCCGCCGCTGCTTTGCGTGATTCTGCGGAAATCGTTCGCGCTGAAGCCGCCAGAGCCGTCGTTTATCAGGCGGCGCCTGATGCCGTGCGTGCTTTGCTGCCTTTATTGACGGACAAATCTGAATTCGTGCGCCGCGAAGTCGCTTTTGCGCTTGGCAGAATTTACGACAAAACAGCAGTTGATTTTTTGATTAAAGCTTTGCAAACCGATAAATTTGCGAGCGTCCGGGGCGCGGCTGCAGTTGCTTTGGGACAAATTGCTGATGAGCGCGCAATTGAACCTTTAAGCCAAGTTCTGCTTGCGCCGCAAACCAAACAAAACAAACTTATTGATGAGTTTGTTCGTCGCTCGGCGGCAAAATCTCTGGGACAAATTCGAAACAAAAAAGCTGTTCCGACCTTAATTTCCGCTTTGCGAGATACGACAAACGCCGATGATATTCGGCGCGAAGCCGCACGCGCTCTCGGTTTAATTGCGGATGAATCTGCGGTTCAGGTTTTACAGGAAAATTTGAATGCCGAAGATTATTATTTAGCGCAGATTGCCGCCGACGCCTTAGAAGTTATCCGACATTCCAGACTATCGAATCCATTGTTTTAGCCGAAATTCTAATGCAGTTTACGATTTTACGGTTTGATTCGCTTCCGTCAACCAACGATGAAGCGGCGCGAGAGGCGAGATTAGGCGCAAATGAAGGATTATGCATTGTCGCGCGTCAGCAAACCGCCGGACGCGGGCGGCGGCAGAGAAGCTGGCATTCGCCGCCTGATGCCGGATTGTATTTCAGCTTAATTTTGCGCCCGAAGTTTGAAATGAAGAAACTGCCTTTGATAACTTTGGCGGCGGCAGTTTCGATTACGGACGCGGTTTCCGAAGCGTGCGATTTGCAGACTGATATAAAATGGGCAAACGACGTTTTTGCCGTCGGAAAAAAGCTTTCCGGCGTTCTGGCTGAAACGGTTGAGACCGAAAAAGGATTTGCGGTTGTTTTGGGCATCGGAATTAATTTGAAAAAAGAAGCGATTGCGCCCGAATTGAGCGACACGGCAACTTCAATCGAACACGAAACCGAAAAAGCCCCTGATGTAGAAAAACTGCTCGCCGCGCTGACAAAAAACTTAGAGAAAAATTACCAAATTTTGCATCAAACTAATGGCAGCGAACAAATTATCGAGCTTTGGACAAGGCGTTCCAGTTACGCTTTTGGCAAAATGGTGCGTGTAACGCTTGAAAACGAGACGTTTGAAGGTGAAACTTGCGGCTTGGAGTTGAGCGGAGCATTGCGCGTTCGCGCGGAAAACGGTTTAATAAAAACGGTTCACGCGGGCGATGTTGTTTCGCTGCGGCGACAATAAAATAAAAAAATGAACAAAGACGAATTTTACGAATATTTCGACGATGAGTTTGTAGAAAACGAGCTTGGCGAAGATTTTGACAGTGAGGACGAATTTGACGAATCGGATTTAGAAATCGAATTGACCAACATCAAACGCCGAACCGTAATTCTGACCAAAAAAGATATGATCGCCGTTCTAGGCGTCCAGACTTTTGATCAGGGCGGCACTATCTGCCGCGTTGACCCGCGCGAGGAGCGCCCGGCAGTGCAGCTTTACGATAATCCGGAAGATGCGCTTGATTGGTTCAAGCGCAGCCTTCGCACGAGCCGTCAGAACGGCTGGCAAGTCGTTTACGATGGTTTACCTCTACACGGATAGAAAATCGTGAATCGTGAATCGTAAACCCAAAAATAACAGCCGGTTCGATTCACGATTCACGATTCAGGATTCAGGTGCTTCTTGTCATTGACGTTGGCAACACAAACACTTCTCTAGGCGTTTTCTCCGGCGAAAAATTAGTTGCAAATTGGCGGATGGCGACGGTTCGCGATCGCACGGCAGACGAATACGGAATTGTCGTGCGTCAGCTTTTTTCGCTTTCCGAGATTGATTATCGTGAGATAACGGCAGTTGTTATCGCTTCAGTCGTGCCGCCTTTGAATTTTACTTTCCAGAAAGTTGCCGAAAATTATTTTGATCACAAGCCTGTTTTTGTTGATAACAAAACAAACACGGGCTTGAAAATTTTGTACGAGCCGCCCGCGGATGTCGGGGCAGACAGAATTGTTGATGCGGTGGCGGCTGTTTTTCGCTACGGAACGCCGTGCATTGTCGTTGATTTCGGCACAGCGACGACTTTTGACGCTATCAATCAGAAGGGCGAATATCTCGGCGGAGTGATTACACCGGGCATTACTATTTCTTCGGATGCGCTTTTCGCACGCGCCGCGAAATTGCCGCGAGTGGAAATCAGAAAACCTTCGCGCGTGATCGGAAATTCGACCGTCGGCTCGATTCAATCGGGTTTGTATTACGGTTACGCCGGATTGGTTGACGGGATTTTGCGGCGAATGATTGACGAGCTTGGCGCGGAAACTCGCGTTGTTGCGACGGGCGGTCTGGCAAAATTGATTGCTCAGGCGTCGAAGCTGATTGAAACCGTTGACGACACTTTGACGCTCGAAGGTTTGCGGCTGATTTACGAGAGAAACACCCCGAAAACTTGACATTCGGGAAAGCAGAAACTATCCTTAATGTTTTGCTTGTCAGCAAATTTGCTCGCTGTAAGATTACAGAAAATAGTTATTTTAGAGGAAGAATTTAATGCCGAATCATAAATCAGCCGAAAAGCGCGTTCGCCAAACCGAACGCCGCAACGAAGTCAACCGCCGCAACCGCAGTCGTCTACGCACGGAAATCAAAAAATTGCGCTCTGCCATAACCGGCAAAGATGGAGAAAACAGTCAAACTCTTTTGCCGACGACCGTTTCGATGATTGACAAAATGGTCGCCAAAGGCATTTTGCATCGCAACGCCGCTGCTCGCTACAAATCGCGTTTGACCAAGCACGTCACCAATTTAGGCGCGAAATAACTTTGTCCGGTTAAATTTAGCAGCGAGCGTACTCGGAAAATTTCACGCAAGAGTCACAACAATTGCCTTGTGATTCTTGCGTGAATTGTTTTCTGATTATTATTGAGAAGCGCGAAGTAAGAGCGTTAACGATCAACGCTCTTACTTCGCGCTTCTCAATTAAGCGGTTTAAGAATTTGCAAGCTCGCAAACGAGCATTTCGATTTGCAGCCGCGAGCCGCTTGCGCCGCCTCCGCCGACCGAAGTTTTGATCGCCAAATCGGCAGCGGCGATTCGCTGCAAGCATTTTGCTAAAGTTTTCGCGTCCGCGCGGCGAGCGGTTGCCAGAAATTCTTCGCGTTTGTTGAAAGGCAGCTTGATTGTGCGAAAAACTTCTTCCCGATCAGCGCCGCGCGCCATTGCTTCTTTCGCCCATGCAAGGCGGCGGTAATTTGAGGCAATTAAACCGAGCAGCATTAATGGCTCCGCGCCGTCGTCCAAAATTTTCTTTAAAATCTGCAATGCGCGGCGATTGTTTTTCGCCAGCAAATAATCGGTTAACTCAAAATTAGAAAGCTCGCGCGAGTTTGGTACAAGTTCCTCGACCAAATCGAAAGTGATTTGACCATCGGGCATTGCGGCGGTCGCTAACTTATTCAATTCATTCATAAGCGTCCGCATATCGTTGCCGACAAGCGCTAGAAGATGCTGCAAAGCTTTGTCGTCAATATGAGCGTTTAAATCGCGCAGCGTTTTGCGCGCCCAATTTGTGATTTCCGTTGCTTCGAGCGGCGCAAATTCGACCGCAGCACATTGTTCGATCAGCGTTTTCGACAGCTTTTTCCGTTTGTCCAGATCATCGGCGATTAGAATTGCGACGCACGATTCGGCAGGACGCACGACATAACGCGCCAGAACTTCTTCGTCCGCCTCGCGCTGTAATTTGTTAATTTCGCTGATGCAAACTACGCGGCGCGATGCAATCATCGGAAGCTGTTCTGCGGCGGCGATTGCCTGCTGAATGTCGGTTGAAGCGAGGCTGAAAGCCGATTCGTTGAATTCTCTGAGCGGCTGGTCTTTTAAAACAAGCTCGGTGATAAACTTAGCGGCTTGATCGCGCAGAAAAGTTTCCGCGCCGAAAAGCAGATAAACTGGCGCAACTTCACCATTTTTGAGTTGTTTACGCAATTCGTCGCGCGAAATTAAAGTCATTTGAAATCCAATTCAGGCAATGCTGCGCCGACGCCAGCGTAGAAAGACGAGCGAATAAACTATAAAATTGAAACTCAGAAGCAGCGCCGCCATCAAATTGCCGTAGCTTTGATTCCAGCCCGGCGGATAAATTAAACCGATCAAATACGGTTCGAGAAAACCTTCGGCAAAACCGGACTCGAAACTCAAATCTCTGAGCCAGCTTTCGAGCGGTTCAATCGGGCAGTTAATGTTTAGTAATTCGATTAACAATCCATAAACAAGCGTCGGAAGATGCAAAAAAATCATCCAGCGCCGGACGAGAGCAAAGAGCGCCCCGAAAACAATAAACAAAATAAACGCAAAATGCGCCGCGATTAATATTTCGAGTAAAACGCGGTAAATCATTGGTAATTATTTTTTCTCTTCCTTAACGCCCAGACCGTTAACAATCGCCGAAACGACCGATTCGGAAAAAGCGCGAGCGATTCTCTCCACCGCAGGATCTTCTTCATTAAAAAACGAGCGCGGGTCGGAAGCGAATTCAAAAGAATCGCGGAAAACGAAATTTTGATTGTCGTATAAAATCTTGTTTTCCTGCACGTCGCGCACGGTTACGGTTCCGACAATTGTTACTTCAAAAACCCGCGCTCTGCCGGTCGGATCGAGCAAAACGCCGGAAAATGAGAAATCGCGCAAAGAGCCTTCGATAACCGCATCCGCGCCTTCGCGCGTTCCCTGCACGCGCAAGCCCCGCCCGCGGCGAATGACTTCGCGCACAACCGCGTCGGTAAAACGCGATTCGAGGCGATAGCGCAAAGCCCGTGCTTCAAATTGAAACGGCGGCACGGCAATCTTTTTTATCCGTTTCGGCAAGCCCGTATCCGTCACCGGCTTGTAGCATTCGGTAAAGCCGGAAACTGTCAAAAACAACAGAAAAATTGCGGCAGACTTAAAATAAATATTCATAAAAAGACGGACAGATTAACTGCCCGAAGCTCTTTTGAGATGTTTTCTATTTTCGCGCTTTTCTTATCGCTTCGGCAACACGAGCGGTTTCAACCGCCGCGCGTACATCATGAACGCGAACGATTTGTGCGCCGTTAAAAACCGCAATCGCCACGCTCGACATTGTTCCGTACAAACGTTTGTCAGCGGGCGCATCATTCAATATTTTGCCGATAAACGATTTACGCGAAGTCCCTGCGAGCATCGGTAAATCCGGGAAATCGGCGCAGATTTCTTCCAAATTTGCCAGCAGCTCTAAATTTTGTTCAAAAGTTTTGCTAAAGCCCACGCCAATATCGAGCGCGATTTGCCCGCGTTCGACTCCAAATGAAACGGCTTTTTCGACGCTTCGGCGTAAACCGTTTTTAACTTCGCTCAAAATATCCGCAACCGGCTCTTGTTTGTGCATCGTTTCAAACGTGCCGCGCAGATGCATTAAAATTAAACCCGCGTTTGTTTTTGTCGCAATTTCCGCCACTTTTTCATCAAAACGTAAACCCGAAACGTCGTTAATGATTTCCGCTCCGGCTTCGACCGCGGCTTCGGCGACGGCAGCTTTTGTCGTATCAACTGAAATCGGAATATTGAAACGCCTGGCAATTTCTTTAACGACGGGCACAACACGCTCTGCCTCTTCTGCGGCTGTTACCTGCGCGTTGTTCGGGCGCGTGCTTTCGCCGCCGATGTCGAGAATGTCAGCGCCTTCGGCAATTATCGTTTCGGCTTGATTTACTGCCGCATTAAGCGAATAAAACTTTCCGCCGTCGGAAAAACTGTCGGGCGTGACGTTTAAAATTCCCATCACGAGAGTTTTATCGCTGATAGGAATTTGCCGCCGGGATGTTTGCCAAAATTTTCGAGACATTTTCTTTTCCGGAATTTTAGCATTTTTCACTTGTTGCACAATTCTTGCCTTAGATATTCGAAAAGAAAATGCGTTCGTAAACAGAACAGATTTTAATTGAAAGGGGTATTTATGAACGGAGAACTCAATAGATTCAGCTCAAACGATTTTTGGTTAATAATCTTCATTACCGCAGCGATCGGCTTTATGATTTCATTTGCAAATGCATAAATCGTAAGAAGATTATTTAAAAAGGAATAAGGCGAATCATTCAGATTCGCCTTATTCCTTTTTATGTTTCGTTCAAAAGCTATTTGATCTTTAATTCAAAAGGCATCAGAGTCATTGCTTCTCCGCGCTTCATCGCATCGAAAAGCGCGGCGTAACGGAACAAACGACGCGCGTCTTCCGGCAAAGCTTTCATTAGCGCTTCCTGCTGTTTCGCCTGAACGGTGGCTTCGTCGTCCGAACCGAAAAGCTCTTGCAGGAATGGTCTCGGCGCCGGAAAGACAACTCGTTTGACATCTTTGTCGGCTGGAAGATTTGCCAATTGTTTGGCGATTTCCACAGCTTTGTTCAAGCCGCCGAATTCGTCAACCAAGCCTTTTTCTTTCGCCTGCATTCCCGTCCAGACACGACCTTGACCGATTGAATCAATGTATTCGGCTGGTTTTCCGCGACCCTGCGCGACTTTCGGGACGAAATTGTCGTAATAAATGTTTCTCGCCTGATTTTCAAAAACGGCTCGTTCTTCAGGCGTCCAATTTCTGGTGACATCAAATATTCCGGCGTTTTTGCCGCGCGTGACGGTTTGCGTATTTACTCCGAGCCAATCGTATAAACCTTTGACGTTCGGTTTGCCCAAAAAGACGCCGATCGAGCCGGTAACGGTCGAAGGCTCGGCGACAATTTTGTTTGAATTGCAGGCGATGTAATAACCGCCGGAAGCCGCCACGTCGCCCATCGAAGTCACGACCGGCTTTTTCGCTTTGGCGTTTTCAATCGCGTGCCAGATTAAATCCGACGCCAGCGCCGAACCGCCCGGAGAATCAACGCGCAGAACAATCGCTTTAATTGACGAATCATCCGCCGCGTCGTTAATCGCTTTAACGAGCGTATCGGAACCGGCTGTTTGCGCACCGCCGAACGAACCATCATTCGATTTTCCGGTCATAATTCCGCCCGAAGCAAAAATGACTGCGATTCGTTCACCATTATTCAAACCGAGCGATTCAGGCTTTACGTCGCGGTATTTTGACGTGGTTGTGACTTTCAAATCTTCGTCTTCTTTATAACCGAGCTGTTTCTTCAATTCGTTATAAACATCATCGCGATAAATTGCGCCGTCAATCAGATTCTGCTGTTTCGCCTGAACGGCGTTGTAAGGCGCGTTGTCAATGATTGCTTTGACTTCATCAGGCGCTTTTTTGCGCGACTCAGCGATAGCACCGACAATTCGGTTGTAATAATCATCGAGCAAAGCGTTAATGACTTCGCGTTGTTCTTCGGACATTTCTTTGCGCGTGTAAGCGTCGGGCGCGTTTTTATATTTGCCGATTTGAATCACTTCCGGCTCGATCCCCAATTTATCAAGCGAACCGCGATAAAAAGACGCTTCCGCCTGCAACCCGTTGATGTAAAGGTCACCACTTGGCGGGACGAAAATCTTGTCGGCTGCCGTGGCGATGTAATATTCCTTGTTCGTGCCGAGCTCCATAAAGGCGTAAACCGGCTTGCCAGAAGATTTAAATTCGCCAATTGCTTCGCGCAATTCGTCCGCTTTGCCGAGGCTGATTCCGGGGAAATCAATGTCGAGCAATACGGCGCCGATTCGTTTATCAGCCTTAGCTTTGCGAAGATCCGTTAGAACAGAGGAAAAAGAAGTTTGCGGCTCGACGCCGAAAAGCCGTGCCATCGGGTCTTCGCTGGAAAAATCGGGCAATTCGCCCGAAACTTTCAGAACCAGAACGCTGTTATTTGCGATTGACGGTCCTGCGTTTAATGAAGCCGCGATAATTGCGATGCCGATTATCGCCACCAAAACAAACGCCAGAACGACGCCGCCGATGATTAGAAGAGTTTTCCGTGTGCCGGACATTGCCATAATTATTTCCTGATTTAAATGTAAAAATTGCGAGCCGCAAAAAAGAGCGGCTCAAGGAATTATACGCTAAGGAATGATGAAATGTTTAAAGCTAGTCGCTCGTTCGACATTCGTAGCAAAAGCAATTTACGACGAACCTCAAACTCCGTTTTTTAGTGAGCTGCTGCTACGCGTACAGCGGGAACCGTCGTTCCGGCTTGATGTTTCAAACAAGCGTCGTCGAGCGCCTTTTCAACGCGCGGTTCAATTTCGCATTCTTTTTTCCGGCAAACAGCGGCTAATTCGGAAACAATGAGATAATGAGATTTTTCATAAAGCCGCTGCTCGCGGAACGAAAGCGGTTTCAGGCGGCTAAGGTAAGTTAATTTTTTCAAAACGTCGGCAACTTCAAAAACTTCGCCGGATTTAACTTTTTCCGAAAACTCGCGGAAACGAGTTTTCCAGTCGCAGGAGATTTTTGAAAAATCTTCGGACAAATAGTTAAGCAGTCTATCGCAATCATTGACGGAAATGGGCGTTCGAAGCCCGACTTCATCGGCATTTTGGACGGGAACTAAAATTAAAGAATTATTGAAATAAAGCCTTAAAGCGTAGAAAGATAATTGAGCCGCGCCGATTTGTTTTTGTTCGATGGTTTCGATAACACCGACTCCGTGATTTGGATAAACAACTTTCTGTCCCACTTTAAAACTCACCATTTGCCTCCTTAATAATTCAAAAAGCCTGTAAAAACAAGCCTTCCGATAAAGTTCGACTATCAACCGCCGCAGGTATTTTTCAACTGAGGGATACTGATCGGTTAAAAAAATTGTAACAACACGCCGTAAACAGCGTCAAGAAAATCCGGGAAGTTGGAAAATGTGGAAAAAAAGGGAGAAAAGGGAAAAGATTAAAAAATCAATTTCCCTTTGTCGGAAAACTTCAAGCGGCAATCGCGGCAAGCGTGTTGGCGAGCGAACGGAAAACGTCGCGCCCGTCGTTTGACCCCAAAAGCCCTTCGCAGGCGCGTTCAGGATGCGGCATCATTCCCAGAACGTTGCGCCCTGAATTACAGATTCCGGCTATGTTCGAGCGCGAGCCGTTCGGATTGGCTTCCTGCGTGATGTTGCCTTTTTCGTCCGAATAACGAAACACAATGCGCTTTTCATCTTCCAATTGCCTGAAAGTGTCGTTGTCGCAAACGTAATTGCCCTCGCCGTGCGCGATGGGAATCGAAAGCACTCTGCCCGTTTCAAGCTCGCGGGTGAAAGGCGTTTCGTTTGTCTCGACGCGCAAATGAACATGGCGGCAGACAAAATGCATATTTTCATTGCGAATCAAAGCTCCGGGAAGCAGCCCGGCTTCGCACAGAATCTGAAAACCGTTGCAAACTCCCAAAACAAATCTTCCAGCGTTGGCGAATTCAACGACCGAGCGCATCACTGGCGAAAAGCGCGCCAGAGCACCTGCACGCAAATAATCGCCGTAAGAAAAACCGCCCGGCAAAACCACCGCGTCAAAGGCGCTTAAATCGGTGTCTTTATGCCAGATAAAATCTACGGGCTGACCGACGTGCTTTGATAAAACGTGATAAGCGTCATGGTCGCAATTAGAACCGGGGAAAACAATAACTCCAAATTTCATTGTTTGTTCGTTGTTAGTTGTTCATTGTTAGTTGTTCGTTGTTTTACCTTGTAGCGGGCAGTTAACAACGATCAACCTACGATTTCAATTTTATAATCTTCAATTACGGGATTGGCGAGGATTTCGCGCGCCATTTTGCCGACTTCTTCGTAAGCGGCGGTTTCGTCGAGCGTTTCGTCCAAATCAATCTCAAAATATTTTCCTTGCCGCACGTCTTTGATTTTTTCAAAGCCGAGCAGCTCGACCGAGTGATGAATCGCTTTGCCCTGCGGGTCGAGCACGCCGGGTTTCAATTTGACATAAACTCTTGCTTTCATCGAAAAAATAAGCTCCGTTCGGTAATTTTTATCGCAAATAATTTGTTTTGCCGCGTATCTTCGTGTAAGATTCACGCCGTCTTTTCAGCATTTCTTACTAATTTATCTTTAGTCTCAAAAAGGAGATTGTCAAATATGCAAAATATGCAGGGTAAAACTGCGCTAGGTCTCGACGCAAACGTTGGAGCGCTTATTTGTTATTTAGGAAATCTTGTGTGTGCTCTTGGTCTAATTTATAGCATCGTCGTTATTGTTACGGATAAAACCAATAAATTAACCAGATTTCACGCCTTTCAGTCTGTTTTGCTAACTGTAGCCGGAATGATTATTGGTATTCCATTGTATATCATTTTGCTCATCGGTTTTTTAGCCATAGACACCCAAATCGGAGCCCCATTAATTTCAGGATTAATGATGCTGGTTTTGATGGTTTTCGGTCTGGCAATGTTCGTGTTGACTATTCTTGCCGCCATCAAAGGATTTCAAGGACAAATTTATAAAGTTCCGGTTATCGGAAATCTGGCTGACAGATATTCAAATTAAGGCAGTTTAAAACGGCAAAAATAAAAGGGAAGAGTTAAAATTAACTCTTCCCTTTTATTTTTGATCTCTATCGAAAATTATCAATCGTTGATTTGCAGCGAGTTAATTATCTGGCTGAAAGCTCGATTGTAAGTTCCCGATTCGCCTTGTGGCGCGACGGTCGCCACATACATTAAGCTTCCGTCTCTCAAAAAGGTCGTATAAATCGTAACAACCTCAGTTTGACCGGTGACTGGCGAGCGCCCAGCTAAAGTTGTAGCAATAGCATCGCGTCCGTCAATCGTGCCGCGTTGCGAACCGCCTTGCTGTCGCAAATAATTGTTGCTTTGCAAAAGCTCTGAAATATAGTTTCGCGTCGCGGTTTGCAAGTTACCGCCGCCCTGCGCGACTCCGATCATAGCGCCATGCGTAATTCCTTCGTTGCCATAAGCGCCTTCAGGTGCGAATGTCGCACTTTCGCCTTGCGAAATCTGCCGCCAATTTTCCGGCACGCTAAGGCTTATCAAATTACTGGCGTTATAGGTGCGATAACGAGCCGATGGATATTCGACACGGCGCGAATATGTTCCGCCCGCTGTTGTCGTTCCACCGCTAGGATTTCGCTGACCGCTACGCTCAATTTCCGACATTGTCGCGGCGCGCGGCATTCTGCCTAAACGCGCTTGTACGTCTTGAAATTCTCTCGAATTCTGAATCGGATTTGAAACTCGCAAAAGCGCGGCTTCCTGATTAATTCGTTGATAACGGTTTGCCGGATTCGGGTGGCTGCTCAAAAACTCCGGAGCGCGGGCGCCGCCCGATTGCTGTTCAATCGTGCGAAACATATTCGCCAGATCACGCGGATCATATCCGGCGCGAGCCATAATTTGCGCGCCTAAAATGTCCGACTGCGTTTCATACTCGCGGCTGTATTTGGTTAACCAGGCTTGAGCGCCTATAGCGCCAAGCTGTGCTCCGGTTTCACCGCCGAGAACCGCGCCGCCTATAATCATTCCTAAAACGCCGAGCTGCGTTCCGATGCCGCTTTGTTTCGTTGCCTGAGCAGTCCCATGACGAAGAGCGACGTGCGCGATTTCGTGCGCCATCACGCCTGCCATTTCGCCTTCGCTGCGAGCGGCTGTAATCATTCCGCGATTAACGTACATCGGTCCGCCCGGCAAAGCAAAAGCGTTGATGTCGCTCGCATTGACGACTCGGAAAGTGTAACGAAACTGCGGATGATCAAATTCCTGCGGAATTGCGTCAACCAGACGGTCGCCAATACGCTGAACGTAATTGGTAACGTAGCTGTCATTCAAAATCGGAAATTGACGTTCGGCTTCAGCCGCAGCTTGCTGACCGAGCTTCACATCATCTTCAACTTTGTATTTATTTCTCGGCATCGAGATTCTGGTTTGCGCCATCGCCGCAAGCGGCGTCAAAAATAGAGCAAAAGCCAAAAGTGCCGAGGTCAAAGCGGTAGAAACTTTATTACTTTTCATTCTTCCCTCCGTAAAATTGCGTTTCATCAAACACGTCTAAAGCTATCGGGGAGCAGTTTTTTTCTCATTAAGGTAATAGCAATTACCTTGCCAAACAATTGAAACCACGTTTTAAAACGCTGAAATATAAAGGAGAGAGTTTTCTTCTTTATTTACGGTGGGAAAATGAAAGAGTGTATTAAGAGATGAAATTTGAATTAAAAAGATACAAATTGCCTGCACCTTTTCGTAGATAAAAATTCGATTTAGTTCTTTGTTTTCTCGGCAAAGTTTTCTTCAAAAATGCGAGTCGTATGATCGGTAACACTCCCGATTGGCACCCGCGGTGGTTCTAGTTGTGCAGTATTTCCGGTATGCGGCAGACTTCCGCGTTCCTGCATTCCGATGTCTCTGGAAGTGTACAAGTAACTTCTGCTTGACAGTTTTGAAATTTGACGAATCAACAAACAGATAATGCCGAAGAGCATCAGACTAAAAACTAAAACAAGCAAAAACGCTGGCGGTTTAATATCGTCTAGGCGAAGCAGTCTGCTGATTAAAACAGCGAGCGCGATCATCCCAATAGCGCCGATTCCTCCTGTTGCTGCTGCAAGCGTTTCCACGATTTTGCTCGAACCGGGCGAAGCAACCGTTTTTTCCAATTCGGCTGTGGTTATTGCGCCGCAGCGGTTGCAGTATTTTAAACCTTGACGCAGCTCGTTTCCGCAGTTTGAACAAAACATAATTGCCTATTTTCTGGGTTTTAGTTTTTCGTTTAAAAAATCCGTCAAATCGTCAAGCGCCTCGATGTGATGCGGTTTGCCCTGCCAGACGCGCCAGATCGAAAAGATAAAGAAAAACGTGACGACAATAGAAAAAATAAGCCCGCTAAACCTGGCATAACTTGATATTTCGCCCAAAAAGGTCAGAACCACTTGGATTAAAAGCCAAACTATGTGCAAGGCGAGACCTTGTGCTGCATGAAAACGCACGCGTGTTTCGGATCGGGAAACGAGCAGCAGTTCAATCACGGCGGCGATTCCGCCGAAAGTAAAAGGCAAATACGGCAAAACCATTGCCACGTTTTCCGGGATGCCGATTCCGAGAACCGTCCGCGAAGTCGGTCTTTCTATGTGATACTGAACAGCTTGCGAAACCGGCGCGTTGGTCATCGGATTATGGAGAACTGATTTATATGGTTCATCAACATTAAATTCATTGAAAATCTGAGTCGGCTGTTCCGCCGTTTTCACGGTTTGTCCGGCAAACGGGCGTGTATTTGCTTCAAAAAAAGCGGTCGGCGCATTGATATTGCCGTTGGTTTTCGCAGTATCCTGCTGGCGCCCGAATTCGCGTTCGGCGTGCGCGAAAACTTCTGCGTCAAGCGGGTCTGTGTCGTACTTCTTTGCCATAACTACTCACCACTAAAAACAAAATAGAAAATTCAATTATACGCCTTTGCCAGTTGTTGCCACCTGCTTTTGTAAAAAAAGAATATAAGATAACCTGCGGTCATAACCGCCGCAATCGAAATTGCAAGCCACGAATAAAATCTCAAACCGGGAACTCTGGTCATTATTTCGCTCACAAAAGCCGCATATAAACCAACGACCGACCAAAACATAAAACTGTAATGCAAACCGAGCCATGTTTTACGCGGTCGCCGCAAAATCGCCGGAACTACTCCGCCCGCAAGCGTCAGCGCGCTGACAATGGCAGCAACGTGAAAAATGCCAAAACCGCCGAATAAACGATAAATGCAAAAAGCGGTGACAATTAAAATCGTCATACTCGCCGCGTAAACATAACCGACGGTTTTGTGAAATTTCGTGCCCTTGGCGGCAGATAAAACAAGGGTGCCGGCGATTAAAGCGATGATTGAAGCGATCAAATGTATCAAACCGATTTCGCTAAAAACTATTCGTCCCATTGTTTTATCTTGTTCGTCTGAAATTGCAGATTGGCGTTTGAGCCTAAATTTCTTTACGTTCAGCGCCCGATTTTGTTCAACGATTTCTTACGGCTCAGCGATTTCAAACCCGGCGGGCATCCAGCGCGGCTCGTACTCAAAAATGCGAAAGGCTCGCAAAACCGGCGTGTTTTGAGCAAAACCGACAATAAAATAAATCGCCTCAGGATAAAAAGCGCGCTCGATGTCGGTTTGCGAAGGAAAAGGCTCTGCGGCGCGCGGATGCGAATGATAAATCCCGATCAAACGCTCACCGCGCTCCCGCATCAGCTTTTGCGCTCGAAACAATTCTTCCGGTGCGGCTTCGTATTCAACCAGCGGATTAACGGCGACGTTTTTAAATTTATAAACAGAGCTAACGTGATTATCGCGCCCGCCGAATAAACCGCAGCATTCATACGGCAATTCCTGGCGGGCGTGGGCGAAAATTTCCTCGATTTGCTTTTGCGTCAATTTCATCATTAAAAGTTAACGCCCTGAAATTATTCTTTGATTTGAATATGCAGCTCATCCAATTGTGCCCGATCAACATCGCCCGGGGCTTCGATCATTAAATCGGTCGCCGAAGCTGTTTTCGGAAACGCCATTACGTCGCGGATATTGTCCGTGCCGCACAGAATCATACAAATTCGCTCGATTCCAAGCGCAATTCCGCCGTGCGGCGGCGTGCCGTATTCGAGAGCTTCAAGGAAAAACCCGAAACGTTCTCTGGCTTTTTCCGGCGTGATTCCGAGAGCTTTAAAATTCAAGGCTTGAATTTCGCGCTGATGAATCCGAATCGAACCGCCGCCAAGCTCGTAGCCGTTCATCACAACGTCATACGCTTTCGCTCGAACATTAACGAGCGGCGCAAAATCTCCCGATTCAATCGCCTGCCGGTAAGTTTCCAAATCTTCGTCCATCGGCGCTGTAAACGGATGATGCATCGCGTAAAAACGGTCATCGTCTTCGTGATACTCAAACATCGGAAATTCGGTCACCCAGAGCGGCGCGAAAACTTTTTTATCAATTAAATTTTCACGTTTCGCAATCTCGCCGCGTAGAGCGCCTAAGCTTGCCGCAACCACATCTCTTTTGCTGGCGACAATCAAAACGGCATCACCTTTTTCGGCTTTTGCCGTTTGAGCGAGACGCTCAATTGTTTCCTGTCCCAGAACTTTCAAGAGCGACGATGTCGTTTCATCGCCAAGTTTAATCCAAGCTAGAGCCGACGCGCCGTAACGCTTCACGAATTCCTGCAATTCGTCCAAAACCTTGCGCGAATAATTTGCTCCGTTTTTAACGTTTATGCATTTGATTTCGCCTTTTTGTTCGAGCGTTGCGGCAAAAGGGGCGAAATCGGTCGCGCGCAAATCGTCGGACAAATCGGTTAATTCCATTTCAAACCGCAAATCCGGTTTGTCAGACCCGAATCGACGCATCGCTTCGGCGTAAGTCATACGCGGAAACGGGACGGGCAAATCAACTCCGATTACTCGAAAAACGCGTTCGAACATTCCTTCGATCAGCCGATAAACCATTTCCGGATGGGCAAAGCTCATTTCCACATCAAGCTGTGTAAACTCCGGCTGGCGGTCAGCCCGCAAATCTTCGTCGCGGAAACAACGAGCGATTTGATAGTAGCGGTCGAGTCCGGCAATCATACAAAGCTGTTTGAAAAGCTGCGGCGATTGCGGCAGAGCGAAAAACTTGCCAGGTTGAATCCTGGACGGAACGATGTAATCGCGTGCGCCTTCGGGCGTTGATTTAATCAAAATCGGCGTTTCAATTTCCGTAAACGCCTGATCGTCCATAAAACGGCGGATTTCGCCGACAACACGCGCTCGCGTCCGAATGTTGTATTGAAGCCGCGGGCGTCGCAAATCTAGATAACGGTACTTCAAACGCAAATCTTCGCTTGCAAGGTTTTCCGAACCCGCAGTTTCCAAAACAAACGGCAGAGTTTTGGCGTCGTTCAAAATCAGCAATTCTTTGGCGCGAACTTCGATTTCGCCGGTTACCAATTTTTTATTAACGGTCGCCTCATCACGCGCCAATACTTCGCCGCGCACGGCGATCACGTATTCCCCGCGCAATTCTTCGGCTTTGTCGTGAATTGCGGCTGAAAATTGCTCGTCAAAAACAACCTGCGTCACGCCTTCGCGGTCGCGCAAATCAACGAAAATCAAAGGACCGAAATCGCGCCGACGCGCAACCCAGCCTATCAAAACAACCGTCTCACCGACATCCGTATGGCGAAGCTCGCCGCACGTATGTGTTCTTTCCAAATTTCCCAAACTGTCCAACATTACTAATAAAAACCTTTTCCAATAAATTTAATCATCAGAGTTTAAGATAAATTGACTGCAAAAGAAAAAGAGCGCGCCGGACGCGCCGGTTCGCTCTCTTCGGAAAAATTAAAACCGATTTTTACAAACCGCGATAAACTTCCGCTGCTAAATCCATTCTTTGAGCTTGTCCGGCGGTAAATTTAAACATACAAGCGTCGTCCGTGTAATCCATAAAATTTGTGGTCGGGTCGTAACCTCCGCTTCGCGGGCAGCTCCGGCGATTGGACGGACAGCCGTAAGCCGAGCTTCTTTCAGCCGGAGTGTCCCAAATGTAATCGCCGCCGGTTGATTTGTTACAGCCGCCGCGAAAAGTGTGATACAAACCGAGCCAGTGTCCGATTTCGTGCGTTAAAGTGTCGCCGAGATTATAGGGCGCTTCCGAACCGCCCGGAAGCGTCGTGTGCAAAATCACAACTCCGTCGTAAACCAGATAATTCTGAACTTCCTCGGGAACATAAGCCCAGCCGAGAGTGCCATCGGTCATTCCAGCCGAATAAATATTCAGAGTTCTGAAATCCCCCTGACGCAGAGCCTGCTTCATCTCAAATTCGTTATCTTCGGTATTTTGGAACCAGGCGGTGTTTGTCGTGCGGGAAACCGACTGTAGAACGAAACGGAACGGAGTGTTAAAACCTCCGGCTTGTCCGCTGAAAGCTTGATTTAAAACGGCAACTTGGTCTTCAATCATCTGCTGCGTGACATCGCCGTTTGCGACGCCTTCACCGCGATTGATAACGTGCCAGCGAACGTTAATTGTTATCGAACCGGATTGGCGCATTCCTTCCTCACCGTATTCGGCAACGCCCGCCGCATCCATAATTATCCGGCTCGCGCGAACTCTTTCGAGCTGCTCGTAAATGTTCTGGCTTTGGGCTTCGGAAGGCTCTTTTGTCCGGCACCGAGCGCCGCTTTCGATAAACTCTTCTTTGTTCTTAAATGCTCGACCGTTAATGAAGAAAGGCTCTGCTTCATCAAAAATGTCGTGTTTTTTTGACGGGAAATCTGCTTCCTGAGCGAAAGCAAGGCTTGCTGCGAGATTTGAAATTAAAACTGCGACAAGAAGGGTAATCAGGTTTCTTTTCATTTTTCCTTTAAAATTAAGTTCGAGTTGAAAGTTAATACCGAAAGCTGCAAAGACTATCGCCGGGAATGTTTTTATCGGTTGCTGGCAACCGATCAATTTGTTAAACCGATAGAACTAATTGTTAGCTGAAATTTGTCGGCTCGTCAATAAAAGATGTCGTTTCTTAACAAAACTTTGCAATTAATTTTAGTTCTGCCGCGGAAAATTAACTTTTTTCAAGACAATCTTATTTTAAGTCTTTAGATTTGTTTAATTAGACAGTTCCGGATTTGTCAGATTTCCGGCGCGGAATGCTTAAAGTCTGCCAGTCGGAAGCTCGAAAATGCTTTGCCAGAAAAACGATCTGCCCGACGTGATAAGCCATGTGAGTCAGCGAACGAGTGATTGCTTTGACAACCGTGTGTTCTTCGCCGCGAATTTTGATTGTTTTTTGCAAATCGGCGGGTTGAAGGCTTTCCAAAGTCGAAAGCACGGCGCGCCAGCCTGTTTCCCAAAATTTGAGCAAAGTTTCTCGCGTCTCGGTTTCAAATGCGACAAACTCCGAATCACGGTTTCGGTCGGGCTTTTCGCCGTCTGTGGTTAAAAAATCAGTCCAGCGCGAGCGCAAATTTCCCGCGATGTGTTTGGCAACGGTCGCAATCGAATTCGATTCTTCGTCCAAAGCCCTGAAAAACTCTTCATCGGAAACTTGAGAAAAAGATTTTTCAGCCAAATCTTTGTAAGTCAGAAAAGTTTTGAGCGATTCCTGCAAATAATTTTCTTCAATCATCTTTTTAAGTTCCAAATTGCTTAAGAACAACGCCAAAAGCCAAAATCAGGCTCAAAGCGCCCATCCACAACAGGAAACCAGACAAAAACAAAAGAAAACGCGAGATTTTAAATAAAAAATCGCGAGCGTCTTTTTCGTTTTCGGTCTGCTGATGGATTTCATCGGTTTCAGCGCCGAACAAATACAGCCAAAAACCGTCAAAAAAACCGCGCCGCGAATGCGGAATCAGATGCGAAACGTTTTCCGTTGCAGACCGCGCAACAGCATTCGCCTGTTCGCGCAAACGCAGATACTTCAAATGGTAAGCGTTGCCGTCGGCGGCAAAATAACGCTGCAAAAGAGCGATTCCGGCTGAAAATGCAAAAAGATAAAATGAAGCGAAAACGTAAAAGCGAAAATCCGAATTGGCGAGCGTTCTTTTTGCTGTTGCAAAAGCTTCCGGCGCTTTGTCAGATGCGCCGAAAAGAAAATTTAAAAGCAAAAATCCGATTGCCGCAATTCCGATTAAAGCGAGACGTAAAATCTCGCCCGCGAATTTTTGCCTTCGGTCGTTAATCGCCAAATCCTGCTCAAAAGCGGATACGGGAATTTCAATCAAGCGGGCAGTTTCCTGCGGCGTATTTACCGCAGGCGAAGCCTGAACGGCAGGTCTTACTTGCTGAACCACAGGCTGACTGACGAGGTTTGGAGACGCACTTTCATTTACAACAAAATCGTCCGAAATCGGCGCATTTTCTACCTTGTTTTCTTCAACTCTGTTTTCACCGGCTGCGCCTCTGTCGCCTAAAATGGAGAATTCGTTCATTTTCGATCTCTGAGATTTCAATATCTCGCTTTGTTTTGAATTCAAATAACTTCGTTAAAATATCACATTTGAAATTTCTAAAAAAAGAAAGGCACTTGTGAAACGCTTGTTCTCTTTGCAGAAGCGATAGAGAATTTGCAAAGCATTTTGTAGATTGGCAGTTTATTGGCAACCTGCTGCCAATAAACGGAATCTATGTTTTGATATTCTGGTAGTCTGTACTCATCTCAATTCCAGACGATAAAAATTAGTTTTGATTTGTTTGACAGCCGCTGCATTCGTGCGGTTATTATGAAATTGGGTTTCACTCCCTTTACTGTTTTGTAAAACTGCTGCCTCAACCGCAGATTTTTACATATACAAAACTCTTTCGAAAAAAAACACAACAGCTTTTGACGAAGGCTGGAAATTCTCAGCACCACAATAAAAAAAATATCTAGTTCTAGGAGACTGAATAATGTCTAATTTTTCCTCTAAAAATTTGTCTAAGTGCGTAACCTTTCTATTTTTATTGGCTTTAGCACTCACCGGAAATACCTTTGCCCAAAATGCGAATGCATCCGAAAGAGGACTTGCGCGCGGGCAGGCGGCAATTAACAAATTAGGCGCTCGTTTGCCGGAAGTTGCTTCACGACACGGTAAATCAGCGAACGAACTGAAACGTTTGTTTTTGGAAGATTCAACTCTTTTTGTTGATGACACCGATGCCCTGCTATACGTTGATGAAACTCAGGAAACGCAGGAGTTTAGCGGTGATTCGCCGACAGTTTCGGCAGCAGCTCCATATCCTTATTCGCAAACATTCGCTTTGCACAGCCGTCCAGGTTCAAATCGAGTTATTTATTTGGACTTTGATGGGCACGTGACCTCTAACACGGCTTGGAATGCAAATTACACTGGTGGCGCGCCAATAAATTCTGCACCTTTCAGCATTGACAGCGATCCGACAACATTTAACCAGCAGGAATTGGACGCAATTCAGTATATCTGGCAAAGAGTTGCGGAAGATTTTGCGCCGTATAATGTCGACGTAACCACGCAGGATCCAGGAGATGATGCGATTATCCGCAGCAGTTCTTCTGATTCGGTTTTCGGAACGCGCGTCGTTATCAGCCCGACCAATTTCACCGGAAGCAGTATCGGCGGCATTGCGTATGTCGGTGTTTTCAATTACACCGGCACATATTACAAACCTGCTTTTGTAATGAGCGGCGCTCTCGGAAACAGCGAGAAGAATATTGCCGAAGCTACTTCCCATGAAGTCGGACATAATTTAGGTTTGAGTCACGACGGAAACTCAACAACCGGATATTATTCGGGACATGGTGATTGGGCGCCGATCATGGGCGTCGGTTATTACAAGAACGTCACGCAATGGAGCAAAGGCGAATATCCGGGCGCAAATCAATTGGAAGATGATTTGGCGGTGATGCAAAATTACGGAATTCCGCTTTTAACCGATGATTATGGAAACACCCTCAGCTCGGCAACGGCTTTGAGCGGTATGAGTATCAGTGCTTCCGGCATTATCGCAACGAGAACCGATGTTGACGTTTTCCAGTTTTCGACCGGCAGCGGCACTGTTACGATTAACATCAATCCCGCTCCGCGCGGCGGAAATCTCGATATTCAGGCGCAAATTTTAGATTCTGCAGGTAATGTTCTGGCTACTTCAAATCCAACTGGATTGTCAGCGAGCTTCAGCCAGTATCTTTCGTCAGGAGTTTATTACCTGAAAATTGACGGCGTCGGCGCAGGCGATTTATCAACGGGCTACTCTGATTACGCGAGTATCGGACAATACAATATTTCAGGGACGCTCGTCGCGAGCAGCGGGCAAGCGCCCGTCGCTTCGGTCTCAGCAACTCCAACTTCCGGGACCGTGCCTTTAACAGTTTATTTCTATAGCACGAATTCTTATGATCCTGACGGTTCGATTGTAAAATATGCCTGGAATTTCGGTGATGGAACAACTTCATCTGAGGCGAATCCCGTTAAGATTTACAATTCAGCCGGAACATTCACAGCGGTTTTAACAGTTACGGATAACAGCGGCATGACCGGATCAGGCAGTGTTGTCATTACGGCATCACAAGCTGCGAATCAATCGCCCGTCGCGGTTGCCAAATCAAACACAACTTCGGGTTATGCACCTTTGACTGTTAACTTTTCAGGTCAGGAATCATACGACCCGGACGGAACGATTGCGAGTTATTCGTGGAATTTTGGAGACGGGACGACTTCAACGCAAGCTAATCCGTCAAAGACATACAACAATGTCGGAAATTATACGGCGACATTAACCGTTACCGATAACGGCGGCGCGAAAAGTTCAAGCAGCGTTTTAATTACCGTTCAGCAAAATCCGAATGCTGTGATTTACGTCAACAGTATTTCAATGTCTATTGTCAAAAACGGAGGACGCACATACGCGCGGGCGGTTGTGACGGTTTACGACGGAAGCGGTGCTCCTCGTCCGAATGTTACGGTTTCAGGCAGCTGGAGCGGTTTGACTACAGGAAACGTAACGGGAACAACCAATTCCAGCGGTCAAATAGTATTTAATTCGTCCTCAGTTAAAACACGTGGCACGTTTACTTTTACCGTTACCAATCTTTCAGCTTCGGGTTATACATATAATTCGACTTTGAATAAAGAAACAAGTGATTCCATCTCAAATTAAGAGAGAACAATCCAACTGAAAAAGGCTGTCCGAATTTGATTGGACAGCCTTTTTCTTTAGATAATTTCCCATTGCTTTCAAATCCTCAATTCAGTTGAAAGTTTATCGCGTGAAATCGTTTCCTGTTCTCCGGTTTCCAAATATTTAATCGTCACAGCATTATTTGCACGCTCTTCATCGCCCACAATTGCCACTGCAGAGACGCCGATGGATGAAGCATATTTAAACTGCTTTCCGAGCTTGTCTGCTTCCGGGTAAACCGCAACGCGCAAACCTTGGGCGCGCAGTTCATCCGCCAATCCGAGCGAATCGGCAACCGTTTCTTCGTTCCAAATTGTTACTAAAACATCAGCAGGTTTTGCTTTTAATAATCCTCTTTCTTCCAACTCTTGAAACATTCCGCGCTCGTTCATCACAACAAGAATGCGTTCAAGTCCCAAGCTGAAACCGCAAGCCGGGATTTCCTCTTTCCCAAACATTCCAATCAAACCGTCATAACGCCCGCCACCGCCAATACTTAATGTAAAATCTTCTTCATCCAAACCAATTTCAAAAATGGCTCCTGTGTAATAAGATAAACCGCGAGCAAGAGTAGGGAAGAAGCTCATTTTTCCCCTTGCTTGCGAACTGTCAGTTAAATCTAAAATTTTCTTTATATCTTCTATTCCTAATTTTCCGGAGGTGTTATCGCCTAGAAAGTTAGTTAAACTATCAAGCGAGGCAGAATTTATTGATGCGCGTCTTCTATACTCATTTTCATTTGCTTTTATAGAGTGATCATAGGCTTGATTAATTACACGTGTTGCATCAATGAATTCACCTAATTTTTCAATAGATTCTTCACTAAATATATTCCGACCTTTAAGTTCGCTTAATACACCGTCTTTACCTATTTTGTCGAGTTTATCAAGAGCTACAAGAGCCTCTGTTTGGATGTCTTGCTCAACACCGCAAACTTCTAAAACACCACGTAGAAGTTCTCTATGATTCAGTAAAATAGAAAACCGATTAAAGCCTAACCTTTTTAAAGCTTCAGATACTGCCGAAATCAGCTCAGCTTCAACAAGCATTGATCTTGAACCGATGGCATCAACATCGCATTGATAAAATTCTCTAAAACGCCCCCGCGCCGGGCGGTCTGCACGCCAAACAGGTTGAATCTGATAGCGTTTAAAAAATTTCGGTAGCTCGTTTTTGTAATTGGCAACGACGCGCGCGAGCGGCACAGTTAAATCGTAGCGCAGAGCCAAATCTGCTTCGCCTGATTTTTCTCCTTCGCCGCGTTTGAGGATTTTAAAGATTAGCTGATTGCCTTCCTCGCCGTATTTTCCGAGAAGCGTTTCGAGGTTTTCGACCGCTGGGGTTTCGAGCGGCTCGAAGCCGTATTTCTGGTAAACGTCTTTGATAACGCCGATAACGTATTCGCGCCGCCTAACATCTGCGGGCAAAAAGTCGCGCATCCCGCGCGCCGGATTCGTGTTCTGCTGTGCCATAACTTGGTTCAAAGTTCAAGTCCAAAGTTTAAATATACAACCTTGAACTTTTTGAAGTGTTCTTTTATGCGCTGTATGAAATTCCTTTACCCAAAAAAAATTACGAGCGATAATGTTTGCTCAATTCAACATAATTCTGCCAGAAGCGCGCTAAATCTTTCACTTCTTCGTCGCTTAATTCTCTTTTAACTCGCGCCGGGCTGCCCATTACAAGCGAGCGCGGGGGAATTTGGGTGTTTGGCGTAACCAGACTTCCCGCTGCAACAAGTGAATTTCTACCAACACGCGCGCCGTCCAAAACAATTGCGCCGATTCCGATCAAGCTCCCGGTTTCAATGTAACAACCATGCAGCGTCACGCGATGTCCAAGAGTGATTTCGTCCTCCAAAACCGTATCGTGCGTTTTCGTAGTGACGTGAATCACCGAAGCGTCCTGAATATTCGTGCGCGCGCCGATGCAAATCGAATTAACGTCTGCACGCAAAATCGAGCCGTACCAAACGCTCGACTGTTCGCCGATTTCGACATCGCCGATAATAACCGCGTTTTCGGCGAGAAAAACACTCTCGTGAATTTTCGGTTCGATGCCGCGAAAAGATTTGATAAAAGCCATAATTTAAACAAGATGCACAGGATAAACAGGATAAAAGCAAAACTCAACCAACATTTACTTTTAAAATTATCCCTAATATCCTGAATATCAAGGTAATATTTTATACAAACAGAAGGAATTAAATTTTTAATGTCATACACGCCTAAGATTTTAGCTTTCGCCGGAAGCACGCGCGCCGATTCATTGAATAAAAAAGTCGTCCGCGTCGCAGCCGAAGGTGCCCGGCAAGCAGGCGCGGAAGTCACTCTGATTGATTTGAAGGATTTTCCGATGCCGATTTACGACGCAGACCTTCACGAAACGGAAGGTTTTCCCGAACACGCCAATCGTTTTCAGCAGCTTCTGCTCGCGCACGATGGACTTTTGATTTCTTCCCCAGAATACAACGGCTCACTTCCGGGCGGGATGAAAAACGCAATTGACTGGGCATCGCGGGCAAACGGTGAAATAAAGCTCGGCGCGGCTTTCAAAGGCAAAGTCAGCGGAATTATGACCGCTTCGCCAGGCAGTTTTGGCGGTCTGCGCTGTCTCGGACATCTGCGCTCGGTGCTTTCGATCTTGCTCGTCCACGTTTTGCCCGAAGAATACGCCATCACTTTCGCGGGCGAAGCTTTTGACGAAGCGGGCAATTTCAAAGACGCGAAAATGCAAAATTTAATCGAGCGACACGGAGCGAATGTTACCGAAATGATTAGAAAATTGCGCGATTAATTTAATGGATAAAAGCTGTTGTTGCGAAATAATGAAAGGTCAAATCAAATTTGTTTGCGATAAACACTTAAAACCATTTGATTGTCCAGATGCCTTAGTATTTTACTCGGAAAAATTAATAGCTATGGATTGATAATCCACGATGGAGGACAATCTTTTTCAACAATCAACTTCTGTCCATGGTGTGGGAAGGATTTAACTTCTCAAAAATTATCAAATGATTGATTTACGCAGCGATACCGTAACCAAACCAACTCCGGCGATGCGCCGCGCGATGACGGAAGCCGAAGTTGGCGATGACGTTTACGGCGAAGACCCGACGGTCAATCGCTTGCAGGAGCGAGCCGCCGAAATCTTTGAAATGGAAGCCGCGCTCTTTGTCCCAACCGGCTCGATGGGCAATCAGATTTGCGTGAAACTGCACACAAAACCCGGTCAGGAAGTCGTTATCGAAGAACGCGGGCATATTTTTAATTACGAAATGGCGGCGATGGCTGTCGTTTCCGGTACGTTGGCTCGCCCCGTGAAATCCGCTGACGGAAGCGGGCATTTGACTTGGGAAGAAATCGAAGGCGCGATTCACGCCAATGACGCGCCGTATTACGTTGCGCGAACCGGATTGGTTGCGCTCGAAAACACGCACAATCTGGCTGGCGGAACCGTTATGAGCGCCGAACGGACAAACGAGATTTGCGAAAAAGCCCGTAAAGCCGGCTTGCCGGTTCATCTGGACGGCGCGCGGATTTTTAACGCAGCGGCTGCGCAAAATGAAACGGTTGCGGCTTTATCTCGCTCGTGCGATTCGGTGCAGTTTTGTTTATCGAAAGGTTTGGGCGCGCCCGCTGGCTCGATGATTTTGGGAACGCGCGCATTTATCAACGAAGCCAAAGCGTGGCGCAAACTGTTGGGCGGCGGAATGCGGCAAGTTGGCGTTCTGGCGGCTGCGGGTTTAATCGCTCTGGAAGAATCGCCGAAACGGCTTCACGAAGATCATGAAAACGCGCGGCTTTTGGCGACGGGAATCGCCGAGTTGCGCGAAGTTAAAATTGATCCCGAACGAGTCGTGACAAATATCGTGATTTTCGATGTCGCCGGAACGGGGCAAACTTCGCAGGCGATTTGCGAAGGGTTAAAAACGCGCGGCGTTTTGGCTTCCGGTTTCGACAACTCAGTCCGAATGGTGACGCATTACCATATTTCTCGTGAGAACATTGAAACGGCGCTCATTGCTTTGCGGTCTGTTATTGAAAGATAATTTTTTATGAGTAAACAGGCGCAAGCCGAATTGATTTTAAAATTATACGAGCTTCGCACCGATGAAAAATTGCGGGCGGCGCGGCATTGGTACACGACGCATTTTAACCCGAAGTCGGCGCAGGAAATCGCCGTTTTAATGGCGAGCGGGCATCTTGCGAGCGCTCATTATCGAATGGTCACGACTTATTGGGATATGGCTTGCGCATTTGTTTTGTTTGAGGCGATAGACGAAAGCTTTTTCCATAAAACGCAAACCGAATATCTCGCCGTTTTTGCTAAAATCGACCCGTTTATCGGCGAATTGCGGCAACTGTTCGGTCTGCCCGATTATTTGGAGAGTTTGGAAAAAGTCGCGCGCACTGCGCCGAACGCCGAAGAATATTTTGTCAAAATTCGCGGTTTAATGAGCCGCTGGGCGGAAGCCGAAAAAAGTGAAAAATGATAATTGCGATTGACGGACCTAGCGGCGCGGGCAAATCAACGCTCGGCAAGCAGCTGGCGAAAGAATTGGGCTTGCTTTATCTCGACACGGGCGCGATGTACCGCGCCGTTGCCCTCGCCGTTTTGGAAGCGGGCGCGCGAGCCGATGACGAAGAAAAAGCGGTAAAAATCGCCGCGAACTCAAGGATAGAGCTTTCGGGCGAGCCGGAGCATCTTCATGTTTGGCTCAACGGGCGCGATGTTTCCGGTTTGATTCGCACGCCGGAAGTTTCGCAAGCGGCTTCCATAGTTTCGGCGATTCCAGCGGTGCGGCGAATTCTGGTCGAAAAACAAAGACTTTTGGGAGAACGCGGTGCTGGTTGCGTTTTGGAAGGGCGCGACATCGGCACCGTGGTTTTCCCGGACGCCGACATCAAATTTTTCATCACCGCCAATGTGAATGCGCGAGCGCGCCGCCGTTTTGAAGAAATGCAGGAAAGAGGCGAGCAGACGACTTATGAACACACTCTCGCCGAAATCATCGAGCGCGATCAACGGGACGCCAGCCGTACCGATTCGCCGCTCATCGTTGCCCAAAACGCGGTTATGATTGATTCGACCGAAATGACTTTGGATGAAGTTTTTGAAGAAATGCTAAAACTCGCCAATGAAAAAACGCGGCGAGTAAAAGCCCGTTAAAGACTTTGTTTTGAATTTGCTCTATTTGGCGGCAACTAAACCTTCGGCTTGTTTTATTTTAATTTCTATTTTGCCGATGTCGGCTTGTATCTGTGAGCGAACGGGAAGATGCCGGGCGTCGTCGGTAAACCAGATAATCATTCTCCCTTCGCCGGGAACGAGACGTCTCTCGCCGAAAACTTCCGGTTCAACGCGGAGCGTCCAGACTTTGCCAAGCACTGTTTTTAATTCCTCACGCGCTACGACTTTAACGGGAATCTGGTAAATAACGCCCGAATCCGAAACGGACAGCTCGAAATCTTTTCCGACGGCAAGCGGCTGACGGCGCAAATAATAAATCGCCGAAAGCAAATCGTGAGTCGCGTTTTCCAGAGGCGATGTAATCATTCGCGCCGCTCTTTCCGGATTGTTTGGGTCAATTTCTCGATATACGACTTTCCTCGATTTGTAATCGAAAAGCGCCTCGCCGTCGCGGATGCGGTCTTTTTGTTCGTCGCGCCGAATTGTGTGCAGAATCCGAAAATTGTTGGCATCCACGGTCGAATCAATTTTTTGCATGAAGCTGAAGCGCGCGATCTTCATCAGCGTGCCTTTGGAAACGGCTTCGCCCTGAAACAACAATTTGTTGCCTTCGCCTTCCGGCGCCTTGACGATTTTGAAATTCAAATCAGCAATGTCAACTCCACGCAGCAAAGATTTGCTCCATTCGGCTTCGTAAGTCAGATTTTCCCCGATCGTAAAAGGCTCGGAAGCGGCGTTTTTGATGCCTTGCGCATGTGCGGAAACGGCAGAGTTAGCCGCTGACTGCGCCGCAATTGTTGAGGCGAACGAGAATAGGACGACGAACAACAGAATCTGTCTTAAGCCGACGGCAAATATGTTCATTTTCAATTCACTCTAGCTGTAAAAGTTAATAAAACAGCGTCGCTTTGAGAGCCAGCAAACCAAGTGCCGCAAACAATCCGAGCGCCGCTCTGTATTCCCTGTAACGCAAATACAATTTCGGATCGAACTTTACGTCCGATGCTTTTTCGGACCGAAAAGCTGTCGCGCGCGGCAGAAAAAGCGGAACTTCCCGTTCGTATTTTTCATATTCTACACCAAAAATCTGCCGCAAATCCGCAGCTTCCTTTCGCATCACCGGCAAATAAAGACCCAAAAACCAAACCGCAAAGAGCAGCACTGTCCACCAGCTCGCGCCGCCGACGGTAAAACCCAAACCTATCAAAAAGCTCCCCAAATAAAGCGGATTTCGGGTGTAAGCATAAGGACCGGAAACAGCCAAAACCGCATTTTTGCGAATGTGTCCGGAAGCCCAAGCCCTGATCAGCAACCCAACCAACGCAATCAAGCCGCCGATAACGAGCGATTGCCAAATAGGGCGCGCCGCAATCAGAAAAATCGCTGCGAACAAAAAACCGAGCGGTACGCGCCATCTTTGAAATTTATTTCCTACAACAGACAAAACTTTTAAAACCGGATTGTTTCTAATTTTAATCTGTTCTTGACAGCACGCAAGACCGTTTCGACTTCGATGTCAAGACAAATCCAATTTGAACAACTTCGGCGGTGGCAATTCGTGCGGCAACTGATTTCGGTTCGCTCGACACAAATATCTCCTTCAAACGGGCTGCCGTTGCGCCACCACTCGGTCGGACCGAAAAGACCGACAACGGGCGCGCGAGCCGCAATCGCCAGATGCGTTGGACCGGTATCGCCGCCGACATAAACTTTTGCGCGCCGCGCCAATTGATAAAAACCTTTGAGCGATAAATCTGCGGCAACGGCTTGATTCGATTTTGACGCCGCCACGACCGTTTCAGCCAAATTTTTCTCACCGGGACCGTAAGTAACAATTGATTTTAAATTGAAATTTTTCCAGATTTCATCTGCGAGTCTTCCGAAACGCCCGGCGTTCCAAAGCTTCGTCGCCCATCCGCCGCCGGGATTGAGAATCGCAAAATCCGCGCCCGTTTTTTCGATGATTTCAAGAGCTTCGCGTTCGTGTTGCTCTTCCGTTCCAATCGGAAATTCAAGTTCACTTGAATCTACCGGAACTTCAATTTGCAGAGCAGGTTCCGCAAGCAATAAATTTTTGCGAATGATGTGCGTTTTCGCCGGAATTTTAACCGTTTCAGTCAGCAGAAAACGGCTCGTCGGCTCGCGCAGAACCGCTTTGTCAAAGCCTACGCGCCGCGCTGCGCCGGAAAGCTTGGCAATCAAGGCGGATTTGTGCAGACCTTGAAAATCGAGCGCAATGTCGTATTTCCCGGTTCTCAATCTTTCGAGCTGCTCGCGCGCCTGCTCGTATTTCTCCGAAATACTCGTTTTACGTCCGCGAAGGGCGCGTGTGTCAATTTCAATTAGATTCGTCAAAAACGGATTAGCACGCAAAATCTCTGCGGCTCGTTTTTCGACCACCCACGAAATTTCTGCTTCCGGTAAAGCGCGCCGAATCGCCGCCAAAGCCGGCAAAGTGTGAACGATGTCACCGATGCTGCCGAGTTTGACGATTAAAACATTCATTAGTAAATAATAAATCGTAAATAATAAATCGCGGAAATGAAATAAATTAGATTCACGATTTACGATTCACGATTTATTAAATCGAGCAGCGCAGTTGTCGAATGATCTTTCGGATCGCCGACAATCGCCGTGCGCCCGCCGTATTCGCGAACGATCTCTCTTTCGGGAACGGTTTCTTCGGTGTAATCGGTTCCTTTGGCGTGAATGTCCGGTCGAATAGCGCGAATCAGTTCGGCGACAGTCGGCTCGCCGAAAATTGTCACGAAATCAACAAAACGCAGCGCCGAGACTATTTCAGCGCGCTCGTTTTCGGGCATCAACGGGCGATTCGCGCCTTTTAATTTTCTAACCTGCTCGTCCGAATTGATTCCGACAACTAAAACCTCGCCGAGCGCGTGAGCCGCTTCGAGATAACGAATATGACCGACGTGCAGCAAATCGAAACAGCCGTTTGCCAGCACAATGCGTGCTCCACATCGCCGCTCGATTACCACGCGCGCGATCAAACGGTTGCGGTCAAGAATCGGAGCCGCATTTTTGGCTTTAACATCCACAATTCAAATAAAACTTTTGATTGATATTAACTCAAAATAGAGTTTAGCAGTTCGGTCTGTGTGACGGTAGCAGTTCCGCGTTTCATTACCACAAGTCCGCCCGCGTGATTTGCCAGAATTGAGGCTTCGGCAAAGCTCCCGCCCGACGCCCTTGCAAGCGCAAACGTCGCCATTACGGTATCGCCTGCGCCGGTAACGTCAACTGCATCCGTCGAGCCGACAACCGGAAAATGCTGCGCGACTTTTCCCTCTTCAAGCAAAATCATTCCATTTTTACCGCGCGTGACGAGCAAAGCTTGAAGCTCTAATTCTTGGCGCAGCTCCTCCGCCGCCGTTTCAAGCTCACTGACGGTTTTAAATCGTTTCTGACGGATTTCTTCGACTTCATCTTCGTTCGGCGTCGCGGCGGTAGCCCCGGCAAAATCAGTCAATCGAAAACGCGAATCAACGAAAACCGGAATATTTTTTTCGCGAGCAATTTTCAGTAATTCTTCGCCGATTGTTTTCGATGCGGCTCCATAATTGTAATCGGAAATGACAACGGCATCGGCGTTTCCAAGCGCGCGAGGAAAACTGCGAATCATTTCTGCTTCGATTTCTGCCGCAAGCTGATTTTCGTTCTCGTAATCAATCCGAATCACCTGCTGTCGCGGCGCGTGCGGCTGACCGGCGAAAATGCGAATTTTCGTGGTCGTCTGCCAGTTTTCGGATTGAATCAAAAACTTTGTTTCAACGCCTTTTGCTTGCAGCTTTTCTACGATTTTACGCCCGTTTTCGTCCGCTCCGGCAACGCCGAGCAATGTACAGTCGGCGCCAAGCGCGGCGACGTTCAAAGCTGCGTTTGCCGCGCCGCCGGGAACGGTTTCTGTTTGTTCGTGGCGGAGAATAAAAACCGGAGCCTCGCGCGAGACGCGGCTGATCGCGCCGTATAAAAACTGGTCGGCAACCGTGTCTCCGACGACCACGATTTTCCGGAGGCTGAATTGATTAATTAAATCTGGGAGCGGCATTAAAATAAAAAAGAAATCGGCAAATGATTTTAAAACATTTGCCGATTTCTTTTCTATTGGCGTTTTTGTTGGAAAACAAAATTTGAAACGCGCGTTTTAGTGCGTGTCGTAGCTGGCAATCGGGAAGTCTGCCGGAGCGCCCCAGCTAATGCCTTGAATTTGTCCGTCAGAGCTTTTGCGAATGTAAAACGTTCCGTTTGAATCGCGCCAGACTGCTACGTCGGTTCTGCCGTCGCCATCGTAATCGTTTTGAGTGAGCAAATCCGTTGCGCTTGTTCCCCAAGCATAAGACAGCAGAGTGCCCGGCTGGTTGCCGCCGCCTCCGCTGCTGCGAATATACCAGTTAAGCGTACCGCCTGTGTCGCGGACAACGGCAATGTCGGTTTTGTTATCGCCGTCGTAATCGCCGGGCACAACAAAATCATTGCTCAAGCCCCATTGAACTCCGAAAAACCCTTGAGTGCTTCCCTGGTAATAAAATGATGCCGGACCGTTGTTCGCTGTGCCGCGCTGAACACCCAAATCGAATACTCCGTCACCGTCGTAATCTCCCGGAGCTACGAAATCATTCGCGACACCGAATTGCTCACCGCGAAAACTGCCGTCAGCGCGGCGGATGTACCAGAACATTGAATTTCCGGTGCGGCGTACAACCGCAAATTCGGTCGCTGATGTTGCCGGTCCGTCCCAATTGCGTGCAACCGGCTCATCGCCTGTTACGCCCCATTGAACGGCACCGAAAGTGTTGTTGCTGCTGCGCAGGAAATAAAAAGTGCCGTCTGTATCGCGCCAAACGGCAATGTCGCCTTTGCCGTCGCCGTCGTAATCACCGGGAGTGAAAACATCGGTGGCGCTGTTGCCGAAAGGCTGAAACTTAAAACCGCCCCCCGATTGCTGAATGTACCAAGTGTTATTTGTCGGGCGGAAAACCGCCGCGTCCGCTCTGCCATCGCCGTCGTAATCGAGCGCGCGGCGCAAACTAACCTGAGCTTGTGATGAGGTTGAAATGAGTAACGAAAGCACAGCTAAAACGCTCATTTTGACGAACGCTCTGTGCCAAGTCGGAGAATTTTTCATAGCTGCTATCCTTCTTGTTAATAAAAAATTGCTTGATAAGCGAAAAAATAGTGGCTGACAAAGCAAGTTAAAACTTGCCGACGCAAAATGTCAAACCGAGAACCGGATTTGCCTAAATGCGGAACCAATTCGCTTTTAATTATTTCAGCTTAAAGCCGGAATCACGTTTCGTTTGACTCCGCCAACAGGCAATTAGTTTGATCTTTAAAACAAAAAATGTAAAAAATCAAACTAATTGCCGACCTGCAAACTGTTTGCCGGCACCCGCATCTGGTTTTGCCCCCAGCCGAAAGCCGTTAAACTTGATGCTCCTCGGCTAGGCAAAATGTAAAACATCGCCGATTCGTTCGCCGCCGCGTTCGGACGCCAAACAGCAACATCGGTTTTCCCGTCGCCGTCATAGTCGCCGGGAACAGGCAAATCAACGCTCGTGCCGAATTGAGCGGCGCGAAAGCCGTCTCTTGATTGCTGTAAATACCAAGTGCCATTAGTCGTGCGAAAAACCGCAAAATCCGTTTTCCCGTCGCCATCATAATCGCCTGGAACAATTTTGTCTGTTTCGGATTTGCCAAAATTATAAACTGTTAAATTGTTCTGGCGAGAATTTAAAACGATGAACGAATTTGCCGGATTGCCGGAAGCCGGGCGATAAACCGCTAAATCCGCTTTCAAATCACCGTCGAAATCACCGCGCACGGGAATATCCGTTTCTGAACCGTATTGAGCCGCTCGCAATCCGCCGTTTGAGCTTTGTCGAATATACCAGAAAAGCTGCCCGCCCGCCCGTCGCGTCACGGCAAAATCAGCTTTGCTATCGCCATCAAAATCCTGCGCGACATTTGGCGCATCGCCGTTCGTTCCCCATTGAACGGTTTGAAACGCATTATTCGAACTGTTTAAAACGTAAAAGTAAGATTGCGCGCTCCCGCGCCAAACAGCTATGTCAGTTATTCCGTCCCCATCATAATCGGCAGGAACAGCAACATCTGAAGCTAAACCGAAATTAACCACTTTGTAACCGGCGACGCTATTGAAATTATGCCAAATCAACGAGCCGCCTGAATTTTGAAGGACGGAATAATCCGTCCGCCGGTCGCCGTCAAAATCCAAAACGGCAGGCGTTGGCGCAGTCGGCGGAGGATTATAACCTGTTTGGACGATACCGATGTTTTGTCCGGCTATCTTGATTGAACCGCCGCGCGGCTGCCCGTTATTTGAGCCGGCAGAAATTACGACGGTTGCGTTGCCGCTGCCGGGATTGCCGGAATCCACAAGCAGCCACGAATCCAGACTGGCAACGGAAAAATCGCAGTTCGGCGGAGCAACGACGTTGATGGTGATGCTTCCGCCAGTAGCCGGAATTGGCGCAAATTGTGTCGGAAAGCTATAACTGCACGCAGTCGGCATTTGAATCGCACGTGCGACATTTAATCTTCCGCCGGTTTTGACAACTCCGTTCCATTGACTCAAAACGTCAACCGAGTTCATCAAGCTCGCTTTGAGCGATGCGGCTGAAAGTGAAGGATTTGCCGCCGCGAGCAGCGCCGCCGCACCCGATACATGCGGAGCCGCCATCGAAGTTCCAGTCAAACTCGTATAAGCGGAATTGTTCGAATGAAATGTGCTCAAAATCCCCACTCCGGGCGCCGCCACGTCAACGCTCGTTACGCCGAAATTGGAAAAACTTCCTCTGTTATCGTTCTGGTCGGAAGCTGCAACGGACAGAATTTGTGGGCTGTTGTAACTCGCCGGATAAAAAGGCATCGTTTCGATGTTGCGGTTGTCGTTTCCGGCGGCGAAAACGTTTAGCACGTCCGACTCGCCGAGCCGGTCGATTGCGTCTTTCGTCGCCTGGTCGTAACCGCAAGCCTCATCACAACCGCCGTAAGAATTGCTCGTGACGCGTATATTGACGCCGCGCGTTTTCATCATCCGCACGTAATTGTAAGCGTTGACGAGCATAGCCGAAGTCGAGCCGAAACCGGTGTTGTTGTAAATCTTGATCGCCATCAAACGAACGTTCCAGTTAACTCCGGCAACTCCAATCGTGTTGTTGCCGACGGCTCCGACAGTTCCGGCGACGTGCGTTCCGTGACCGTTTTCGTCAATCGGGTCGGAATCGTTATAAAAGAAATCCCAGCCGTAAACGTCATCAACAAAACCATTCGCGTCGTCGTCAACGCCGTTTGCAGCAATCTCGCCCGTGTTGCGCCACATATTTGCGGCTAAATCTTCGTGCGTGTATCGAATGCCGGTGTCAATAATTGCGACAACGACGTTGGGACTTCCCGTTGTTGTTTCCCAAGCCGCGGGCGCCTTGATTTTCGTCATTCCGTAAAGCTGAGAAAATTGCGCATCGTTTGGATTGGCGGCAAGCTTGTAGATGTAATTCGGCTGTGCGTTTTCGACTCCGACAAGATTTGCGTATTGCGCCAAACCTTGTTCGACGGTAACGCCAGCAGGCAGTTTGACAAGCTGCCAACTGAGATCTGGGAAATCTTGGACGACGGTCGCGCCGGAAATTGAATTGGCAAACAAACTATCGGGTGATGCCAAACCGTTTTGATACTTCACCAACAATTCCCCTTCAACATATTTTTTTGCGGCTTTCGCATTTGCAGAAGAGCCTGCTGCTACAAACAGTGCAAGCAAAACCGCCAAAAAAGACACGACGCGTGTAAATTTCATAAAAACTTGTTAAAAATTTTGATTAAGAGGGAAATGAGAAAATCGGAATGAAAGAAGGCGGCTAGTGGGATTCGAACCCACGACATCTTGAACCACAATCAAGCGCTCTAACCGCTGAACTATAGCCGCCACAAACAACCTTCGGAATCGCGATTTAGAATTTCAAAAAATCCTATAAAATTTAACCGAAATCTTCAGTAAAAAGATTATACAATCGGCAATCGGCAATCCGCAATCAAAAACGCCCCCGGCACGACTCGAACGTGCGACCCACAGCTTAGAAGGCTGTTGCTCTATCCGGCTGAGCTACGGGAGCGCAAGCAGTGAAAATTGTAACACGCAGGCGCGGTTTTTCGTCAACCTGTTGATATTCTGCCGTCAATGAGGCATTTACGGGCGCGTCAGGTTGATTATTGCCGCAGTTTAAATTACAATTTTTTGCGATTCTAGCCTTACTTTCCTTGCAAAGTTATGTCCACAGTTGAAAAGGATTTAGTCAAAGACGGCAAAATTGTCTCGTCGGAAAACGGGAAGCACGCCGAAGCGAGCGATGCTGTAGAGGTCGAAAAGCCGGGAGAAGCTACCCAACCGCCGGCTGAAACCGAAGAAAAGCCGCGCTCGCGCGTTCCGATTTATGTCGTCGCCGGAATAATTTTGCTCACGACCGTTATTGGCACGGCGTGGTGGCTTTACGCGCGCCAATTTGTGACCACTGACGATGCGACGATTCAAGGTTTTGTTTCCGTCATCAGCCCGAAAATTTCCGCACACGTTTCGCGGATTCACGTCAAGGAAAATCAGTTAGTCAAAAAAGGCGATTTGCTCGTCGAATTCGAATCAAAAGAGCAGGAAGCAAAGCTCGAACAAGCACGCGCACGCCTGCAAACCGCTTTTGCCGTCCGCGCGAAGGCGGAGGCGAATGTCGTTTTTTCACGAAAGACCAGTCAGGCAGGTTTAAAACAAGCCGGATTTAATCTTGAAGCTGCTCGCAACAACATAGAGCAAGCCCGTATCGCTTCGGATTCAAAACAAAACGCGATTGAAAAGGCTCAAACCGAGGCAAAGACCGCCGAAGCCAATTTCAGACACATGCAAGCGCAGATTCCAGCAGCCGAAGCCGCGCTCGCACAGGCAAAGGCGCTCGTTCCCGTCGCTCAAAACAAACTGGAAGTTGCGCGTATTGAACATCAGCGCGACCGCGAGCTTTTCGATGCGGGTGACGTTTCAAAACAAAAGCTTGAACAATCAAACAAAGAACTAAACGTCGCGCAAGGCGAATTGATTTCGGCTGAAAAACAGGTTGATATTGCTGCCTCGCGCCTTGAGGCGTTGCGGCGGGCGGTCGAAGTCGAGCGTTCGCGGATGGAAGGAGCCCGCGTCGGAATCTCAGCCGCCCAAAACGATTTCCGGCAGTCGCAAGCCCAAATCAATCTGGTTTCGGCGCAAGCGGACGAATCAGCCGGGCGTTTGCAGGAAGCTAATGCTTTACCGGAAAAAGTTGCGGTTGACGAGACGGACATCTCCGCCGCCGAAGCCGAAGTCGCACAGGCACAAGCCGCCGTCAATCAAGCCGAGCTTGAACTTGGTTACACAAAAATTTACGCGCCTCAGGACGGTTATGTCGTACATCGTTCCGTTCAGGAAGGTCAGCTTGTTCAGCCCGACCAGACTTTGATGGCGATTACGCAATCGGAAATCTGGGTAGTGGCGAATTTCAAGGAAACGCAAATCGAACGATTAAAAGCCGGACAAAAAGTTGATATTTACGTTGACGCATATCCGAGCGCCGTTTTTCAAGGGCGCGTGGAGAGCTTCCAAGCTGGAACCGGCTCGCGTTTTTCGATTCTCCCGGCGGAAAACGCGAGCGGAAATTTTGTCAAAGTCGTCCAAAGAATTCCGGTCAAAATCGTTTTCGAGATGCCACCAGACACGAGCAAATATTTGCTTGTTCCCGGAATGTCTGTAGTTCCGAAAGTTCATGTTAAGTAATTGCTCGCCGTATAGATGAATTCCGATTCCTCAGCAAAAAATGCATTGACTGAAGACCAAAACGCGCCGCCGATAAATCCTTATTTTTCGATTTTTATTTTGACGTTGGCGACGTTTATGCAGGTTTTGGATTCGTCCATCGTCAACGTTTCTTTGCCGAAAATCGCAGGAGATTTGTCCGTTTCGCCCGACGAAGCGTTTTGGGCAATCGCTTCTTATTTGATCGCAACGGCGGCGATTTTACCTATCACGGGCTGGCTCGCCACTTATTTCGGGCGCAAGAATTATTATATGGCTTGCGCCTTTTTGTTCACCATTTCGTCGGTGATGTGCGGTCTTGCGGCGGATTTTAATCAGCTTGTTATCTTTCGAATTTTGCAGGGCGCCTGTGGCGCAGGACTTGCGCCGAGTGAGCAGTCAATTATTGCCGACATCACGCCGCAGGAAAAGCTTGGGCGTGCGTTTTCGATTTACGGAACGGCAATCGCTATTGGTCCGGTTTTAGGTCCGACCGTTGGTGGGTACATCACAGATAATTTCGGCTGGCGCTGGATTTTCTTTATCAATCTACCGGTCGGCGTTCTTTCGCTGTTTTTGACCTGGCTGTTTGTTTACGAAACGAAACGCGCCGAAGAAGCGCGCGAGAAATTTCGCAAAGCCGGGAAAAAGATTGATTGGCTCGGCATCGGACTGTTTATTACAGGAATCGCGGCGTTTGAATTGCTTCTCGAAAACGGACCGAAAGAAAGTTGGTTTGAATCGGATTTTATTTTGCTGCTGGCAGCTACGGCATTTTTCGCTTTGCTGATCGGCGTGACGTGGGAGCTTTACCAAAAACAGCCTGCGGTTGACGTGACGATGTTCAAAAATCGCGGATTTACCGGCGCGATAATTTTGATTTTTACCGTTAGCTTTGTCCTGACCGGCTCTAGCTACTTGATGCCGTTTATGACGCAAAACCTGCTCGGATACACGGCAACCGACGCCGGAACTATTTCGATTCCCGGCACGATTTTGCAAGTGGTCGGAATCCAAATCGTCGGGATTTTGTCGGATAAAATCGAAATCCGGAAAATTATTTTTTTCGGTTTGATAGCGTCAGCAGCAGCGGTCTGGTATTTAGGCTCGTTTAATTTAAACGTCGGTTATTATGATCTGGCGTTTGCCCGCGCGCTCCAGCTTCTCAGCCTTTCGTTTCTGGCGGTGACGGTCAACACCGCCGCATATCGCGGTTTGCCGCCGGAGAAAAACAACTCGGCTTCGGCTTTGCTCAATCTGGCGCGAAATATGGGTTCGAGTATGGGCGTCGCAATGACTTCCACGGTCATCGCCGTGCAAACGCAGGTTCACATCAACAATCTGGGCAATCACGCGAGCATTTTTAATCAAAATTTTGTCGAGCGAATCAACAACCTCGGTCAATATTTCCTACAACAGGGTATAAGCGAATTACAAGCGGAAGCTTTGGCTTACGGCGTCATCTGGAAACAGCTCGTCAAGCAGGCTTCAATGAACGCGATTCTCGACGCTATCGGGCTTTATCTTGTTCTTTACATTTTGGTTTTGCCGCTCGTTTTTCTGCTCAGGAAAAAACCGCCCGCCGTAAAAGAACATTAATTTCGGTGACTGAGTTTAATAAAATCACAGTTCAAAATAGAAATGTGATTTTATTCGCATGGATTTCGAACAATACTCTTGTTAACTTCTGAGAATCCCTCACAAAACGTCTAAAAATCAACGAACAAAATATTCCCTAAACCACAAATTAGAACGCCAACCGTTTCCAGGTTTGTTTGCAATGAATTGAAATAAACGAGTAACATTAGGTTTTTATAAAATCAACCAATCAAAACATTTGACTATCAAAAATTATGAATGAAATAGAAGATTTAGAAGAAAGTATTAAAAACCAGGAACACCCGACCATTTTGCCGCAATCCGAACCGGGCGACGCAACGAGAGAAACGGCTGAACAATCCGAAAACACAAGTGAAGAAACAGACGAAACTTCCGAATCGGAAGCGAAAAGCGAAACCGGGTTGCTCGGAAGTCTGGCGGCGATTGCCGATTCGGTTTTGGAAAAAATCGAACCCGTCATTGAGCCGGTTGAAGAAGCGGTTAAAGAAACAATCGTCGAGCCGATTTTGGAGGCTATCGCGCCGCTTCACGCGGACGAGCCACAGCCGGTTTCTTCCGGTGAAAACTATAAATTTTACGATGCTGCGGAAACTTCCGTGCTGACAAAAACGCAGCCTTACGATGTTCAGGAAATTGACGCCGCTGAGATTGCCAAAACGCGCGAAATTCGGGAAAAAGTTGAAGAAACGATTGACGAAGAAGAATTGCTCGATCCGCTCGGTTTCGAAGCTTTGCCGCAGCTTCCCGTTATCAACCGCGCGCGTCTTCAAGTTCAATCGCCGAATCGAGTTTTTCTTTATTGGAGCTTGGCGGGAAATCCTTTTGCGACGCTGCAGAAAGCGTTTGGCAACCGGGCGACAAATTACAATCTGGTTTTAAAATTCCGCAATCTTTCATACGGCGGAGAGCAGATTTTTCCGGTGGAACGAGAGGGAAATTGGTGGTTTGACGTTCAGCCGAACGCGCGTTTTCAAGTTGATGTCGGACTTTTTGCTCCGAATCGTCCGTTTATCCGTCTGATGTCGTCAAACGCGGTCGAAACTCCACGTTCAACGCCCAGCCAGCGCGTTGATACCGAAGCCGATTGGCAAATTTCGCGCGTCCAATTTGCTCGCGTACTGGACATTTCCGGTTATACGCACGACGCGCTGCCCGTAGTTTTCGGTTTCGGCGAAGACAGCGTTTTTGACGAAATGGCGACTGTTGCGGTTTTAAACCAACTTTCGTCAAATGCTCCTGCCGCGCCGGAAACTTTTGACCTGGCGGAAATGCGCGTTGCGCTCGCCGCGCTTGCGGCAGGCGTCGTTTATGAGGATTTGCGCGGACAGCTTTCGACTGCTTTGCGAAGATATTTCGATTCGCTTTTACAGCAGGACGCGGAGGCGCTGACGACGGAGAAAGTTTTAAGCGCGCTGCAAGCGGTTTTCGGCGATGAATTTGTCGAGGAATTTGCTGGTTTTGACGAGGAATTGCAGCGTATTCAGCTCGAACCTGTCTGGGGCGCGAGCGCCGTGCATTTCCCCGAAATCGCTCTGCCTAGAATTTTCCGGCAATTGTCTGAAAATCCTTCACCGAAATTTTCTGACAGACTGATAAACAGTTTGCGCGATTTTCCAACAAGTCCGGTAAGATAAATTACGTTACAAATTACGAATTATGAATGAAGGAATCTTATTTTTTGAGATAAAATTCCTGAAATCGTAATTCGTAATTTGAAAATCGTAATTGCTTAAAATGCCATCAGGTTATTTCAGTTTAATTTTACACGCGCATCTGCCGTTTGTGCGGCATCCCGAATATCCCGAATTTCTCGAAGAAGATTGGCTTTACGAAGCGATTACGGAAGTTTATCTGCCGCTGATTTTTATTTTTCAAAATCTGCACGCAGGCGGCGTCCGGTTGCGTCTGGCAATCAACGTTTCGCCGCCGCTCTCGGAAATGCTCGCCGACGAGTTGCTGCAAACACGCTACACACGACACCTCGAAAATCTGCTCGATCTCGCGCGCAAAGAGCAAGACCGAACTGCTCGCGAAGCGCCGCAGTTTTATGACGCGGCGAAAATGTACGTCGAAAATCTGGCGGCGGCTCTGCGACTCTGGAACGAAGTTTACGAAAGAAATCTGATTCGCGCTTTTCGTGAATTGCAGGACAAAGGCGTTTTGGAAATCATCACTTGCGGCGCGACGCACGGCTTTTTGCCGCTGATGCAGACGCACGAGGCGAAACGCGCGCAAATTCAGGTCGCCGTCGCCAACTACAAAAAACATTTCGGTCGCCAGCCGCGCGGCATCTGGCTGCCCGAATGCGCGTATGAGCCGGGGCTTGAAGATCTGTTGAAGGACGCCGGAATCGAATATTTTATCGCCGACACGCACGCAATTCTTTACGGCGACCCGCGCCCGCGTTTCGGCGTTCATGCGCCCGTTTTGTGTCCGAACGGCGTCGCGGTTTTCGCCCGTGATATGGAAACCAGCCAGCAGGTCTGGTCGTCGGTCATCGGTTATCCGGGCGACCCGTTGTATCGCGAATTTTACCGCGACATCGGCTGGGATTTGCCGCTCGAATACTTAAAACCGCATCTGCACCGGGATGGAAAACGCCGGCATTTGGGGTTGAAATATCATCGAATTACAGGTCGCGATACCGGTCAGGACAGAAAAGAGCCTTATGTTCCGGCTTGGGCGTGCGAAAAGGCGGCGCAGCATGCCGGAGATTTTGTCGCCAAGCGAATTCAGCAAGCGCATGAGCTAAACAGTCTTTACGGACGCCCGCCGCTCGTCGTTTCGCCTTACGACGCCGAATTATACGGGCATTGGTGGTTTGAAGGACCGCAGTTTCTGGACTTTATGTTTCGCAAATTCCATTATGATCAATCGGACATTCTACCGATTTCGCCGGGAGATTTTTTGGACACTGACATTCCGATTCAGCGGCAGCAGCCGACGGCTTCATCGTGGGGCGAGCGCGGTTATTACAAAGTTTGGCTCAACGAAAACACGTCGTGGATGTATCCGTATCAACACGTCGCCGAAGAAAGAATGACGCGGCTTGCCAACGAGTTTCACTCGCCAAACGATTTGCAGCGGCGGATTTTAAATCAAGCCGCGCGCGAATTGCTGCTCGCGCAATCGAGCGATTGGGCTTTTCAGATTTATCAGGGAACGACGGTCGAATACGCGACTCGCAGGTTTAGAAATCACATCTCACGTTTCGATTTTCTTGCAAACGGTTTGGAAAGCAATTCGATTGACGCCGAACGACTTGCCGAAATCGAACGGCGGGACAATATTTTCAGCGAGATTGACTACCGCGTTTATCGAAGTTAATTTGTAACCTGAAACCGAAACGGCAAAAGACGGGTATTAATCAAACAGCTTGACAAAGAATTTTTAAGTGACGATTAAACCTTTAATCATCGCGCATCGCGGAGCATCGGCTCAAGCGCCGGAAAACACGCTCGTGGCTTTCCGACGTGCTCTGGCTGACGGCGCCGACGGCATCGAATTGGACGTGCGGGTGGCGCGCGATTCGGTTCCCGTGATTTTTCACGATGCCAATTTGCGCAGGACTGCCATGCGCGAAGGCAGATTGTCGGATTTTACCTCGCAGGAATTAGCGAAAATCCGAGTCGGCGCGTGGTTTAATTTGAAATTTCCGAAGCGGGCGAGAGCAGACTATTTGAACGTCACTATTCCGACGCTCGCAGAGCTTTTCGATTTGATGAGAGCGAACAAGCTGCCGATTTACGTTGAGCTGAAATGCGAAAACGGCAATCATCGGCGATTGGCGCAAGCGGTGGCGGGGGAAATTAAAAATTTCGATTTTCGAAATCGAATCGTCATCAAAAGCTTTAATCATGACGCAGCGGGTGAGGTAAAACGCCTAATTCCCGAAATAAAAACCGCCGCGCTTTTCGCACCTCGCCCGATGCGCGTTTTAAATCCTTCAAACGCGCTCGTTTTGCCCGCCCTGCATTTGGATGCTGAAGAAATTTCGTTGCATTACAGTCTTGCAACCGAACGCGCGGTGCAAAAAGCGAGCGACGCCGATTTAAAAACCGTAATTTGGACGGCGAATCACAGCGCCTGGGTGCGCCGCGCCGTCAGGCTCGGTATTTACGGGATTATCACAAACAATCCGGCGCGTCTTTTGGCAAAGCGAGATCAGATTCTCGCTGGCGTGCAAATTTAAAGTACAAAAGCGAATTCATTTTTCCGCCGTAAAGAGTTAAAATTAACGGTTTATTTTGTCTGTAATTATTGGAGAAATTAAAAAATGGTAAATAAAGGAGTTGAAATCGCTCCGGCGAGCGGAAAGCTCGGAATTTTGCTGGTCGGCTTGGGCGCCGTCAGCACAACTTTTGTCGCCGGCGTTGAAGCGATCAGAAAAGGCACCTCGCAGCCGGTTGGAAGTCTGACGCAAATGGGAACAATTCGGCTCGGAAAACGAACCGATAATCGAGTGCCGAAAATTAAAGATTTTGTCCCGCTCGCTGATTTGGACGACGTCGTCTTCGGCGCGTGGGACATTTTTGCGGATTCGGCTTATGAAGCTGCTCTGCATGCAGGAGTTTTGGAAAAAGCGCTCGTCGAGGAATTGCGTGAACAGCTCGATTCTTTAAAACCGATGCCCGCTGTTTTTAATCAGAACTATGTCAAACGTCTGCACGGCACGAACGTCAAAACCGGCAAAAACAAAATGGAACTCGCCGAGCAATTAATTGACGATATGGCGCGTTTTAAAGAAGAAAAGGGTTGCGACCGATTGGTGATTGTCTGGGCGGCTTCGACTGAAATCTTTCTCGAACAATCCGAAATTCATCAAACCATCGAAGCCTTTGAGCAGGCGATGTACCATGACGATGAGCGTATCGCGCCTTCGATGATTTACGCTTACGCCGCAATAAAATCAGGCATTCCGTTTGCAAACGGAGCGCCCAATTTAACCGTTGATATTCCGGCGTTAACCAAACTTGCCGAACAAAACAACGTGCCGATTTGCGGGAAAGATTTTAAAACCGGTCAAACTTTGATGAAAACGATTCTTGCACCCGGTTTGAAATCGAGAATGCTCGGACTCGAAGGCTGGTATTCGACCAACATTTTGGGCAATCGCGACGGTGAAGTTTTGGACCATCCGGAAAATTTTAAAACCAAAGAAGAATCAAAGCTCTCGGTTCTCGAACATATTTTGCAGCCGGACGTTTATCCGGATTTGTACGAAGGCTTTTCGCACGTCGTACGAATCAATTATTACCCGCCGCGCGGCGATAACAAAGAAGGTTGGGATGCGATAGATATTTTCGGCTGGCTCGGTTATAAAATGCAGATAAAAATTGACTTTATGTGCCGCGATTCGATTCTCGCCGCGCCGCTCGTTTTGGATTTGGCGCTCTTTTTGGATTTGGCGCAGCGCGCTGGAATGCGAGGCGTTCAGGAATGGCTTTCGTTTTATTTCAAAGCGCCACAAACCGCGCCCGAACTTTATCCCGAGCACGACATTTTTATTCAATTGATGAAGCTCAAAAACACTTTGCGGCACTTGCGTGGAGAAGATTTAATCACGCATTTAGGCTTGGAGTATTATGATTAAAGTTAAGACCTTTTCGCATCGCTAAAAAAAGACGCCGTTAACACGGCGTCTTTTTTTACTTTTTACCAGATTTTTATGGAATCAAAGTCGGAATCGGCAAGTCTCCGGCTGCTCCCCATTGAACTCCGGTGAAGCCGGCAGTACTTCTTTGCAGATACCAGGTTCGACTTGATGGGCGAAATACGGCGATGTCTGCGCGTCCGTCTCCGTCGTAGTCAGCGGCAACCGGAATATCTTCAGCTACACCGAATTGCTGACCGAAGAATTGTCCGTTTGAACTATTGATTCTGTACCAGCTTCCCGCGCTCGGGCGATAAACTGAAATGTCGGTTCTCCCGTCACCGTCAAAATCCGCAGGCGTCGGAATATCGCCCTGCGTTCCCCATCGGGTTTCAACCGTCGTAAAATCGCTGCTTTTGATAATAATCCAAGTGCCAGTTGACGGGCGGTAAACGGCAAAATCGGCTTTTCTGTCTCCATCAAAATCACCGCTCACCGGAACACCGTTCGCTAATGCTGAAATCGTAATTGTTTGTTGCTGTCCGGTGCTGCTGTTTATCCGCTGCCAGACACCCGCCGGATTGTAGAGTGAAATGTCGGCTTTGTTATCGCCGTCAAAATCGCCCGGCACGGGAATTTGTCCCGCCTGACCGCCGAATTGAACGGAAACAAACTGATTATTTGAGCTGTATAAAATGTACCAGCCTCCCACTGACGGGCGATAAACGGCAGTGTCCGATCTGCCGTCGCCGTCGTAATCCGCCGCCACTGGAATGTCTTCGGCAACGCCGAATTGTCGGGCGAAAAACCCGGCTTGGCTGCCAAGAAAATACCATGTTCCGTTTGACGGGCGGAAAACCGAAACATCGGCACGGGCGTCCCCATCAAAATCGTACAAAGTTTTGACGAAAGTCGAAGCAGCCGTCTGGTTAACGGTAAACGTTCTTCCGCCTGCCGTAATCGTCCCGGCTCTGGCAGGACCGCTGTTCGACTGCACCGAGAAAGAAATTGTCGCGCTTCCGCTTCCGCTCGTGCTGTTTACGGTTATCCAAGGCGCATTACTCGTAACCGTCCAAGGGCATGCCGGATCGCTGGCAATCAGGTTGAAGCTGCCGTTTCCGCCAACTGCCGAAAACCCGGCGCTGCTCGGATCAACCGCATAAGTGCAGCCATTCGGCTGGTTAATGGTGAGCATCTGTCCGGCGATGACGATTGTTCCGCTTCTTGCCTGACCTAAATTTGTCGCTACCGTATAAGCGATCGTTCCTGTTCCGGTACCGTTGCCCGCGCCCGTGATTGTTATCCAAGGCTGATTGCTCACCGCCGTCCAAGCGCAATCGCCCCCTGTCGTTACGGTTACGGTACCATTACCGCCCGCGGCGGGAAACTGCTGATTTGTCTGATTTATCGAGTATGTACAGTTAGTAACCGTAAAGAGGACTAAGTTCGATGCGCCTCCAACCGGTTCCGGGCTAACGACTGTAACCGCAAATTGCCCCGGCGTCGTTACGTCGGAAGCTAAAATCTGCGCTCTGAGTTGTGTGCTGCTGATAAATGTCGTGGCTCTGTTTTGCCCGCGCCATTGAACAACTGATTCGGGAACAAAGCCGCTGCCGTTGACGATCAATTCAAAAGCGATGCCGACTCCCGAACTGCTCGGTGTCAGCGAGGTAATAACAGGAACCGGATTGAAAATTTCGAATGCGCCAATGTCCACATTGCTTCCGACTCGACGCGGGAAACCTGTTCCGCGCTGGTCTGTCGTTAAAGAGTTGGGAGGATTAAAACCGGAACAGCTTAAATCTAAAACGCAATTGTTTCCGGCGTCTTTGACGGGACTGATGATCGCAGGCTCGCGCGTATCGGTCTGCCCGCCGTTGTTTTGAAGCGGTCCGAGGAGCGGATTAATCGGATTTGCGGTAGTTCCGACTTTATCCCCGTTGGTAGGCGGCGTAAATCCGGTGCTGCCGACGCCATTGCCGATCAAATTATTTCCGAGACTAACAAAAACGCCGTACACGTCAGGGCTTTCGATACCGGCTGTGTTGGCGGCAACAATGGTGTTGCGAAGTCTGGGCGCGTCGGAACTGAAAATGCCGCCGCCATAACTCGTCGCCGAATTATGACTGATGGTCGCATTGTGAATGATCAGCAATCCGGCTGATGACAAAATTGCGCCTCCCAATCCTTGCGTTGCGGCGTTGCCGCTCGCGGCGTTATCGCTGAAAGTTGAATTGGTAATCGTGCTGATTAAAGGCGAACCGTTGTTTAATCCGCCGCCTTGCAACGCCGTATTGTTGTTAACGGTTGATGCTCTAATGTTTACGGCTCCGGCGTTGGCAATACCGCCGCCGAAATTGGCGGAGTTGTTTCTGACGGTGATGTTGTTTAAATCAAGTGAGTTATTCGGGTAAACCGAAATCCCGCCGCCGATAAAATCGAATCCTGCATCGCTTGTGCCGTTGGCGACGTTTCCATTGGCAATTGTTAAGCTGCTGATAAAAACGGAAGTTCCGGCGGGTCCCGATATTCTAAAAATGCGAAATCTGGGCGTTCCGCCCGCTGTGCTTCGCTGCACTGTGAGGCTCCGGGCATCGGGTCCGAAAATTGTCAAATGATTCGTAACGATCAAATCGCCGAGCGTTAGATTGATAACCGCTGGAAGGTTCAGACCAAAAACAATCGTGTCCTGCCCCTGCGCGGTTTCTACCGTCACATTTGCCTGTTCGATTGCTGCTCGAAGCGTGCAATTTCCCGTAGAATCGGCGCAAACATTGTCAGATGTGTTGGCATCGTTTGAGTCGCCGGCGCTGTTGACGGTAAACACAGCAGCGGAAGCTTGGGCGGAAAAGACCGATAAAAACAGAAATATAATAATTGAAGCGTTGGCTAATAAAAATCCTGCTTTACGGAGCATAGTATTTTTCATTTTTAGACAAACCAAGAGCGAAAGAGTTTTTATATGAGCTAAAAAGAATTAAACCAAAATTTATTGAACTGCTGTTGCAGCGTTTTTGATTGGTGCGCCAATAGTAGGAATAAATGCAAACAAAGTCAAGGCACAGTTCCGGCGGTTGAAGTTTGATTTCTCCAGCTGCAGCTTGAAAACTGACACGAATGTTTTTAGCTTTTAAGTTGAGTTTTTTTTAGCTATTATGGGCGTTATTGCATGAATAGCTGGAGATGAAGTGAAAATGGTGATATTTTTTTCTGCTTACGCCAACAATTTCTAAGAATTCATTTTAAAAAGTCTGGGTTTCGGTTTCTATTCTTGAACTAGTTCGTCAAAATCCTCTTGTCGGAGGGGTCTTAATTCTAGCAACTCGCCTTTTAAAATCGGCTGAAGCTTAAGAGGCATTGTTGTTTTTATCTAATAAAGTTGTTGTATGTTCGGTAATACTTGGCGGCTTTATCAGTTCTGCGGTTTGATATTGTTGCTCAGCAGTCTCTTTCCTCCATAAATCCTTTACTAAAGGTAGAGACCGATTATTAAACATTGAAATTAATCTAGAGGGCTGCGGTGCCTCATTTTTAATTGATAATGTTTCTTCAATAAAAAGGCGGGAATAAAGCATTACTGACAAACCAGCAAAAAACAGGGTTAATGGAATCAACAATGGGAAAGGTTCATCAACCGCAACGCTTAAAGCAAAGAAAATCGGAAAAAGTACGCCGCTGATGAACATCAATTTTGCACCGCGCCGGATGTTTTTTCTTCTTTTTGATGGTGATTTTAACGGTAAGCCTTTTTCGCGAAGGACAAGATTCTCGTCGTTTTCCAGCCATTTGGCAATTTCATTTATCGGTAGCCCGCAACGCGAACAAAAATTGAGATTATCTGCCATTTGTTGCTGACCACATTTAGGACAATACATATAACGCCTCCGATTAGTTGAAACAAGGCTTTTGCCTATTTGAAACTACGTGGAACTTTTAAGATTAGTTGCACGCGTCTTAAGTAAATAGGGAAGCACTAATTCAATTTTTAATATTATTAATGCTACCGACTTTTATCATTTTAAGGGTTTTTCTTTTTTTGCGGATGGGGCGTTTTCATTTTCGTTTGTATATAAAGCTACTGTTCGGCTGGAAAATAGACGTGCTTCAAATTCCTATGCTGATAAAGAAGTTAGCGACAATAACTCTTATCATTAAAGCTTCATAAAAAAATTCTAGCCCGGCATCAATGCTTGCAGCCCTTCAGAATATTTAATTCACTTTTTCAAGTTTTCCGATTCGATTGGGATTTCTTCTACCTTTCGATAAACGGGACGCGAATGGCGCTCGAATATTTCGAGTTCTTTGCAAGCACCGCCTGATTCGCCGATTAACAGAACCGCATCGCACTTTTCAGCTAACGCTTCGCAGATTTTCATAACCGCGTCATAACGATCTTCGATTTCGGCATGTTCGAACACAGGATTTGCGGCGTTAATCCCAACGATCGGAATATGTCCGCGTTTGAAAACTTCAGCCGCAATTTTATTCAGTTTTTTCAAATTCTCGGCTTCCAACTTTTCTGTTTCCGCAGAAACAGGACCTGAAATCATAATCAGCATAAATAAACGATGTTTTTGCTCACTTTCTGATAACAAACATTTAAATAATCTGCAATAAGTTTAGCTGGGGACGGTAAGATTGTACGTACGAATGCGAACTTTGACAGATTTGATTGTATTCGAAGCAACGGCGATTAAAGAAATGTTGCTGTTTTACGAGTTTAGAAATTAACGGCTAATCCCGTCTTTGAGTTGCAGCCTTTAAGACATTTTTGATAAATGCTGTTTTGCCTTCGGTATATGCTTCGCGGTTTTCTCGATGCGTTCGCGCTAGTTCGCGTTTGAGGTTTTCGTATTGAAAAGCAATTTGCGGATGGACGCGCAGATAATCTCGAAAGAGCAAATGGTTATTCCAGAATTCGCAGTTCAATTCGACAATATGCAGATGATGCGTGCGAAGCGGCGAGCCTTTCCGAAAATAATGGCGATTTGTAATGCCGTTTTCGCCGCAATAAATATAGCCTAATTCTTCAAACGGTTCGATGACTTGTCCGACATCTGCAATTTCCCTCATTCCGAGCATGATGTCAATTATCGGTTTGGCGGAGATGCCGCAAATGGCTGTGCTGCCAATGTGTTCTATGGCGAGCGTATATTTGCCAATAGCTGCGGTTAATTGCCGCGCTTCCACTGCAAAAAGCTCGTGCCATTCTTCGCGGTGGGGCGAAAGTTTGATTGCGCCTTTTTCCAAACCTAACATTATTCAAAAAAGTTCGGTTAAACAGCAATGATCATAAATCGTTAATGGCGAAAATATATTACCAGCGATGATAAGCCGGATGTCCAGGTTTGACGGCGACAAATGTGCCTCGACAAGTAGCGCAGATTTCACCGCTCGCTTCGAGTTCCGATTCGACAATTGCTTTTCTTTCCGATGATTCGATGACGCGGGCGCGTAGTTTGATTACGGCGTCGCTGGGAATCGGGCGCAAAAGTTTGACTGCGTATTCAGCTGTTACAGTGCAATCGGGTGCGTCTTTGTTGTTCTTTTTCATCAAATGAAAAGCGGCTGTCCAATTTGAATGACAATCAAGCAAAGTTCCGGTAATTCCGCCGGAAAGCATTCCGGGAAATGCTTCGTGATGTTTTTCGGCACGCCATTCTGCTGCTGCTTCATCATCGCTCATGGCAAAACTGCGAATTCGCAAACCTTTTTCATTGGAAACGCCACATCCGAAGCAAACACCTGTGGGCGCATAAGTTTCCTGCAAACTTTTTTTACCGATCATAGCGGCAAATATTAACACAAATAAAAAAACCTTTTGGATATTCCAAAAGGTTTTTGTGGGTGAGGACTAAGTAAAATTTCAAAATTACCAGGACAAAGCTAATTTCGGAGCGCTTTTCTTTTGCAAAAGCTTTCTCATTTTAAGACGCGCTTTGTGTAATTGCGATTTGGAAGTTCCCACCGAACAACCTAAAATTCTTGCCACTTCTTCGTGTTCGTAACCTTCGATATCGTGTAGCACAAACACATTTCGATAACCCGGAGGTAATTGGGCGATTGCGTTATCGAGCGCAATCTTATCAACCACCGGCATTTTTTGTGCGTTCTCGGTGCCATGAACAATTTGCACCGGAGTTTCGCCTTCTTCAGTCGTTTTTTCGTATTTAACCGAGCGTTTGCGGAAATGCATCAACACCTGGTTAACCGTCATTCTATGAAGCCAAGTTGTAAAAGCGGAGTCTCCACGGAAACTGCCGATTTTGCGATAAAGTTGAATAAAGACTTCCTGCGTTAAATCTTCAGCTTCGGTCGGGTTTTGAAGCATCCGCAAGCAGACGCTGTAAACGCGCCGATGATGTCGTGAGTAAATTTCTTCAAAGGCAGTCAGGTCGCCGTTTGAAGCACGCTGCGCCAAGGTGAAGTCGGTGCTGGCGTCATAATTAATTTCCTCGGTTTCTTGAGTTTCTTGTTCGATTTTTTCCACTTCGGCGTCCACAACGGGCGCCGTATCTTGCCAAACCGGAAATGTTAATGTATTCATCATTTTTCTAATTCCCCTTGCTGGTTCTTGTAGTAGCAATATATGTGCCACGTTGAAAATACGTTTTAGAGCCAGAAACTGGTTTTTACTTACACGCTTTAGCAACGAATTAGTTCCAGCGAACTTTGCCGAAATTCTTTCATCTAAACGAAAGCGTATAACGACTGACTTATTTGACACGCGGGGAACTTTTTTGTTCCCGCCGCGTCAAAATAAATCATTGCCCTTTGCTCGATTATTCCAAATGGGAGATAAACTGGAAACGTGAGAAAATTTTTATTGTCGCTGATCGTATTAACTTTGCTGTCCGTCGCCGCTTTGGCGCAGAACCAGAATGCATCGTCGCAAACAATGCCGAAAGTCGAATTGGCTGACGATGGCGTTCCGGTTTTAGTCAAGCATTTGCCCGATTGGGAGTCGGCGCAAAAACGCGCGCAGATGGCGACAAATTTGCCGGAATTACAACGCGCGGCGGGAAATCGCCCGATTCTGGAAACCACCGACTTTACGGGTGGAGTCGAAGCCGTTGCAGCGACTTACGACGCGGGAAAGCTGGTAATTGTCGAATATCCGACGGCACAGGGCGCGATTGAAGCGGACGCTCAAATAAAAGAAAAATTAAACGATTCGCCGCAAACGATTTATCGAAAAGTGGGCAATTACGCTGTGTTTGTTTTCGATGCGCCGGATGAACGCGCGGCAAACAGTCTGATTGACAAGGTTACATACGAAAAAGAAATTCAGTGGCTCAGCGACAACCCGATTCCGCTTCTTTCAGCTCAGCGTAAATATGTTGCTACTACATCAGATATTGTCATCACAACACTGAAAGTAGCGGGAATGGCATTTATAGCGGCTTTTTTTATTGGCGGAATTTTCGGAACCGTTATTTTCCGCCGCCGCCGCCGCGAAAGTGATTCCGCCGACATTTTTACCGACGCAGGCGGAATGATGCGGCTGAATTTAGATGAATTAACTCCGCAAACAAATCCGGCTCGTTTATTGAACGAATAACTTTAATTAAGCGTAGAGGCAGAAATGCGC
>JALZCH010000109.1 GCA_030863175.1 Acidobacteriota bacterium | reverse complement strand
GCCAACTGATGAAATGCTTGAAGAAGCATTAAATTGGGCATTGAAACAAATAACGAAACAAGACTGCCGTAATTGGTTTCGCCATTGCGGTTATCAGGTCGCACTCATTTGAGAAGCGCTATAAGTGAATATTTTCTAGATTTTTTATGCGGTTTGAAGCGATACGAAAAATAGTAAAGAGAAGATAAAAGTTTAAAAGCCAATCAAGCCCGTTAATGTGAAAATTGCCCGTTCCGCACATCAAAGATAAGACATCTCCGGTCAAAGATAAGATATTTCCGGTCGGAGATACGGCATTTACTGTTGGAAATATCTTATCTCCGGCTCGCGGTATCGTCTCTTTAGCAAGAGGAACGACTTCTTCAGCTAAAGAGACGATGCTTTTTGTTTCGGAAAGCGGCAGATTTATACTTCGCCGCTTTCCGGTAAACTGCAATAAATCTGCTTTCATCGGTGGATGAAGCCTCTGATTTCCGATTCTCTTGCCTTCGCGCGGCGTTCGGCTTTAGAAGAGGGTAACAGATCCTCCGCTCGCAAGGATAATCTTAAATTTACCCGCGCCGACGTATTGCAATTCTACATTGGCATTAGCCGTTCCGGTGATGTAACCGACTGCCGGATTCGGTGTATTAATATAGATTTGTCCGGTGCTCACAACAGCGACCAGTTTTGTGCCGTCAGCTGAGGAAGCAACCGAACCCACCCTCTGTTTGTTTCGCGCGGTGTCCAATTACCCCCCGAATCGGTTGAAGTGTAAATTCGTCCTCCGTACTCAACAGCGACAAGACTTGCGCCGTCCGCCGACGAAGCGACTGAATACCAACCTCTGTTGTTCTCACGCGGCGTCCATGTCGCGCCTGAATCGGCTGAAGTGCAGATTTGCCCCCGTTCACAACAGCAACCAGACTTGCTCCGTCCGCGGAGGAAATGACTGAGCGCCAAATTCTGCTGTTCGCGCGCGGCGTCCAATTAATACCCAAATCAGTTGAAGTATAGATTTGCCCGCTGTCCACAACAGCTACTAATTTTGTGCCGTCGGCTGACGAAGCGATCCCCCGCCAATATCTATTGGTTTCGCGCGGCGTCCAATTAACACCTGAGTCGGTTGAAGTGTAGATTTGCCCTCCGTACACAATAGCGACCAGTTTTGTGCCGTCAGATGAAGAAGCAACCGATTGCCAAATTCTGTTGCTTTCGCGCGGCGTCCACAGGTTAGGATCGGAACTTGTTCTAGGAATCCATTGACCGGGATTGAACGATACTCTCCAGCCGCCTGCTCCGTTGCCGGTCACGCGCACAATATCGCCAATGTTCGGGTTTGTCGGAAGCGTGATGTTCACCTGCGCCGCATCGTTGTTGGCGATGTAGCCGCGAAATGATTGAGCCTGAACTGTTGTGCCGCTCACGCTCTCCCATAAAACGCCGCCCGTAGCGGGAAGATTAGTCAATCCTGAACCGTCGCCGGTTTTTAAAAGATAATCGCCCGCCACAACGCCGCCGAGACTGATCGCGTTCGTCGCCGTTGCCGCATTAGCCGCATTAACTGCGTTCGTCGCGTTTGTCGCGTTATCGGCTTGGAAAACGCTGCCCGTTATCTTTGAACCTTCAAGCGAAACAATTTGCGAATTTGTCACGCACGGATTGCAAGCGGAGGAAAGCGCGTCCGCTTGATTCGCTTTGAGAGACCGAACCGCGAACGGCGCGGCGCTTAATCTTTGTCTCGGCGCGAGTGTTGTTTCTCCGACCTGTACTTCGAGCCAGCGTTCGCCGCCTGCGGGAAATGCGTCTGAGCCGAAATCGAGCGAAACCGTAAAACCGCCGTTCGTGACAGTAACAAGTGCCGTTTTTTCGTCGCCGATTTGATTGCCGTCCGTCTGGGCGTTGTAGAGCCGAAACTTCATACCGAGGCTGCCGTTTGCCGATTGCACGCCGTCTTTTAAATGCCCTTGATAAGTAAATGCAGTGGTCTGCGCCTGAGCGGACGCAGAGAAACATAAAAATGCGACCAATAACAAAATGGTAAATTTCATCTATTTAATATTTGATTTTGCGGAATTTATGCTGGCGGAGTTTTTTCTTGTTGTAACAACCTATTATAATCAATTCTTTTGAAATAACAAATGTTTTTACAAGGATTAATGAAATGACTACGAGAATCGAAACAGACACGATGGGCGAAATCGAAGTCGCCAATGACGTTTATTGGGGCGCGCAAACGCAGCGCAGCTTGAAATATTTCAACATCGGTTTCGACACGATGCCGCGCGAGATGATTCGCGCCCTTGGCATTTTGAAAAAAGCCGCCGCGCTGACAAATCACGATTTGGGCAAGCTGCCGAAAGAAAAGCTCGATTTAATCGTGCAAGCAGCGGACGAAGTGATCGAAGGCAAACTGGACCCGCATTTTCCTTTGCGAGTCTGGCAGACCGGTTCGGGAACGCAGACCAATATGAACGCCAACGAGGTGATTTCAAACCGCGCGATTGAAATTGCGGGCGGCGAAATGGGCAGCAAAAAGCCGATTCACCCGAACGACGATGTCAACAAATCGCAATCGTCAAACGACACTTTCCCGACCGCTATGTACATTGCCGCCGCCGAGCAAATGTACCAGCTAATTCCGGAAGTCGAGCGGCTTCAACAGGCGATTGAAGAAAAAGCGAAAGAATTTGCGGGCGTCGTCAAAATCGGCAGAACGCATCTTCAGGACGCCACGCCGGTCACGGTCGAACAGGAATTTTCGGGCTGGGCGAATTTGCTGCAGCGCGATGTCGAGCGAATGCGGATGGCTTTAAACGGTTTGTTCGATCTGGCGATCGGTGGGACGGCGGTCGGAACGGGCTTGAACGCACATCCCGAATTTGCCGAGCGGGCTGCCGCGCGGATTGCCGAACTAACAGGCTTGCCGTTTCGTTCGCACCCGAACAAATTCGCCGCGCTTTCAGCGCACGACGAAATCGTTTTTGCGAGCGGAGCGTTAAAAACCCTCGCTGCCAGTTTGATGAAAATCGCCAACGACATTCGCTGGCTTGCGTCGGGACCGCGCTGCGGTTTGGGCGAACTCAGCTTGCCGGAAAACGAACCCGGTTCTTCGATTATGCCCGGCAAAGTTAATCCGACTCAATCGGAAGCCATGACAATGGTCGCCGCGCAAGTGATGGGCAACGATGCGGCAATCGGTTTTGCAGGTTCACAGGGAAACTTTGAATTAAACGTTTTCAAACCCGTGATGATTCATAATTTCCTGCATTCTGTTCGATTGCTAAAAGATGCTTGTCACGGTTTCGTTGATTATGCAGTCGCGGGAATCGAGCTGAATCGAGACAGAATCAATCAGCATTTAAACAATTCGCTGATGCTCGTCACCGCTTTGAATGAACATATCGGCTACGATAACGCCGCAAAAATTGCCAAAACCGCCCACAAAACCGGCAAAAATTTGCGCGAAACGGCTATCGAACTGGGCATTCTAACCGGCGAGCAATTCGACGAATACGTTAAGCCGGAGGAAATGACGCATCCCTAAACAATTATGAATCACGAAATTCGTTTGGAAATAAAACAAGGTTACCGCACGGCAACCTTGTTTTAAATTAAATTTGTGATACTGAATAATTAATAAATCGCTTGATTCGTTTCACCAAAGAAATTTCCCGTTTGCAGGTAATTCATTTTTCACCAACTTAGAGCGCCAAAATATTGATCTCTTTGTCATAAAATAAAACACCACGCAAAAAGGTTCTGTGACGAAAACTGTTCTTTTAATTGAAATTCGCACTAACACCCAATTATTTAAAAGTCGGCAAAAATTCCGGCACTCGCCGAGCTTTTGTCTTTTGCTCGAAGGCGTAAGCGAATTTGATAAGCTGCGGCTCGGAAAAAGCGCGTCCGAAAAATCCAACGCCGACGGGCGAGCCTTCGACAATGCCCGCCGGAACCGTGATATACGGATAACCGGCGGTTGCGGCAATAGCCCAGGTCGCGCCGCTCGCGGGAGCGACAATTGCGTCGAGTTTGTCTTTTGCCATAACGGCGTCAATTCCCTCCTCGCGCGCCGTTCTTTTCACGTTTTGCAGTGCGTCCAAATAAGCCTTTTCCGTCAAATCGCCTTTGCTTTGCGCCTGTAGAAAAAGTTCCTGCCCAAACAGCGGCATCTCGCGGTCTTTGTTGTCTTCGTTGAATTTGATTAAATCCGCCAGCGTTTTATAAGGCGAATTTCTTTCGGCGAGATATTTATTCAAATCGATCTTGAACTCGTAAAGCAAAACCTGCAAACGGTCGTTGCTGACTTTGCTGTAATCAACCGGAAAAGTTATATCAACAAGAATCGCGCCCGCAGCTTTCAACGCTTCAAAATGCTTTTCCATTACCGCTTTCCGCGCTGCGTTATTTCCCAAAAACTGGCGCGCCACGCCGATTCGCGCGCCGCGCAAACCATCCGCGTCTAAAAATTTCGTGTAATCCTTTTCGCCTTTTTTGCTTTCGGCTGTTATCGCATCGCGTTTGTCGCGCCCGACTAAAATTCCGAGCATAATCGCTCCATCCGCAACGGTTCGCGTCATCGGTCCGGCTGTGTCCTGCGTATGTGCGATGGGAATAATTCCGCTGCGCGAAACCAACCCGAGCGTCGGCTTAATGCCGACAATGCCGCTGCTGGTCGCTGGGCAAATTATCGAGCCGTTAGTTTCCGTCCCGATTGACGCTGCCGCCAGGTTAGCGGAAATTGCAACGCCTGAACCGGACGAAGAACCGCATGGATTTCTGTCCAGAACGTAAGGATTGTTCGTCTGACCGCCGCGCGCCGACCATCCGCTGATAGATTTCGTCGAACGGAAATTCGCCCATTCAGATAAATTGGTTTTGCCTATAATGACTGCGCCTGCTCTGCGTAATCTCTGAACGATAAACGCATCTTCCTTCGGCACGGGCGCATCAACGAGCGCCAGGCTTCCGGCGGTTGTTTTCATCCTGTCCGCCGTATCAATATTGTCTTTTATCAAAATCGGAATCCCATGCAGAGCCGAGCGCAATTTTCCGCGTTTGCGTTCTTTGTCCATTTCATCGGCAATTTTCAAAGCGTCGGGGTTGATTTCGATCACCGATTTGAGCTTCGGATCAATCTCCCTGATTCTTTCCGTGTACATTTCGACGAGCCGCCGTGCCGTCATCTCGCCCGATTTCATTTTGGCTTGCAGCTCGGTGATGGTTATTTCGCTTAGTTCAGCGTGCGGGTTAGGAAGAGAGATTTCGCCGGGCTGAGCTTTTTTGGCAAGCCCGATCAGGACAAGTCCTGCCGCGCCGGTCTTCAGAAATTCGCGGCGACTCGGTTTTTCTTTTCTCATAATTTAATCAGGAAGTTTTAAGGTTAATTGAAATTATTTCCTAATTTATAGCTGATACCGCCTCGTCCCTGCAAATGTTTCTTGAAAGCAAAAGAAACGCGGTCGCCGTGCTGAAAATAAAAAAAATCAGGAAATAGTTTATTCTATCGTCAGTAAATTAAAAGTCTGGGCGGCGCAATTTTAAAAACCAACAACTGTAAGAAAAACACAGAAGAAAAGGATAAAAACAATTGAAATATAGAGAGTTTGGGCGAACAAAATGGCAAGTCGGCGAAATCGGCTACGGAATGTGGGGAATGGCTGGTTGGACGGGTTCAAACGATGAAGAATCGCTCATCGCCTTGCAGCGCGCAGTTGATTTGGGTTGCAATTTTTTCGACACGGCGTTTGTTTATGGAAACGGGCGCAGCGAGAATCTGCTCGGTCAACTGGTACGAGCCAACCCGGACAAAAAACTTTATACGGCAACGAAAGTTCCCCCGAAAAACGGCAAGTTTCCGAATCTGCCGGAATACACTCTGGAAGATTCTTACCCGCCCGAGCATATTGAAGAATTTGTCCATAAAAGCTTGCAGAATGCCGGACTTGAGAGTTTTGATCTGATTCAATTGCACACTTGGAATGACGATTGGACGAATGATGACGGCTGGTCGAACAAACTAAGCGATCTGCGAAGTCAGGGTTTAATTCGCGCTTTCGGTATATCGCTCAATCGCTGGGAGCCTTGGAACGGCGTTCGAGCGGTCAGAAGCGGAAAAACTGATTCGGTTCAAGTCATTTACAATATTTTCGACCAAAACCCGGAAGACCAGCTTTTTCCGGCTTGCGCGGAAATGAATGTCGCCGTCATTGCTCGCGTTCCTTTCGACGAGGGAGGTCTGACCGGCACGCTGACCAAAGAAACGACTTTTCCGCCCGAAGATTGGCGCAGCGGTTATTTCAAACCGGAAAATCTGATTCCGACGGTTGAGCGCGCCGAACGTCTCAAAACGCTTGTTCCCGATGATTCGACAATGCCGGAAATGGCTTTGCGTTTTATCTTGAGCAACCCGACCGTCAGCACAATCATTCCCGGAATGCGAAAAATAAAGCACGTCGAGACAAACATTGCGGCAAGCGACCGAGGGGCACTGCCTGCGGATTTGCTCAATGAATTACGCAAACATCGCTGGATTCGCAAACCAGCGCCGAAGTCGGATTAATTGCTGAGCGTTTTTACGTAGGTTATCAGTGGACTGACTGGAATTATAAAACTTTCGAGCGCGTCGGGACTTGTCGCATTCAATAATTTACTTCAAACACAAAATCGGACGCTTAAAAATGACTCTTAATGAAATGCTGCTGGAAATTCGACAACTTCACGAGTTGATTCGTGATGCGGTCGTCATCGCCTGCGAGCGAACGGCGCTTTCGGATTTGGCGAAAATCGCGCGGGAAGAAGAAGGAGATACGATTTATGCAATTGATCGCGTCAGCGAGGAATTAATTGTCGAATTTTTCAATGAAAGAATCGCTAAAAAAGCACCCATCGTGTTGATTGCCGAAGGTTTGGAAACCGGACAAATCGTATTGCCTGCGGGCGCAACCGAATCGGAAGCCGTCTGGCGAATTATCGTTGATCCAATTGACGGAACGCGCGGGATTATGTACCAAAAACGCCCGGCGTGGATTTTAACCGGCGTCGCGCCGAACAAAGGCGAAAATACGAATTTGCAGGACATTGAGCTTGCTGTGCAGACTGAAATTCCGCTCGTCAAACAGCATTTGTCGGACGCCCTCTGGGCAATTCGTGGACAAGGTGCGCAAGCCGAACGCTATAACCGTTTGACCAGAGAACGCTCGCCGCTTTTTCTAAAACCTTCCGCTTCGCCGACAATCGCGCACGGTTATGCGCAAATTTCACGTTTTTTTCCCGGCGCACGCGAAGAATTGGCGGCAATTGACGAAGAAATCATCAAAGGAGCTTTGGGCGATGTGCAGATTGGGAAAGCCCATTGTTTCGAAGATCAATACGCTTCAACCGCCGGGCAGCTTTATGAGCTGATGAGCGGACACGACCGTTTTACGGCTGATTTGCGCCCGCTGCTTGAACGAAAGCTGAACGAACGCGGTTTGGCGCTCGGCATTTGCTGTCATCCTTATGATATTTGCACAGAATTGATTGCCCGCCAGCTTGGCGTGATTGTCACCGATGTTTATGGAAATCCGGTAAACGCAAAGCTTGCAATCGAGCCGGATATTAATTGGGTCGGTTACGCCAATCCGGCAATTCGCGGGCAGATAGAGCCTTTGCTGCAGACAAGTTTGAAAAATCGAGGTTTGCTTTAATCAAAGTTATGTTCATTGACCCTGACAATTCGCAAAAGTTAATTTGCTGAATATTTTATCGTTCTGGGACGAACCAAACGCGCTGAATCAAGCCGTCACGAACTTCGTAGATTGCGACGGCGTTTATCACGTTATTATTTGGAAATCCGGTTACTCGTTCCTGATCGATAACGAAATTTCCCATAACAATCCGGTTCACAATCTCGCAATGCAGTTTCGGAATTCTCTTGAATAAATCCCCATATTGTTTTCGCATTTCTTCGTGACCTGAACCGCGCAACGTGTCCGGATGCGTATAAAGTTTTATGTTAGGGCTATACGTTGCCACAAACGCTTCGAGGTCGCGCGCGTTATAAGCATTGACTTGTTGCTGAACGATGTCTTGCGGCGTTTTTTTGATGACCTCGTTTGGTTGAAACGCTTTTCCGTTTTTAACAACGAGGTGAATGTCGCTTGTATTTTGAATGTTGGCGAGCGGGTCGGAATTGAGAATCACCAAATCGGCGAGTTTGCCCTCTTCAATTATTCCTAAATCCTTTTCCCTTCCCATCAATTTCGCCCCGTTCAGCGTTGCCGCAGTGAGAACTTGAGCAGGCGTTAAACCGGCGTCAACCATCGTTTTAAGCTCACGAAAAATAGATGCTCCGTGTAAAGTTCCGATGTTCCCGGCATCCGTTCCGGCAGCAACGGTTACGCCTGCTTCCTGCAAAATTTTTAAATTTTTCATCGCAACTGCTGGCGGCTGAATCGGTCTCGGATTTTCGATTGCGTCTTTTATTCGTTTGGGAACATTTTCGGTAGGGATATGGCGCAAATCAAAAAGCGTGGACATGACATACGGATTGGCTATCTGAAATTCCGTGTGCGTAAAATCGTGCTGCTGCGTAAAAGTTTTGCTGTAACCCGAATAAACCGTGAGCGTCGGCGTGTATAAAACATTCTTTTCTTTAAGCAGACGAATAAAATCGGCATCAACTTCTTTGTCTTCGACGCTGTGAACGAGAATGTTTGCTCCTTCACGAACGGCAACTCGCGCTGTTTCAAGCTGCGTCGCGTGAACTGCGACGCGCAGGTTATGGCGGCGGCTTTCATCCATAACAGCTTTGATAACGGGCAGATGTTTTTCAGGAGTTTCGCCCGGCAGAACCACAAACCAGATTTTTATTAAATCTGTTTTTTTCTCCGCCTGTTTTCGCACCAGCTCGCGCGCTTCTTCCGGCGTATTCGCCTTTATTATCGGCGCGTCCTGCGTGTCCGAGAGAACAGGCGGTTTGTAGGTTGAAACAAGCGGACCAGCGACAACTACGCGCGGAGCAATTTCAGTTTTTTCAGCGAAGGCTCTCACCTCGAAATTCCAGAACGGTCCGCCGACATCAACAACAGACGTGACGCCGCTTCGCAAATAACGGGCGAAAGTGTCGTTGAGGTTGTTTTTAACGCTTTCGATTTCCTTTTCGTAAGAAACAATTTTTCTCAAATCCAACGCGTCTGGGCGCGTATAAAGCCCGCCTGATTGGAAAAAGTGAACGTGCGAGTCAACAAGTCCGGGAATAATCCACTTGCCGCGAGCGTCAATTATTGTCGCATCTTTGGGAATCTGAACATTTTGCCGGGTTCCGATACGAATGATCCTGCCGTTTTGTACGAGAACGACAGCATCGGCAATCGGCGGTTTTCCATTTGGATTAACCAGCGTCGCTCCGGTTATAGCAGTTACCGGAGCTGTTTGGGCATAACTGCCGATTGCAATAAGGAAAGGCAAAATTACGGCAACAAAAAATAGCTTCATAAGCCAAATAAGTTTGTTATCAGAACTTCTCTGTAAAGCAGCGGGATTATAAGTAAGAGACTATTTGAAATGCAAATAAGAAGGCTTCAATCGGATAATGGGTAATTGAGCAAAATTAAAACAATAAAAGAAACCGTTTATGATATAAACAGCTCTCACATTTGTAAGACGGAAAAAATGAACAATTGGAATTCATTACTCGAAATACTGCCGAAAGAGCGCGTCAAAACGCGCTTGATTGACCGCTATGCGTACGCCGCGGATGCCAGCCATTTTTATCTTGTTCCAGAGGCAGTTGTGCAGCCGCGTTCGATTGAAGAAGTACAAAAACTATTTGCTTTTTCGCACCAAAACAAAATCAATCTCACTTTTCGCGCGGGCGGCACAAGTCTTTCCGGTCAGGGCGTGACGGACGGCATTTTAGTTGATTTAAGCAATCATTGGCGAAAAGTAAAACCCGAAAACGATGGTTTAACGGTGCGCGTCGAACCGGGAGTTATTGGAGCGCACGTTAATCTCGCGCTCAAAAAATACGGTCGAAAAATAGGTCCCGATCCGGCTTCGATCAACGCGGCAATGATGGGCGGAATGTTATCGAACAATTCGAGCGGAATGTGCTGCGGCGTCATCAATAATTCCTATCACACTTTAAAATATCTGACTTTTGTTCTGCCGAACGGACAGGTTTTCAATACCGAAAAACCGGAAGATTACACCCGTTTTGAACGCGAAGCCACAGAGATTGCCGAAGCGTTGCGCAGTTTAAAATCAGAGGTTTTGAAAAATGCGGCTTTAGTCGAACGGATTCGGAAAAAATACCGGCAGAAAAATACGGTCGGCTATTCGATGAACGCTTTTCTCGATTTTGAACACCCGCTCGATATTCTCGCGCACTTAATTATCGGCGGCGAGGGCACACTGGCTTTTATCGCTGAAGCAGTTCTAAATACGGTTCCCGATTTTCCTTACAAAATGACCGGAATGTTGTATTTCGAGTCGCCGGAAGCCGCATGCGGCGCAATTGCGGATTTGAAAGATACCGGAGCCGAGGCGCTCGAATTTATGGACAGAGCTTCGCTGCAATCAATCGAAGATATGCCCGGAGTTCCCGCTTTTTACAAGACTTTGCTGCCGAAAGCATCGGCGATTTTGTGCGAGTTTCAGGAAACTACCGAAGAGCGGCTTCTGGAGAAATATGAAAAAGCAAAACCGCTTTTTGACAGCCTGCCGCTGCTTTTCGAGCCAGATTTTACCGAGGACGCCGTAGAACAAGCGTTGCTGTGGAAAATTCGCAAGGGAATGTATCCCTCGGTTGCCGGAATGCGGGCGAAAGGGACTTCCGCGCTGCTTGAAGATTTTACTTTTCCGGTCGAACGTCTCGGCGAATCGGTTGTTGATGTTCAAATGCTCTTTGAAAAACACAATTACAAAAACGGCATCATTTTCGGTCACGCCAAAGACGGAAATCTGCATTTTGTCGTTTCCCAAAGCTATGCGACCGAAGCCGACATCAAGAATTATCAAAAATTCAACGACGACCTTTTTGATTTGGTTTTGAACAAATACGACGGTTCTTTAAAAGGCGAGCATAGTTCGGGCAGAGCAGTTTCCGCTTTTATCGAGAAAGAATGGGGAGCAGACGCTTATCAAATTATGCGAAAGCTCAAAAACCTGATTGATCCGCAAAATTTGCTCAATCCCGGAATCATCATCACCGAAGATAAATTGACTCACGTTCACAATCTCAAAGTGATGCCGATTGTCGAAGAGGAAGTTGATCGCTGCATCGAATGCGGCTTCTGCGAATCAGTTTGTCCGAGCCGCGATTATACGACGACGCCGCGCCGCCGAATTGTCGTCCGTCGCGCGATGAAACGACTTGAAAAAGCGGGCGACGTTGCAACGCGGAAAGCCCTGTTAAATGATTATTATTTTGACGGAATGGAAACCTGCGCCGTTGACGGGATGTGTTCCACGGTTTGCCCTGTTGGAATTAATACCGGCGATTTGATAAAGCATTTGCGGCACGAAAACCATTCGCCTTTTCAGAATAAAATGGCGTTGCGAGCCGCCAAAAACTTTAAATTGCTCGAACGCTCAACCCGTTTTGCCTTAAAAACCGGTTTTCTATTAAACCGATTTTTCGGGAAAAACTTTATGAAAAATTTGACTTCCGCCGGCAAAAAGGTCTTTCCCGCAATGCCTTTATGGTCGAATTTTATCGGTCAGCCGCCGAAATTAAAAAACATTAAAAATACGGAAAATACTAATCACTCAAAGATTATTTATTTTCCGAGCTGCGTTTCCCGGATGATGGGTGGCGATGATTTCAATTCCTTTTTATCGGTTTGCCGGAAAGCCGATATTTCAGTCTTAATCCCGGAAAGCATAAGCGAATTGTGCTGCGGTCAGATTTTTTCTTCCAAAGGTTTTGCCGACGCTTTTGATTTGACGGTAAATCAAACAATTGAAAAATTATGGCAAATCAGTGATGAAGGCAAAATACCTGTCGTCACGGATGTGACAAGCTGCACTTATACACTGAAAACCTGTCGCGCTCATCTGTCCGATGAAAACAAAGCGCATTTTGACAAAATTAGCTTTCTGGATGTAATAGATTTTGCTGCGGACGGTCTTTTGTCGAATTTAAAAATATCAAAACCAAAGGAACGAATCGTTTTTCACCCTGTTTGTTCCGCGCATAAATTGGGAACAATAGGAAAACTGCAAACTATCGGCAGGATGTGCGCGAAAGAGGCTGAAGTACCGGTTACTGCCGGATGCTGCGGAATGGCGGGTGATCGTGGTTTTTATTACCCGCAATTAACGCAAGAGGCGACGAAAACGGAAGCTGCCGAAGTCAGGCAAAGGAATTATGATGGCTATTATTCAACTTCAAAAACTTGCGAAATAGCTCTTTCCGAAGCCGTCGGCGAAAATTATGAATCAATCTTGAAATTGCTGGACGAGGTTTCGGAACGTTGAAACAATCAATTTCCGATTACGGCACGTTGTCACATTAAAAGTTAAGTAATTGAAAAACCAATGAAAACCACTTTCCGGAATAAGTGATAACTGAAAGGTAAAAATTGATGGTTTTCAACTTTCAGTTATCAAAATCAATTATTCCGGATTGAAAATATTTCCGACTGATTAATTCAAATATATTATATTGGCGATTATGAGAATACCGACTTTTCTTTGTCTCCTTTTTATTCTTTTTGCGATTTTCCCGGCTTCGGGTCAAACAAAGAGAGCGAACGATAAACAAGCAATAGATAAAAAGCTGTTAACTGAAAAAGTTCGTGCGGAATTTATGCACGCATGGAACGGCTATAAAAAATATGCTTGGGGACACGACGATTTAAAACCGCTTAGCAAATCTTACAAAGACTGGTACAGCGAACCGCTCTTGATGACGCCGGTTGATTCGCTCGACACGATGATTTTGATGGGTTTTAGAGATGAAGCCGAAGCCACACGGAAATACATTGTCCAAAATCTTTCGTTCGACAAAGACATTTACGTTCAGAATTTTGAAATCACGATTCGAATTTTAGGCGGGCTGCTTTCCGCTTATCAATGGACGGGCGACCAGAAGCTTTTGAGTTTAGCCGAAGATTTGGGAAACCGTCTGTTGCCGGTTTTTAACTCGCCGACCGGTCTTCCGTATAAATACGTCAATCTCAAAACCGGAAAGACGCGCGGCGAGGTGACAAACCCGGCTGAAACCGGAACTCTTTTAATCGAGTTCGGAACGCTCTCGAAACTAACCAAAAAGCCGGTTTTTTACGAAAAGGCAAAGCGCGCTCTTGTCGAAACCTACAAACGTCGTTCAGAAATCGGGTTGGTCGGGACGAATATCAACGTTGAAACCGGAAAATGGACGAATACGGACAGCCACGTTAGTGCCGAAATTGATTCTTATTACGAGTATTTATTGAAATGCTGGCTGCTTTTTGACGACGCGGACTGCAAACAGATGTGGCAGGAGAGTATCGGGGCAATAAACAAATATCTGGCGGATGAACCGCGCCCCGGCGAACTTTGGTACGGTCACGCCGAAATGACGACGGGAAAGCGAACGCGGACGACTTTTGGCGCGCTTGATGCATTCTTTCCGGCGGTGCTGGCGTTGTCTGGAGATTTGGAGCGCGCCAAACGGCTGCAAGCCTCTTCATACAAAATGTGGACGAAACATGGAATTGAACCGGAGGTTTTCAATTATCAAACGATGGAAGTCGAACACGCTGGCTACCCGCTCAGACCCGAAATCATCGAATCCGCTTATTATCTTTATCATTACACCAAAGACCCGATTTATCTGGAAATGGGAGAAACGTTCTTTAATGATTTTGTGAAATACTGCAAAACTGAAGAAGGTTATGCCGCTCTGAAAAGTGTTGTGACCAAGGAAAAATCCGATTCAATGCAAAGCTTTGTGCTGGCGGAAACGTTCAAGTATTTTTACTTGCTGTTTGCGCCCGAAAAGACGCTGGATTTCAAAAAAGTCATTTTTAACACCGAAGCGCACCCGATTAAAAGAACTTGGAAATAGATTCCGTAGATGAAAACCGAAGCCACAACTGATAATTCAAAACTTGCTAAGCGTTTAGGTCTTTTTGATTCCACGATGATTGTGATGGGCGGAATCATCGGCTCCGGTATTTTTATCAACCCTTATGTCGTCGCGCAGCAGGTTCACACTCCTTTTTTAATTTTAGGAGCGTGGCTCATCGGCGGCTTTATTGCGCTTTTGGGAGCATTTATCTACGCCGAACTTGCCGATAGATGTCCTGACGTCGGAGGGCAATACGCCTATTTGCGCGAAGCCTATCATCCGTCAATCGCATTTATTTACGGATGGGCTTTATTGCTTGTCACACAAACCGGCGGAATGGCTGCGGTCGCCGTTACTTTTTCCCGCTATTTTCTTGAAATAACCCGCGCTCCCGTGCCCGATTGGCTTATTGCAGTTCTAACGCTCGGAATACTAACCATCGTCAATTGTCTCGGCGTCCGTGCGGGAAGCAGCGTGCAGAATGCCTTAATGGTTCTGAAGATTTTAGCTATTCTGGCGCTCATTGTTTGCGGCTTTTTCTTTGTCGCTGAACCCGGTGGCTCTTTCGGCAGCACGCTAGATCGTCCTGTTTCATTAAATTTATTTACTGCAATGGGCGCAGCTTTGATTCCCGTAATGTTCGCATACGGCGGCTGGCAAACCGCCAGTTTTGTGTCTGGCGAAATGCGCAACCCGCGCCGCGATTTGGCGCGCGGTCTGTTAATTGGAGTGCTCGGAGTAATTCTGCTTTACACTTTGGTTAATCTCGTCTGTCTTTATGTGCTTGGCGCTGAACGGCTGGCAGAAACAACAACTCCCGCTTCGACCGTGATGCGAATTGCCTTTGGCGAGCGCGGTGCTGCGTTGATCGCTTTGGGAATAGCCATTTCAACTCTCGGATTTTTAAGCCAGGGAATGCTGACCGCTCCGCGCGTTTATTTCGCGATGGCGAAAGACGGGCTTTTCTTTCAAAGCGTCGCAAGAGTCAACGAACGCACTCAGGCTCCCGCACTCGCAATCGCTTTGCAGGGAGTTTTTGCGATCATAATTGCGCTTTCAGGAAAATACGAACAAATCCTAAATTATGTTGTTTCGATTGATTTCATCTGGTTCGGATTAACCGCAACCTCGCTGTTTGTCTTTCGCAATCGAGCGAATCAGACGACTCAAAACGGTGATTTAACCAATCAAGCGACAACATACAATCGTGTTCCAGGTCATCCGATTACAACCGTTTTGTTTGTCGCCGCCTGCGCTTTGATTGTTTTCAGCACATTTTATAATTATCCGGGAAACAGCGTGATTGGCTTGATTATTGTGATCGCCGGAATTCCCGTTTATTTCCTCTGGCGCGGGCGGAGAATGAATCAATGACAGCTAATTCAACTCTACTGTTAAGTTCAAACCAAACGATGAGTTCGGACTATATGCAATGGGCTAAAACTAATTTGCAAGCCCGTTTTAATCTCGCCTCAAGCGGTCTGATGAACTATCCGCTGTCAGAGTTTCCGGTAAAGCTGGAAGATTTGGAATTAAGCGGTTCGAGCTATTACGGTTACGAGCCTCTGCAAAAGGCTCTCGCCGAAAAATGCGGCGTTCCGGCGGAATGCGTAGTCGCAGCAACCGGAACATCAATGGCAAATCATCTCGCGTTCGCGGCTCTCCTTGAACCGGGAGACGAAGTGTTGATTGAACAACCGACTTATGAGCTTCTGCTTAGCACAGCCCGATACTTACGCGCCGATGTTAAAAGATTCATTCGTCCGGTCGAATCCGGTTTCAGCATTGAACCGGATGAAATCGCCCACAATGTCAGTTCTCGGACGAAGCTGATTGTTTTAACCAACCTGCATAATCCTTCAAGCGCGTTTACGACAAATGAAACGCTCAGAAAAATCGGAGAAATTGCCCGGGACATCGGAGCGCGCGTTCTCGTAGATGAAGTTTATCTGGATGCTTTATTTGATGAGAAGCCGCCGACTGCTTTTCATTTGGGGAAAGAATTTATTGTGACCAGCAGCTTAACCAAAGTGTACGGTCTGAGCGGGCTGCGATGCGGCTGGATATTAGCCGAACCGGAAATTGCTCAAAAAATGTGGCTTTTAAACGATCTTTTTGGCGTAATTCCCGCGCACTCTGCTGAAAGATTAAGCTGCATCGCGCTTGCAAATCTCGACCGAATTGCGGCTCGCGCTCGCAGCATTATCGAAACAAACCGCGAAACGCTCAATTCATTTTATAAATCCTGCAAGCATCTTGAATGGACTGAACATAAATTCGGCACAGTCTCTTTTCCGCGCTTGAAGAAAGGAAATGTTGATGCTTTATGCGCGCTTCTTGCCGAAAAATACGAGACCTCAATCGTGCCGGGCAGATTTTTCGAAATGCCGCAGCACTTGAGAATCGGAGTGGGAATTGACAACTCAATTCTGAAAGAAGGCTTAAACAGATTGGAAATGGCTCTGCAAATGTTCTAAAAAGCTGAATTCGTTATTTTACTAAATGATAATCTGTTTGGCGCTTGAGAACCCAATTTATTCGCCCCTGCTCGTCAATCGCCGCATCTTCTTCCTGACCGACCCATAATTCCTGATTGTCCCATTCCGGTACCGGCGTTGTCGCCGCGAGTTCGATTGAAAACCACGAATTCGGAATAATTTTCACATCACCGCGACCGGGAACGCCTTGCTGTCTGTCCCACAAACCGACGAGAGTTCCCGCGCCGTGTCCGTGATCGCCGACTGGATGCGTGTAAACGCTTCCGCTAATTCCAGCCGCTTTCATTGCCGCCAGCGAATCAGCCAGCACTTCGTTGCCTGTCTTTCCGACTTTCATCCGCTCCATCACAATGTCCTGCAAACGGTTTGCGTTTGCCAGAGCGCGCTTGATTCCCGCCGGAACATCCTTTTCGCCTTCGCGCAAAACATAGCCCATATGCTGAGTGTCGGTATTGAGCCTCATTAACGTCATTCCAAAGTCAACGTGCAAAACGTCTCCGCGTTCGATAACCGTTGGCGCATTTTCAGCCAGAATGTTGACGCCCGCTTTTTCTTTGCGCTGAACGCGAATTGAAGGCTGAAACCAGGTGCCGAGCCGGTTGTTCGCAAGCTGTTGCCGCAGCCACCAGAGGACGTCTTCATTCGTTGTCGTTCCCGGTTTTATGACTTCGTTGGAAAAAGCCCGGCTGATCAGAGAATGAACGACTTCCATCATCTGTTTGTAAGTCGGCATCATTTCCGGCAGCCTTGTTTCGATGTATTGAAGCGGAAGTTCTTCTGCGCGAATGATTCTTCGCGTGTATTCGGCTCCCAAAACCGATTCCAATTTTTCCCTTTCGCTTGCGGAAAGCCCGTCGGAAAAAGCGTGCGTCGAAGAAATATTAACGGCTATATTTTCAGGATTGCGCTCGGTTACAAGTTTTTTGAGCAGCGCCCATTGCCCTTCGCCGTAAAGCTCGCGGTTTTCGGTTTCGGGGTCGCGGTAAACCGTATAAAGACCGCCGTTTGAACCGCCGCCGAGAGCCAGCCGCTCGATGCCTTCTTTTTCGCCTCGGTCGTTGAAAACGTAAATTGTGCGCCGACGCGCGGCAAAAGTGGTGGGCGAAACGAGCGAGAAAAAAACCGGGTCTTCATTATATTCGCGGCAGATAATCAGCCACATTTTGACCTTGTGTTTCCGCATCAGTTGCGGCAAAACACGTTCGAGTCTGAGCTTTAACCATTGCTGTTGAATTTTAGCTTGCTCGCGTAACGGAATTGCCAGCCTTTCGATCTTTGAATTGCTTTTGGCTTGTGATTGCCCGAATGAAACGGCATTTAATAAAAAAACAAACAAGAAAACTGACAATATTTGAATTTGGAATGGACGCAATTTGTATTTGGTTAGTTTGGACAACGTGTGTTAACTCCCGCTTCTGAAAAATAAACACATTCTAGGCTAAAGGTCATTTATTTCAAAAAGATAATTTTCTCGCCAAAAATATTTTCATTGAAAACGAAACTTTTTCCCGTTTCGTGACAATAAGAAATCAGGCGAACAATTTTAGAGTTTCCCGGTTGAATTAAATTGAACAAGATTATCGAAGACAGCTTAATCAAAAAAATCGCATTGGGCGATGAAGCGGCATTTAACGAAATCTACTTTCGCCACCGCAACCGGGTTTTCGGTTTTATCTACCGAATGACTGTCAACAAAACGCTCGCCGAAGACATTACGCACGAAACGTTTATGGTTCTGATCGAACATCCCGAACGTTATCAAGCCGAGCTCGGTGGTTCGCTGCTGACGTTTCTTTGCGCGATAGCCCGCAAGCAGGTGATGAATCATCTGCGGCGCAAGCATAACGGAGATGTCTGGCTGGACGAATTTGAAAATTTTGATTTTGCGGAAGATGAGACAAAAGGCAATCCGCTCGCAAATTTGCTCAGTCGAGAACTTGCCGCGCAAATTGATGCGTGCGTCTCCGCATTGCCGCCTTTGCAGCGAGAAGTGATTGTTTTGCGCGAATACGAAGAGCTTTCTTACGAAGAAATAGCTAGAGTGACCGAATCCGAACTTGGCGCGGTCAAAGCACGGCTTCATCGCGCACGGCAAACTTTAGCCAAACAGCTTGCAGCTTACGTCGCCGCGCCGAAAGATAAATGTTATGAATTGCATTGAAACTAAAGAAAATATTGAAGCCTTGCTCGATAACGAACTAAACGAGGCGCTTAAAGAGCGAGTCGAGAATCATTTGCAAATTTGCCCGGTTTGCCGCGATTTGAAAGAACAAACCGTTTCGCTTTCGGCGTTATTGCAAATGAGCTATATGCCTCTGCCGCCAGCCTCACTTGACCATCGGATAATAAAATCGTTTCGGCAAAAACACGCGCCCGTTTCGACTTGGCAACAAATTATTTTTGGCACGTTTGCGGTTCCCAAGCCTGCTTTTGCGGCGCTCTTGATTTTGGTTCTCGGCGGATTTTGGGCGGCGTTTCAGGTCGGGAAAATTTATTCAACTTCAATTTCGATTTCAGAGCCGTTTGGCGAAACAAGACAAATTCCGGTTCAAATGCCTCAGCAACCGACAATCCAAACCGTTGTTGTCGAGGTTCCGGTAATCAAAGAGAAAACTGTGACGCGCACAATTTATTTGCGAGCTTCGCAGAGCAATAAAAACGAAAAAAGAAAACCTGTAGAAATTCCGCCAAACAGCGATTTGCCTTTGTCTAGCGTTGTCGCAAACAACGGTTATTTTACCGATGTCAGCTTGAAAGGCTTTCAACCGACGCCGGAGATCGGCGTGAAAATTATTAAAGGAGTAAAAGAAGATGAAAAATAAATTTGCGAAGATTATGTTTTTGGCGTTCTGCTGCTTTTTTGTGACGTGGAACGAAGCGGCGGCTCAACAATCATCAGTCAGTTTCAACAAAAAAGGCATCTCGGTTGTTTTCAAAATTGAGACTTCTTCACCCGAATCCACCAAACAATCGCTTGGCGGCGTTTATTTCACTGGCTACAACGAAACCGAAAAGGAAAGCCGCGTTCACCGCGTTTTGGGCGATAGAGCCGGCGGCGTTTATTTCGGTTACGATTTGGTTATCGAAACCCAAGCCGAATCGAATAAATTTAAAGTTTCCGTAAGACCGCTTTCGATCAATCCGCCCGAACAAATGCGTTTGGGCGATTTAACCGCGCGTTCATTGCCGAAATACCCGGAAGATATGATTGTCGAAGACGGCGATACAATCGCGCTCGATGTTCTGGTAAATCCGCAGACTAAAGTAAAAATCGTTGATTTAATAACAATAACGACCAAAAAACCGCGAACAGCTTCGGATGTTTCTTCTTTTACGACAACAACAGCCAGCGGCGGTTTTGGCTCTGGGAGAAGCGAAAACTTTTCCAACCGTCAGAAACCGCGAGATTTTACGCCTAACGACGTAAAGCTGAGATTAACTTCGCCGAAACTGTTCGTAAACGGATCCCTGAGCCAGATTCGCGGAAGTCAATGGGAAGGAATCATCGAAGGCTCGGTGATTTCTCTTTATATTCCCGAAAAAGGTCGCTTTATTTTTTCACTTTTTCCGCAGGAAAATTTTAATTTTCGCAAAGACGCAATTCTGGAAAACTCGAAAATCGTTTTTCACGCAAACGGCGAGCGCTATGAATTGATTTCGAGCGCGCCGATATCCAGCGAGGGAGGAAATTGGAGTTTGTGGATGCTGAATGACCCAGATTACAAACCGGATTTAACTTTCGCCTCGATGGAGGAATTTCTGCAATACGGCGCATCAGACGAAGTCAAAAATCTTTTTACTCCAAAACGTCGCAGAGCGTTCGGTTCGTCTGCGCAAGCAGGCGCGAAGTCAGTTCACCAAAAATGGCTTGACAGCGACGTTCGCTATATCATCACCGATGCCGAAAGACTTTCGTTTTCTCTGCTCAATTCGAATGAAGAACGCGAGCAATTTATTGAAGCGTTCTGGCAGCGGCGGGACCCCAAACCGGAAACGAAGGAAAATGAGTTTCGCGCGGAATATTACAACCGCCTCGCCTTTGCCAACCAAAATTTCGCTTTCGGCGAAAACCCAGGCTGGCTAACCGACCGCGGGCGCATTTATATCACTTATGGCAAGCCCGATTCGGTTCAGACTGTTTCTTCCGGCGAAATCTGGGTCTACAAAACTTTAGCGGAACTCGGAGATAACGCCAGGTTTGAGTTTGTAGATTTGTCAAAAAACGGAAATTTCCGTCTCCGACAGCCTAAATAACCGATACTAATGGAGAATTTAAATATTGCGGATTCAGATTTACACAAAACTAAAAATCCTTTAAAGCACATTACGGTGTGCTTTTTTGGTTAATTATTTGCGCCAAAAAGCCAGAAAGCTAATTTAAGAATCAAGAAAGTTAGCATCGCTGCCCCGACAGCCAGTATTATTCTTCTGGTAGTTTCTGATTTCATTTTTTATTTTTACAGATAAGCAGATTCTAAAATATTACAACAGCAGGTTAATTTCCAGACAACGCCCTTACCGTGGGATCACATCAACCTTGAATTCATAAATCAACTACTTACTCACGCAAAGGCGTTCTTTTTGTCTCATGGATTTATTATTTGGCGTTGATTGGAAACAGCTTTTCACTCCAGACACTCCGATTCTGGAAAGCATTGTGCGGGGGACGGTGATTTACGTTTCGATTTTCTTTCTCGTTCGCCTGCTTCCAAATCGGCAGATCGGCGGAATCGGGATGAACGATTTGCTTTTAGTAGTTTTGGTTGCCAGCGCTGCAACCAATTCGCTGACAGGTGATCACAAATCCATAATCAATGGGATAATTATTGTTTCAACGGTTATATTGTGGAGCTACGTATTTAACTGGCTCGGATTTAAATTTCCGAGCTTGCAACGCGTGTTCCAGTCTGCTCCTAAAATTGTCATCAAAAACGGCGAGATACAGAGAGATGTGATGAACGAAGAATTACTGACGGAAGAAGAGCTAAAAGGCAAGCTCCGCCGTCATGGAACCGACGATATTTCAAAAGTACAAACAGCATATATCGAATCTGACGGACAAATCAGCGTTATTAAAAATTGAGTTTGTTTGAATTTTATATTGTGCCGGTTTTGGCTTTTCAGATTAAACACGAATCTCGCCTTCCATTTTGCCGAATTGAATTTTGGTTCCTACAGCTAGTGTAACACTGCGTGATGGTTCCACATCTTTGATCGAACCATCGGCTGCAGCAATCACCCATTTGTTTTGAGAAACGTTTTTCAGCCCCCAAATATTTGGATTCGTTGGATGGACTGAAACGGCGGCAACGGGCGCGGAAAAATCATAAAGTCGCGCGTCGTCAACGTGATGCGGAAAAAGCTGCGTGTTGTGGTTGAGCATTACAACCTGTTTTCCGATGCGAATTCGCGGCGGTAAACGTAATGCGGCGGCGCACGCCCAACACAAACCGGGATTTCCGCCCGACGCTTTTAAAGCCTCGCCGTCATAAAAATTTTCAAGCGAACAATGCGGACAATAAAAAATCGCGTCTCGCACTCGAACCATCACCCCGCGCCATTCGCTCTCGCGCACGCGAGCGAGCGGATCGTGTAGCCCCACGGTGAACGTCCGTATAAAAGTATCGCGCAAAAATTGCGGGTAAATTCGCCAAAATGCGAGCGCGTTATCGTGAATTCCCGGCACAGGGCGATTCGATTCGTCGTTCGGGTCAAAGATAAAAACCGGCTCTTTTCCGTAGAGCTTAGTCATCGCCGGCAAATCGAGAGCTTTGATGGCGGCTTCCTTTTTACCTTCGAGCGGGTGCGCAACCATCAGCATATAAAAAATTAAAACCGAGAGCGAAAACAAATCGGTCTGCGTGCTCGGCATTGCTTCACCGCGAACGACTTCCGGCGCCATAAAACGCGGCGTTCCCAGAACCCCCAAAACCGGCGCACCGTCAACCGAAACGTTGTCGTTGTCGGCAATCAGAATGTCGCCCGTGTCAGGATCGAAAAAAGCGTTGCCGAACGAAATATCGCGGTAACAAAGCCCCTGCGCGTGAAGCAGCAAATAATTGTGCGCGAGATTGAACGAAGCAGTCGCCAGAGCCCGAAACGTCGGCTCGATTCGCCGCGTCATCAAATCCACAATGTTTTTAAAGCGCTTCGGTCTGAGTGGCATCACGTAACCGAAACCGGGAACGCCGGGCGCGGTCGTAATTTCCAGCGGATACAAAAAATGCTCGCTTGGCGGTCCTTTTCTGATTAAAAGCTCCATCGAAGCGCGCTGTTCCGGCGTCGCCATTTGCGGAAAAAACCATTTCACGGCGACTTTTTCGCCGCCAAGCTCTGCTTTATAAACTTCGCCCTGACCGCCTGCTCCGAGCAGCTCTTCAATTGTGCAATTCATTCCCGAAGGCTCGCAGCGGATTACCTGACCGGGTTTTAAAATTTCATCCATTCGTTAATCTTCCCGATTATTTTTGTTTTCGACAAAAACTCCCTTTTCGGTTTCCCAAGATGCCGATTCGTTCCCGGTTAAATCCGAATTTTCGACGCGCACCGTGCTTTCCTCTTTTGCTCTGACGGCGACGGTTCCGTTCCTGTTAATTTGACAATTGCTTGCAGCCACGATGCTTCTTCCCACAATGCTGATTCCGGCATCCTGGTTTTCGTAAATGCTGCATTCTTCGAGTATGACGCTGCCGTTTCTTTGCACAAAAATGCCGGATTCGTTTGAATTATGAATCTTGCAGCCGCGCAAAACAGGATTGCCGTTCGAAGCAATCACTCCACCTGCTCGGTGTCCGAAAATGTCGCAATCGTCAATTGTTCCTAAACCATCTTCGTAAACCCAAATGCCTACGTTTTCGCCCTCTCCAATGTGACATTTTTTAAAATGTGGATCTGCTCTTTGCGCGATAATGACACTCGCGTTTCGATTTCGCAGAATCTCACATCGGTCAACCGTCCCGCCCGCCGAATCAAAGAAATAAATTCCGCCGTCCGCTCCGTTTCCAATCCGGCAGTTTTGAATCGAAGGATTCGTATTCTCTCCGCGAACAGCAATGCAGGCGAGCGAATCGGAAGTTATCTCGCAATCTTGCAAAGTCAATTCCCCGCTCTGAATGTCAACACCGAAAACCTGTTCGCCGGATTTTCCGGCGGCGCACTGCAAAGTCAGATTTCTCACCGCGGCTCGGTCAGCTTGCATAGAAAGGCAGGATTCATTTCGGCTTCTGACAATAATGTCTCTCACCGCGCCATCGCCGACAATTTCAATTTGTTTATTTATCGTCAAGCTTTCTTCGTACAATCCGGGACGAACTAAAATTTGTGCACCGTTCGCGGCAGCGTTGATTGCCTCGCTAATCGAAGTAAAATCGCCGGTATTATCCGCGGAAACAACAAGAGCGCCGTTTGAGTTTCTTTGCTTATTCGCGGTTTGACTTTGAACCGTTGCGGGAACAATATTCGTCTGAGCTTTTTCCGTGTTTTGCGTAGCGGGCGTTTTCAAATCGCCGCCTTGAACAACTCCCAAAGCCAGCGCCCACGAATCAACCGCCCATCTTGCGGCATCTTCGGACAAAGCGAGATTGTCAATCAGTCTTTGCGTCAAACGTGCAAGCAGAACCGACGTAGGCGCATTTTGCGTTGCAGAAGCCATATCGCGCGTCACTCCTTCTTCGAGCGCCATCGTCAAAACGGCTATTTCGCGCTTGAAGCTGCCGAAATTATCGCGGAAAAGACCTTCAGCGCGCTGCGGGTCATCAACAATTGATCTCCCGTGTCGAGCGACGATTTCGATTAATTTTTGCCGTGCCGAATCATTCATTTCGTTTTCTGATTGTCAGAATTCTCCCCTGCTTTTTTCTTTTTTTCCGGTTCATTTTTTTCAACTGTCACAATCGGCGTTGCCGAAGATTTGGTTTTATCTTTTTTAATCGTGATTGTAACGGTCACGTCCTCCGAATTTTCCGGCTGATTTTCCGCTAAAACCGGCAGTAAGGCGTCGGGAATTTCCACCATTTTTTCGCCCGTTTGCGGATCGGTCGAAATTGATTCGGCTGAGACGGTTTCGGATTTTGAAGCGACTTCCGGTTTTTTGAGCCAGTCGGGACTATAAATCAGTCCGACAGTGCAATCATCGCCGCTGCCCATTTGCGTCGCTTCTTCGAGCCACGCTTTCAGATTGTCGTTGACCGTTTCGAAGCCTTTTTCCTCGCCGAGCATTTGCAGAATGTCGGTTCCGGCTTGGAAAAATCCGGCTTCGCTCGAAAACGAATTAAGATAACCGTCGGTCGAAAGCAAAATCATTGCCGGAGTTTCTTTTTCCGAAAACTTTTGCACAAAAAATCGCACGTCCTTTTCCGCCTTCGGCAGACACAGCGAAGTCGTTTCGTTCGCCAAAAGTCGGTCGTCTTCGGGCAAAGGTTTTGTCACTTCGCCCGTCGCCGAAACGTTCAAAATATCGCCGTCGCCAAGCTGCATATAAATTGCGAAATCTTCTTTGAGGGCTACCGTCAAAGACGTTGCGCCGTAAGCGAGCAGCGGATTTTCTTCAACCAGCTTTCTGGCTTTCTCGTCCGATTTTTTTTCGAGATTTTCAAATTCCTTTTCCGAAAACGGCTCTTTTTTCAAATCGCTTTCGACTGCCTCGCGCCATCGTTTGAGAAATTCGCCCGCAAGGTATTCTTTGCTTGATTCGATTTCCGTCAAATCGAATTTGCCGCGACGCTCGTCGAGAAATTCGCTCAACAAGACGGCTGCTTTTTTGACGGCAAATTGAGAGCCTCGATGGCTGCGAAAACATTTCGGGCTGCCGTGACCGTCCGAAACTGACAGGACAACCGGCAAGCTGCGGCTTGATTGGCGCATGAACAGAATCGAGTCCTGATTCGGAATCCCGGCGCGCAAATGAGTCGCGCCGGGAACGGTTTCGCCGATTACTCGCCATTCGGCGGAAATTTTATCGTTTGACATCACGGCTTTTTACCAAACGTCATCAACCGGGTTTTGGTTATCGGCATCGGCGGTTTGCGCTCCGTTCGGCGTTCCGGTCTGCGGCGGCGCGCCACCTGCAGCCTGCGCATTTGTCGCAGCAGGCGCGGCAGTTGGAATCGGGACGCTCGCCACAGGCTCATTCGACTTCGGCGCGTCGGCTCCAGCAGCGGGTGACGAAGCAGCTTTCAAAACGGCGGTCGAAGCCCATTTGATATGTTTGACGAGCGCTTCGGGGCTGTTAGCGTTTAGCGGCTTTATTTCAGAATGTCCGATAAATTTCTGCAAAACGTCGTTATCCGCGTCGCGCCCGATTGAAACCGCAATTCGCACCGCCTTTTTGCCCCAAGGCTCGTTCATCAAGGCTTTTAAACCGGCATCAAAGTCGTCGGTCGGCTGACCGTCGGAAATCAACACAAGAACCGGCGGCAAAGCGCGATCAGACATCGGCGGCATTTTTAGCTGTTCGGCTACCAATTGCAAAGCCTTGCCCATATCGGTCTCGCCTTCCGCCGTTAAATCCGTCCAAGCGAAATCGGCAACCGGCGTCGGTTGTGAAATGTGCCATTGAGCGCCGTTTGAAAACTTGACGGCGCGCACCAAAACCTGTGCGTTCGGATTGTCTTCGGCGACTTTTTTCATATGCGGAATAGCTTCGCGAATCGCCGTGTTGAGCGATTGGATTTTTCCGTCCTGCTCCATCGAACCCGATGAGTCGGCGATCCAGATAAAATGCAGCGGTCTTGAAGCCAGCTCGCCGCCCGGTCTTTTAATCATAAAATTCTCTCCTTCAAAACAAAATTTTATCGAAACTTGTAATCAGGCAAGAGCTTTGCCAGATGCGCTCGCTCGATAAAATAAGGGTTTAAAAATCAGCATTGCCGGGCGTGTATGAATTCGATATGAAAACTGTTCTTTTAGAAAGCACCAAATTTATTGCTGCGGCACACGCGGCGGCGGAACTGATTCCTGAGCTTCGCGCATAACTCTGTAAGTATATGGAACTCCGACTGCCAAAATACCCAGCAAAATCAGCAGCAAAAAACAACCGATAAAACATCCGCGAAGCTTTCGCGAACGCCTCGCCGGAAAAATTTGCGGTGCGGGCGTTTGAGTCTGTTTTGTTTGCGGCAATGTTTGTACTTTCGGCGCCGGATGCGTCGGAACTTGAACGGGCTGCGTTTGGTTCGGAATATTTATTCGCGGCGACGGATTTGGAGGCGGAGCAAACGGCGGCGGTTGATTTGTTTTTGGAGGCGGCTGTTTATGCGGGGCGGGCTTGGGAGGAAGGTTTTGAATGTCGTTTTCCGGAATTCGTTTTTCATAATTCGAATCTTTTGCCTGATTTTTTGCCCGACCGTTTTCCCTTTCGGCGATTTCACGTTCGGTAATCAGATTGAGCGCCAACGCCCAAGTTTCGACAGCCCAAACAGCGGCGTTTTCGGTTAACGCCAGATTGTCTTCCAGCCGTTTTGCCAGGCGATTTAAAAGCAGTTCTCGCGGAAGCGAGTTTCCGCCTGCCAATAAATCCAATGGAACGCGCTCTTCGAGCGCATTGATCAAAATGCTGATTTCCCGCCTGAAAGAGCCGCATTTGTCTTTCAGCAAGCCTTCGCAGCGGCGGCTGTCGCTGCAAATTTCCGTGCCGTATTTGGCGATAATTTCCCGAAGCGCTTGGCGCGGTGCGTTATTCATAAAAGCGGCTTGTTTTAAAGCATATCTTAAACCGTTGTTGAATATGAATATTTTAGCGGCGAAACATCCGCCGAATCTCTTCTAATATCAGGCATTGCCCGGTTTTTAACACAACGGACGCCTCCGGCTAGGCATCTTAAACAACACTGTATGAAAAGGCTTTTGATTTTAGCTGCATTGATTTTTGCGGCGTTTTTTATTCATAACAATTGGGGAACGTTTTCAGAAAACGGTTCCGAAGTTATCGAACGCTCAACCGCCAGCTTCGGAATGGCGCGTCTGTATGCGATGGAGCCGGAAGATCAAATTCGGATGCCGATTCGCGGAATCAAAACCAAACAAATTGCGGATACCTGGCAAGCGCCGCGTTCGGGCGAGCGACTTCATCAGGGACAGGATATTTTCGCCCGTCGCGGAACTCCGGTTTATTCTGCGACCGAAGGCTATGTGCTCAGAATTGGCGAAAGTAATTTGGGCGGGAACATTGTTTCCGTTTTAGGCAAAGGCGGGCGAGTTTATTATTACGCCCATCTTGATAAACACGCGGAAAATCTGTCAGTCGGTGATTATGTCACGCCCGAAACCGTTCTCGGAACCGTTGGCACGACGGGAAACGCGCAGGGCACTCCGCCGCATTTGCATTTTGGAGTTTATACTTCGAGCGGAGCCATTAACCCTTTGTCATTGCTGAACGAGAAACCGCCTTTAAATCAGCCTTAGATTCAGGATTACATTTGGCGCACTTACAACCTATTGGTTTGATGAACTGGTTAAAATAGCTCTTGCCGTAATTGATTGTTATCTCTTCAAAAGCTTTTATTTTGTGTTTGGCGATAATCCAGATTTCGTTGTCTATGACATCCGAATCCGCGTTCGGTCGGCAGGAATGATTAATGTATCGAGCCAGATTTTCTCTGCTGCTTCCGTCAATTGTCCGCTCTTCATCAAGCGTAAATAAATATCTACCCTGATGCTCGTCAGCTTCTTCGTTTGAAATTATCTTTCCGATGTATTGAATGATTCTCGTTCCTTTGGGAATGTCTGCGGCAGCGAACAAACCGAAACCGATTTTTGAACGCTTTACAACTGTCATTCCGCTTGTTTTGGGCATTTTTTTAAATTTGCGTAATTATCCGTTATCGCCGCAAACCGGAAGGCAAAGGCTTTATCTATTGAGCGTAATATCCCTTGCGCGTGCGGATCGTTAGATTCGGGTATTTTTTTATATTAACTTTGACCGAGCGCCAGACGTTGTCGCGTTCAGGATTCGATGGCGAATAACCGATACTGTAAACTTTGCTCAAATCGTAGATAACCTGCGGGTAAACGCCTTCGAGGTCGTCAACGTCTTTGGCTTGGTAAAACAAACCGCCGCTTTCTTCAGCCAGCAGATTCAAGGCTCGTCTCGATCCGGCATAAAGCTTTTCACTCAGTCCGAAGGTGTTTCTGGTATCGAGATGTATTGGGACAATCAAAGCCGAACTATGCCGAACCTTTTCAAGTAAATCGGCGAAAAGCACGTTGGAAGGCTCCGTGTGTTCAACAAACGTGTTGTCTTCCCCATCGGTCATAAATACAATTGCGCTTCGCCGTTCGCGGTTTTGCGAATTCGAGTTTTGAACTTCGTTGGTTTGATTAAGCGCAAAAGCGAGCGCGTCCCAGACTTTGGATCCGCCTCTGCTTTTGATTTTTTCAACGCTTTCGAGCAAGCTTTTCCGGTCGTGAGTGAGCGGCGAGATGACGGTGACCTCCTCGTCAAAAGCAATGATTGAAATCCGATCCGAAGGTCGTGCCGCTTTGATGAAGTTCCGCGTCGTTTTCCGAATCATTTTGAGTTTTCCGGCAGTCGAGCCGGAAATGTCAATCAGCAAAGTAATATCAAATGGAAACTGCGCCGCCGCAAACCAATCAATCGTTTGCTCGCGCCCGTTTTCGAGGACGGTAAAATCATCTTTATTGAGAGCTTGCAAATTTGTTCCCGGTTTTTCGGGCAGCACAGTCACATTTAAATTGACCAATTTTGTTTCGACCCGTAGAACTTCCTCTTTTTCTTCGCTTTGAGTCGTAGGCGCAGCAGTTTTGCCCTCTTCCTGATTTTGCCGCGTGGCAAACGACGGTGAAGACGGTGCCTTGATAACTACGGCTTTATATTTTTGTTCGAGGCTACGGACTTGGTCAGCCAGCGGCGGCAATTCATATTCGCGGCGAAGTTCTGCCAGCTTTGCTTCGTTTTCAACCGGATACAGAAAAAGCAAATCCTTTGATATTCCGACCAAAGTACCGAAGATCTGTTTTTTACCCGTGCGAACGCGAAGTTGATCTAAGATTCTCGCATAATTGCTTTTCGAAATTTCGCCAGCTTCGAAAGCAGCCTGCATAACGGGCGCTAGCTGCTGTTGAAATTCTAAAGAGGGGCTATCCGTAAAGATCAATGGAACAACTCCGGAAGCATCGGCGCCGACCAAAGCTTTGCTTGTCCAGCCGTGTTCTTTTAGTATTTGGCAAAGCCGGAGAGTATTCGCCGCTTGCTGCCGTTTTAAACGCTCTTCAAGCGATTTCGAATCGGATACGAGTCTGGACAGGTCTTCATAAAGCAGAGCTGTGTCTTCCCTAATATCCAACAATTCCTGCTGCAATTTCTTATTAAGAGAGACGCTTTGCTGCGATTTTATCCCGTCAACAATCTTTTTCACCTCATCTTCGGTGAGACATTTCGCTTGCCCGAAGGAATCCGAAGCAATTGCCAAAAATAAAAAGGTTAGAACCAAAAATTCAAAAACAATCTTGTTCCGATAAACGCCCATAAAATTAAAACGGCTTCCTTAACAGGCAATTTTTACCTTTAGTTTCGATTATTATTCAAAATGATGCTCTAAAATCTTGTTCTATCTGAACATTGTTTTTAGATTTACATTTCTGTTTACCGAAATTTTCTAACAAAAGAAACGAAAAAGAAAGCGGGTATTAAACCCGCTTTCTTTTATTTCACTGAGCTTAAAACTCTGTTAGCTTACTTGGGCAAATTTATTAATCTCTGGAAGAAGTAAAAATTCGCAAAATATACCAGAACAACAAAGCCACGCTAGCGAACAGCGAAAGCGAAGCAGCAACGTGCTGGTCGGTTCGATAATGATGCAGAATATTTGACGTATCGTACAGTATTGCACCCGCCGCAAAAGCGACCATCACAAGCGCAAAGACCGAGCCTAAACTAAATCCGAAAAGCAGGCTGGCGGCGATAAATCCAAGCGCCAGAAATCCGCCGATCATTAGAATCGGACCTAAAAACGAAAAATCTTTGCGCGAGAGAAAAACGATTGCCGTTAAAGCGGCAAATAGCGCCATTGTGTAAATTCCAGCTTCCAAAATCACCCCGCCGCCGGCTGTGTAATTGGCTATCAGGAGCAGCGGCAAAAAGATAATCGCATTGGCGACAATGTAAAGCCCCAATCCGAGATACTGCATCGGACGCGAAGCGTTAGAATTTGCCCACCAATTCGCTAGGAATGAAACGCCCATAAATGCGCCCAAAACCAGCAGCCAGGAGACGCCCATCATTGCTTGTGCAATTGCAATCCCGATTCCTGAAGAAATCAGGAAAAATTCCAATCCGACGAATGCCAGAATTGCACCCGCCAAATGGGCATAAGTGCGGCGAATAAATGCCGCGCGGTCAGCAGGAGCAGATTCGGCAACTGTAAATCCGTTTGCGTTTTCGTAGTATGTGTTCATTTTCTTTTTATTCTCTTTTTTCTAAAGAGTAATTGTTAGATGTAGCAATCCGAATTATCGTTTAATGAGCTTGCCGAAACAAGTCCGGAATGATTTTTTCATTAGTCCGGAAAAAACAAAAGCGGCTGAGGTTTCATTCGACCTCAACCGCTTTTGTTTTTAATTTGTTTTTTCTCAAGTTTTTCTCAGTTCCGTCAAAACTTGTTTCGCAACAGCCTTCAAAGTGTCGAAAACTCCGTCGCCTTTAGCCGCTACAGCTTCAAAAACCGGCTCGCCTTTACGCTGCAATTCGTAGGTTAATTCTTCTACCGGAGTAACGTTCGGCAAATCGCGCTTGTTCAGCTGCAAAACGTAAGGAATCTGCATCAAGTCATAACCTTGCGCCTGCAAATTTTCTTCGAGATTGTAAAGCGATTCGATATTGGCGTCCATTCTCTCTTCCTGAGAATCAGCGACGAAAACAACGCCGTCAACGCCTTTTAAAATCAGCTTGCGCGAAGCATCGTAAAAAACCTGCCCCGGAACGGTGTAAAGATGAAAACGGGTTTTAAAACCACGCACTGTGCCGAGTTCGAGCGGCATAAAATCGAAAAACAGAGTGCGTTCAGTTTCGGTCGCCAGTGAGATGAGTTTGCCTTTTGATTGCGGTGCGGTCGTGTCGTAAATATATTGCAAATTCGTCGTCTTGCCGCACAAGCCCGGACCGTAATAAACGATTTTGCAGTTGATTTCGCGCGATGCGTAATTAATGAAAGTCATAATTTCAGTTATCAATTATCAGTTATCAGTTATCAGTTTTTTAGAAAGTTTGTTGACGGGTAGCTGATGACTGCTAACTAAAGAGGCTGTCAATATCTTCATCGGTTATTTCGGCAAACAACGCAACCTCCTGGGCGCGCTGTTCTTCGGCGTAGCGGTTGACTTCTTCGAGAATTGTGCCAATTTCCTGCGTCGCTCGTTTAACGCGCAATTTGACCAAACCGAGCGTTGAACGTTCGTCGAAAACGACGACCAGCAGCGTTTGTCCGACGACGGAAATATAAATGCTTTCGCGCTCGCCTTCGTGCGAGAGCGCCGGAAAAGCGTTTTCACCGATCAGACGCGCCATACTCGACGTTGCTGCGACGTTTCCCGCCGCAAGCGACGAAAAGCTCGTCGTGTCAACTGCCTGTACATCGCCGTGAAAAGCAATCGGCTGCCCGTCGCGGTGAATTAGCAAAACCATCCGCGCGGCGGTTTCGAGGCTCAGTCGTGCGATGACAGTTTTCAGGCGTTGAAACTGCTGCTCGTGTAAGATAATTTGAGTTTCCTTCATCGGGAAAAAAGCTCTCTTTTTTTTGATAGAAATGCGAAAAATGTTGCTTTATGCAGTGTAGCTTGCGGGGCGCATCGGAGGCAAAAACTTTTGCTGAAAAATTTTTGCAGCCGTTCTCAAAGAAAAATAACGGCGGTGCAAAACTCCGCTCGCATTCAATCTAGCACATTATAAATTTTGACTTCAAGTGTTTTGTGAAATTTAACATATTTTACCAGTATTAGTTTATTAATTGCCTCGACCGGCAATCAATTGATAAATTTTTCTTGTAGCTGACACGAATAATGTTTATAAATAACGACAGCTGGAGCGAATTCTGATATTATTTGCCCATCGCGTTCGCTCTCCCGCGTCTTTTGAGGCAGAGATGATTTACCGGAACTTTCCAAATATTAACAATCGCTTCAACATCGTTTCTATCGGCGGCGGAACTGGTCTGGCAACTCTTTTGAGCGGCTTAAAACATCTTGTCGGCGAATCTTTCGACGATTTCCCGACAATTAAATCGCTTTCGGCTATTGTTGCCGTCACGGACGACGGCGGAAGCTCCGGGCGCCTGCGCGATGAACTTCAGATGCTGCCTCCGGGCGATATTCGCAACTGTATGGTCGCTTTGTCGGAAGATTCGACCCTTCTTTCGCGGCTTTTCAAATATCGTTTTCGCGGCGAAGGCGAGCTTGGTGGACACAGTTTCGGCAATCTTTTCCTCGCCGCCCTAACCGAAATTTCGGGCGGCGATTTTGTCGAAGCCGTGCGTCACGCTTCGGAAGTTCTGGCTATCAAAGGCAAGATTTTTCCCGCCACTGATTGCGATGTGCGGCTGGTTGCGGAAATGATTGACGGGCGCATAGTGCCCGGCGAATCAAATATTACGGCGGCGCATTCAGTTGTTAAAAATCTGTGGCTTGAACCGCGCCGGTGCTCTCCGCTGCCCGAAGCTTTGGAAGCAATCGCGTCGGCAGATGTGATTACGCTCGGTCCGGGTTCGCTTTTTACAAGTTTATTGCCGCCGCTGCTCGTCGAAGGAATGGCGGAAACGATTGCCGAATCACACGCGACGAAAATTTTTATCTGCAATTTAATGACCCAGCCCGGGGAAACCGATAATTTCACTTCAGGACAGCATCTCGAAAAAGTCAAAGAATACGCTCCGGCAATTGATTTTGATTATATCGTAGTCAACAATCGCGAGATTTCCGCCGCGCAAACTGCAGCTTATGCAGCCGAAGGCGCACGTCAAATCGGGTTGGGCGACTCGCTCTCCCCGGTTTTGCGGGGGCATTCTGTCGAACTGATTCGCGCTGATTTGCTGGACGCGGGCGAAAAAGTGCGTCACAATCCTGAAAAATTGGCGCAAGTTGTGTTAGATTGTGCGGTAAAGTCGCAGTTTGAACAACTTGCGGCATTTTAATTTTTTCGAGAACGAGCAAATGGAAGGTTCAACACAAGAAACGTCGCAATCGCAGTTAGACGTTCTCATCCTCGCCGCCGGATTGGGAACGCGAATGAAATCGGAAACGGCAAAGGTTTTACACAAATTAGGCGGCAGACCCTTAATTGCGCACGTCGTCCGCACCGCAGCAGCTCTTGATCCGCGCCGAATTGTTGTAGTTGTCGGGCATCAAGCCGAAGCGGTCGAACAAGCCGTCAAAACGGAAATCAGCGACGAGCGCGTTTCTTTCGCTTTGCAGGAAGAACAGCTCGGAACCGGACACGCTGTTTTGTCCGCCCGCCGATTTTTTGAAAACGAAAACTCGACTTTGCTGATTCTATCGGGCGACGTGCCGACGATTAAAGTGGAAACGCTTGCCAAGTTAGTTCAGCATCATCGCTCGCATCGCGGTCGCGGCGCGGCTTGTACGCTTTTGACCGTAAAGCTCGAAGAACCGACCGGCTACGGACGTATCGTGCGCGACCAATTCGGGCTTTTCCAACAAATTGTCGAACAAAAGGACGCTTCGGAAGAAGAAAGAAAAATTAAGGAAACCAACGCCGGAATTTATTGTTTCAATTCACATCTGCTTTTCGACGCTCTCGCTAAGGTGCGAAACGACAATAAACAAAACGAATATTATCTCACGGACGTGCCGCAGATTTTATCCGAAGCGGGCGAGCCGGTTTCGCTTTATCCGTACAATGATTTTCGCGAAGTTTCCGGCATCAACAACCGCGAAGAGCTTGCCGAAATGGAAAGAATTCTGCGGCGGCGCGTTAATTCCCGCTTAATGCGCGATTACGGAGTCACTTTGGTTGATCCAGAACACACTTACATTTCCGAAGACGCGGAAATCGGACGCGACACCGTTATTCATCCGAACGTCACGATTGAAGGCAAAACGCACATTAGTGATGGCTGCGAGATTCGCTCCGGCTCACGCCTGACAAATGCTTACATCGGGAGATCAGTCACTATTCTGGAAAACTGCGTCATTGATACTTCATCCGTGGGCGAAAATTGTTCCATCGGACCGTTCGCGCACATCCGCAACAACGCACAGATCGAGCAGGACGCAAAAATCGGTAATTTCGTCGAAGTAAAAAAATCAATCGTCGGCAGAAAAACAAAAGCAAGCCATTTAACTTATCTCGGCGACGCTCAAATCGGCGAAAACACAAACATCGGCGCCGGCACGATCACCTGCAATTACGACGGCAAAAACAAAAATCGGACGACAATCGGTTCCGGCGTTAAAATCGGTTCGGATACAATGCTGGTCGCTCCCGTCACAGTCGGCGACGGAGCAGTGACCGGAGCCGGTTCCGTTGTCACAAAAGACATTCCACCAAACAAACTGGCAGTCGGCGCGCCTGCCCGAGTCATCAAATCGCTAGACACTGAAGAAGCAGAAAAGAAAGAAAACGAAGCGTGATTTGATAAGGATTTTTCATCCTTCATCCTTCATCCTTCATCCTTTACAAAAATGTGCGGAATAGTTGGTTACGTCGGAAATAAACAAGTCGTCCCCGTAATTATAGACGGACTGCGAAAATTGGAATATCGCGGCTACGATTCGGCTGGCATTGCAGTCGTTGACGATCACCACAAATTGGAGATTCGCCGCGCCGAAGGCAAATTGCGCAATCTCGAAGAATGCATTCGCCTCAGCCCTTTGGACGGAAATTACGGCATCGGTCACACGCGCTGGGCAACTCACGGACGACCGACCGAAGAAAACGCACATCCGCACCGCGATTGCACGGGGCGAATTGTCGTCGTGCATAACGGAATTATCGAAAATTACTCGCAGCTTAAAGATCGTCTGCGCGCCTCGGACCACGTTTTCGTGACTGAAACCGACACGGAAGTCGTCGCACATTTAATCGAAGAGAAATTGCGCGAAAACGCTCAGAACCTCGAGATGGCTGTTCGCCAAACCGTTAAAGAGCTACGCGGAATTTTCGCGCTTTCGATTATTTCTTCCGACGAACCTGATACGATTATCGCGGTCCGCGAAGGTCCTCCGGTCGTTGTGGGCTTGGGCGACGGGGAGTTTTTCGTTGCTTCCGACGTTCCGCCTATCTTGCAGCATACGCGCGATGTTTTCTTTTTGGGCGACAAGGAAATCGCCGTTTTGACCCGCGATGCAGTGCGCGTCACGGATTTTGACGGAAACATCGTCGAGCCGCAGCAGCAGCGAATCACTTGGGATCCGATTGCAGCGGAAAAAGGCGGTTTCAAGCATTTTATGCTCAAGGAAATCTACGAGCAGCCCCGCGCCGTCCGCGATACTGTGCAAGGCAGGATTTCTTTGGATACGGGGCGGGTTTATCTCGACCCAATGCAAATTACTGATGAAGATTTTCGACAGGTGACTTCAATTAAAATCGCTGCTTGCGGAACTTCCTGGCACGCCGGACTCGCCGGGAAATATATGATCGAGCAATTGGCGCGCGTTCCCGTAGAAGTTGATTACGCCTCTGAATTTCGTTATCGCTCGCCCGTGTTGGACGAAAATACTTTGCTGATTGTCATTTCGCAATCCGGAGAAACTGCCGATACGATTGCCGCGCTTCGTGAAGCCAAACAACAGGGCTGCAAAATTCTGGCAGTTTGCAACGTTCAAGGTTCGATGATCACGCGCGAATCCGACGGCACAATTCTGACTCACGCCGGACCTGAAATCGGAGTGGCTTCTACCAAAGCCTTCACTTCGCAAATGGTGGCGCTTTATTTGTTCGCGCTTTATCTCGGACAATTGCGCGGCAAGCTCGACTCGGAACAAGCGAAATATCACGCGCAGCAATTAGCAGAACTCCCGGTCAAAATCGAAAATCTATTAAACGAATCTGATGATATCGAAGAATTATCAAAAGAGTTTTTCCGCTGCACGGATTTTCTTTATTTAGGACGCGGAATTAATTTCCCGATCGCGCTCGAAGGCGCTCTGAAATTAAAAGAAATCTCTTACATTCACGCCGAAGGCTATCCGGCTGGCGAAATGAAACACGGTCCGAACGCGCTGATTGACGAACGCTTGCCGGTTGTCGTTATTAATCCGCGTGAGATCGGCAACTTTGCTTCGGAACTCAGATATGAAAAAACGCATTCAAACATTGTCGAAGTAAAGGCACGCGACGGAATCGTTATTTCGATTTTGACAGAAGGCGATGAAATGTCTTCAAAAGTATCGAATCAAGTGATTGAAATACCGGAAGCTTCGGATTTGCTATCGCCGATTTTGGCGATTGTGCCGCTTCAGCTTCTTTCTTATCACATTGCCGTCCGTCGCGGCTGCGATGTTGACCAGCCGCGAAATTTGGCAAAGAGCGTCACGGTTGAATAAATCAAAAGCACGTGTTTTAAACACGCGCTTTTTTAATTTGAGTTAATCAAACGCCTTTTAACTCATGGAAAGTCAAAGTTTCATTTAAAATCCCTTGAGTAAAACCGCATCCCTGATCCACTGACCGCGAACAATCGCCAGATGTTTTCCATCAGGCGAAAATCCGAAATCGGAAATCCGCTCGGAAGTGAAATTGGTTAGCTTTTCCGGGTCACCGCCGGTGAGTGACTGACGCCACAGATTGCTTACCATTTGCGAATCGAAATTATCGAAAATCAAAAATTTCTCGTCCTTTGTCCAAACGACTCGCGGCGCGTCGGCGCTTGCGATGGGGATGTCAAATTCTTTCAAGAGCTTGCAATCGGGAAAAGATTTAACCAGAAGTTTCCGCCGTCCGCCGCTCGGTCCGAAATAAGCAAATTTCTTTCCGTCCGGTGAAAAAGCGATGCGAAAGCTTTTTTCTTTGGAAATCAGCTTTGCCTCGCCGCCCGTAATCGGAATTTGCCAGAGGCTGCCGTCTCTGCTCGAATTAAAAACAACTGATTGACCATCCGGCATAAAAGTCGGGTAATTTTCGCCTTCACCCCATGTTAATTGAAGCGGGTTTTTCCCGTCGATGTCGGTTCGCCAAATGTTTTTCGTGCCGTTTTGGTTCGAGACAAAAACGACAAATCGTCCGACAGGCGAAACCGCCGGTCGGCGTTCGATTGCATCGTTGACGGTTAACTGCTTTCGCTCGCTGCCATCCGGATTAACCAACCAAATGTCGGCGGCGATTGTGTCTCGCGCCGGGAGAACGATTTTGCCGTCAGGCGTCCAGGCGAAATCGTATTGAGCTTTGGCAATCGGTCGAATGTTCGCCAAATTGTCGCTCGGCGCAATCCAGACGCTCGCGTTTAGAAATTTCTGACTGCCAATTATCCGGCTGAAATCTTTGGTTGCGCCGCGTAAATAAAGCGAATCGGTGGAATTGGTGATTTGTTCGGTTTTGCCGTCAGGCAGCGAAACGCGCCAGATTTGATCTGCGCCTTCCGGAGTTCCGCGCCCGTTGACCAGCAAACCGCTTTTGTCGGGCAGCCACATTACATTTTCGAGATATGCCCAAACAAAATCCGTCAGCGTTTTTTCCGTCCCGTCCTGAAGGTTAATTTCAAAAACTCTGAAATCTTTCGCATTTGAATGAAAATTTCCGGCGCAATATGCAAGCGATTTTCCATCTGGTGACCAGGAAATACCAATTATGGCACGCGGTCTTTGGCTGACGGTAATTTTGCGTTCACCCGCTCCGTCCGCTCCGGCGATCATTATGGCGCTGCCGGCTTCCTCCAAACGCACAAAAGCAATTTGACTGCCGTCGGGCGAAAAGCTCCATCCGCCGTGGTGATTATTGATAATTTTCGTCGGCGCTCCGCCGAGAATCGAAACGCGGCTCAGATGCCCGGACTCGCCTTTTCGTTGGTGCGAATAAATGATGTATTCGCCGTCGGGTGTAAAGCTCGTACCGTGAAGAAATTCGTCGGTGAGCGTTAAAATCTGAATGCTTTTTCCGGTCGTTAGCTGTCGAAGCCAAACGGTGTTTCTTCCACCTTCTTGTGTGAAATAGACGAGCAGCTTTCCGTCGGGCGAAATGTTAGGTGCGTTTGCGCCTCCGGTATCGGTTAATTTTTCAACGCTTAGAAGTCTGGAACTGCGACCTGAGTTAGCTGAAACGCCAATTTTCTGGAAAACCGTCGTTTGATTCCGCAAAACGAAAAATCCGGTCAAGATAAAAACGCCCAGTAAAATTGCGACAATCGAATAGAAAACAGGACGAGAGACGATTGATAATGAAACGATTGCAGGCAGTGACGATTTGAGCGCTTTTTTTTCGCCAAGAGAACCATTTTCAAAAGGGTGCGCACCGTTTGTTTTTACCACTTTCGGTCCGAAAGATTGAATTTCCAAATCCCGGTATTCCAGCTCTTCCGCCACAGCTTCTCTAACTTCGGCGATAAAACGATACCCCCGACGCGGAACGTTTTCGATAAAACGCGGGTGGGCGGCATCGTCGCCGAGAGCTTTGCGGAGCATTTTGATGTTGAACGTAAGGTTCGATTCTTCGACAAAACGGTCGCCCCAAATCCGGCTCATCAATTCGTCTTTGCCGACTAGATTTCCTGCGTTTTCAATTAAAACAAGAAGAGTTTTAAAAACTTTCGGTGTGAGCGAAACAGGCGTGCCGTCGTGAAATAGAGCTTTTTCGGAAACGTCCAAACGGAAATCGCCGAAATCGTAAAACTGTTTAGTTTTCATGGGCTTAACCTCTCTCACCAAACTCTCACAGAAAATCTCACAGCTTTCTCAGGATTTTTTGGGGAAGGAAGTTTTAAGCTCGAATCAACTCATTCAGCGCAGAAATAATAGCACATTTTCGACCCGTGCCGAAGGAGAAGCAGAGGCAAAAAAGGCGGCAGTTAAATTATGCGAGCTAAATTGATAAGGAGAAAATTCGATGGCATGCAATTGGGAATTATTTGAGCTTCGTGTGGTTTTTTATCTTCCCCGATATCCACAGGTATTTTCGAGCTTCTGGAATGTCAGTCTAGACCATAAAACTTTAAGTATTGCTGATTTTCAAGGTTCAAATGGCTATTGCAATTTTAAATCTGTTTTTGCTCAATTAGCGCGGCTGAAAACGATTCCATTTACATTTAAAAACACACCTGTAGGGCAGCCTCATAACCCGGGAGGAGACCCATTCCTCACTGCAACAGCACTCGAACGTAATAAACGTTTATTTGCGGCTGCCAAGTTATACGTTCACAGGCGCGATCAATCTGACTTAACAAGTTTAACAATAGGAACCGGCGTTATGTTGAAACGCGTAACTATCCCTTTTACCGCTTCAATTCCGTTTCGCTATGTTCAGTTAGAAGGTGAATCAGCCGACCTGGTGAATTGATTCAGAAGTTCAAACAAAAACTTTGAATGGAGAGAATGAAACATAAAAAAGGGTTCCATTTTGGTGTTAGCTTTTCTAGTTTCGGTTTAGGTAACTGAAGAAATCGAGAATATGAACTTTACAGCCGCGGATTGAGACCAGCAATTTTATTTGAAAGGTTGGAATAAAGATGAAGGCGAAAAAATTAATAACTTTCAAATTAGGCTTGGTTTTGCTGTCCCTAATCGTAGGTATCGTCTCCACACCGTCCGCTTTAGCTCAAACAACGGGTTTTACTTATCAGGGAAAGCTAAACGAAAATGGGATGCCTGCGAGCGCAATTGAAAATTCAACCTCAGGAAGAGCGAATCCGTGAGCAGCAGCAGTAAATTGATGCGCTGAAAAAGCTAGTGTGTCAATCGAATCCGCAACCTGATGTTTGCAAATAAAGTTGGAACCTCCCGCCTCAAGCGCGAGAAAGGGAATGAAAATGAAAGTTAGATTTTTATCAATTTTGGTTTGGCTGCTTATCGGAACAGGCATGGGCTTGGCTCAAACAATCAGCTTCACTTATCAAGGGAAATTGAACGACGGCGGAACACCTGCAAATGCGAGTTATGATATGCAGTTTAGATTGTTTGACGCCGCCAGTGCGGGCAATCAAATCGGCGCCGCGCAAACCAAAACAAATGTGGAAACAACAAACGGAATTTTTACCATTCAGCTTGATTTCCCAAATGCCTTTCCGGGCGCCGATCGCTTTCTTGAAATCAGTGTTAGTCCCGCCGGGCTAAATAATTACACGACGCTCGCGCCGCGCCAGAAAATAACGAGCGCTCCGTATGCGATTCGCGCTTCAAACGCGAATTTGGCAACAAATTCGGCTCAGCTTGGGGGCGTGGCGGCAAATCAGTTTGTTCAGACGAACGACGCCAGGCTTTCGGACGCGCGTAATCCGTTGCCGGGCAGCGACAATTACATTCAAAACACCGGCGCAGCTCAGGCAAATGCCAATTTCAACATCGGCGGCACAGGCAAGGCAAACATTCTTGAGGCTACGACGCAGTTTAATCTAAACGGCAATCGCTTTTTAAGCGCACCTGAGAATAACAATTTGTTCGCCGGATTCGGAACGGGCGCGAGCCACACTACGGGAAGCAGTAATTCATTTTTTGGAATCAATGCGGGAAACGCCAATACAACCGGACGTTCAAATTCATTTTTCGGGTTTACAGCCGGATATTCGAATACGAGCGGACAAGTCAACTCATTTTTCGGAACGAGTTCCGGACAGAAAAACACGTCTGGAGAAGGCAATTCTTTTTTCGGTTGGGCTACCGGCAATAACAATACGACGGGCGGATATAATTCTTTTTTCGGGTACACTTCAGGCTTTCATAATACAATCGGCATATTTAATGCCGCTTTCGGGGCAGAATCTGGCAAAAGCAACACGACTGGCAACAACAATTCATTTTTCGGCACATTTTCAGGGTCACGAAATACAACAGGAAATGAAAATGTTTTTATGGGAGATTCTGCCGGACGATATAACACGACTGGCAGTTACAATACTTATGTCGGACGAAACGCGGGCAATCAGGTGATTGATACCACTGGCAGCCATAATTCGTTTTTCGGATGGCAGGCAGGTGATAGAAACACAACCGGGAGCAATAATACAGCCTTAGGTAGCAACGCAAATTTTAGCTCCAACAATCTGACTTACGCTACCGTTATCGGCTCTGGCGCACAAGTCGCGACCAGTAACACGATTGTTTTGGGGAGAAGCGCGGATACGGTGCAAATTCCCGGCTCTTCAAATATCATCGGGACGCTCAGCGTGAATACTCTCGATGCCTCTATTGTTAACGTCGCAACTTTTAATGCCGCAACCGTAAATGCCGGAACGCAATTCAATCTCGGCGGCAGCCGCATTTTGTTCGCTTCAGCCGGAAATTTATTTACCGGCTTTAACGCGGGAAAAGCGAATACCTCAGGCAGCTATAACTCTTATTTTGGAAACGAATCGGGAAAAGCAAACACAATCGGCGAGCAAAACTCTTTCTTCGGCGAAAGCGCCGGGTTATCAAACACGACCGGCAAATTTAACACCTTCATCGGACGCGCCGCCGGAGGCTTAAATACGACTGGCAGCAACAATATTTTTATCGGAGCCGGAGCGACCAATTCGAGCCTTTCGACGCAGATCAGCAATTCAATTGTCATCGGAACAAACGTAACCGCTTCAACGAGCAACACAATCCTTCTCGGCAATGAAGCTCAAACAACAATCATTCCTGGAAACGTGATGCTGCAAGCCGGGAATAATTGCACCAATCCAACCAATTGCATCGGAACTGTTTCGACTTTTTCGGTCCAAAAAGTTTTCAAAGGTTTAATCGCCAACTCGCTGGTAACTCGTGATTTGGGGAATTATATTCCGAGCTCACAAAGTCACTTATGTTTTCGACCGATTTCGGTCAGCAGCAACGACGGCGGATATGGAATTACCAACTGTAGCTCATCGTTCTCCTCTGCCGAAAATAAATTCGACATGAAACCTTTTTCGGGCGGACTTGAAATTATCAAAAGTCTTAAACCGGTCGCCTTCAAATGGAAAGCAGATGGAACGCAGGATTTTGGCTTAAACGCCGAGGATGTAGCGGAAATCGCACCTCAGTTTACTGTCCGCGATGACAAAGGCGAAGTCACCGACATTAAGGAAAACAGTTTGAATGTCGTTTTTATTAACGCTTTCAAACAGCAACAGGAGCAAATCGAAAAGCTGCTCGAACAAAACAGGCAGCAACAACAGCAGATTGATGAGCTGAAAAAATTGATATGCTTATCGAACGCGGAAAACCCTGTCTGCAAAAGTAAATAACAAAAAGCGGCTGTAAGTATTGGAAACCTTTCAGCCGCTCAACTTATTTATATATTTTAAGCCAACTAATTGGCTTCTACGTTAAATGAACCTGCATCAAGCTTTTGGTTGAACAAAAACTCCAAAATGTTGATATTCCATTGGTACTCGGAGGTCCCGTTTTGTCCGGTGAGATTTAGGAGCAAACTGTAATTTTGCGGTAAGGTCAGATTGTTGACCGTCTTAAAATCCGAAAAATCTTCGACCAAAGTGTGGCGCGTTTCCTGCTGGCGCGCGGAATCATCCGGTTTTAATCCGATTCTAGCCGAAATCGTTCTTTTATATTCGGTTCGAACGTGCCGGAAAGTTTGCGTATCGAAATAGAGCTTAATTGCGAAATCGCTTCCCTTTCGGGGATTGTAATCTACAACATAACACTCGACGCCTTTGATTTTTTTGGTTCCGTCCAAGTTTAATTTGGCTTTTGTTTCGGGTGCATTAAGAAGACTCCACGATTTGAATAACACACCGCCGAGTAAACCGTTAGCAATAATATCGCCGTCTCCGGCTAAAAAAGCTCCGAGCGGCGAGCGATTGCCCGGCGTGATGAAACCGATTTTAGGCTTTTTGCCGTCGTAAACAATCTGCTCCTGCTTGTAGCTGACGGCATTCAGGGCTAATCCAAATAACATTTTATCGCTTTCCGAAGCGAAAACCGCTCTGCCTTCAATCGGAGGATTCGGCGATGTCGGAATTTTAAACGAAGCACCGCCGATAAAGAGATAATTTTTTGCATTAACTCGGTTTTCAGCTGTGCCAATTGCTTCCAGATGCTTCGTAACAACATCTTCAACCTTTAATTTCTGCGCGTTTGCGGAAAAAACTGCGAAAAATAAAATCAGCAAAGCGGTGAAAATCATGGCTAAGTTTTTAGGTTGAAACATAAAAGTTGCGGGCTTTCTTTAAAAATGCAGTTGGATTAATAAAACAATTTGACGCTTTTTTTCAAGCAGTTTTTAAAACCATCCGTTTCGTAGAGACGCCATGTATGCTGTCTCTACAATTGCTCCCTATAAAGTTAACTTAGGCTTAATTGGCGTTAATATCGAAAGAATTAGCTTCGAGACTTTGATTAAAGTAAAAATCTGAAAACTCCATATTCCATTCGTATTCGGTCGTTCCACTGCCGCGATCAAATGCGAGATACATCCGATAAGAATGAGGCAGATTCAGTCCCATCTCTTTTTTGAAATTGGAAAACTCCTCAACCATCGTTTCGCGCGTTCCCCGACGCGAAGCTGAAGAATCAACCGAAGCACCCTGCGTTGCCGGAACGACAAAAATATACTCGCTTCGGACATGCTGGTAATTTTCGGTGTCGAAAAAGAGCTTGATCGAAGTATCGGTGCCGCCTTTCGGCTGATAATCAATGACGTAAGCTTCTCTACCGTTAATTTTGCGTGTTCCGTCCATCTCAATTTTCGCTTTGCGAGCGGGTAAATCGTACAAGCTCCACGCCGAAGAAAGCACGCCGCCGAGCAAGCCTTGTTCAAGAATATTTTCGTGCCGGTAAAGAAAACCGCCGACCAGCGAGCGAGCGCCCGGAATCATAAAAGCGACTTTTGCGCTCGAGCCGTCAAAACCAAATCTATCTTGCGGATAATTGGGATCGGGGAATTTCATTCCGACAATCATCTTTTTGCCTTCAGAAGCAAAAACCACTTGCCCTTCGGTTCCGCTACCCTTGGCACGCAGGACATTAAACTTCGCTTTGCCAATCGCGACTTGATTTTTCAAAGCGGCGCGGTTTTTCGTCGAGCCGACGGCGTCCAGATGTTTCGTCACAATTTCTTCGGCGGTTAATTTTTGCGCCGCTGTAGACGAAACTAAGGCGAACACGAACAATAAAATGCTTAGTGATGAAATTTTCATATTTGATTCCACTTATCACTTATGCCTGACAAGCTGTTCGAGGGCAAAAATGATTCTTTTTACTTTGATTTGAATTATTTACTTAGAGGGGCAAAAATCAAGCAGCAATAGCTGCGCTGCACGACTCGATTTCCGTCTCGCCATCATTATCGCCCGAAATATCGCACGAATCAATCTGAGGAGCGTCCGTTTCGACAATTCCGTCGCCGTACGTTCTGCCTTCGGCGAGCGTGTTGAAATAAACGGCGATATTATCCAAAACTTCCTGAACCGAATGCGAATGATAAAGTGTCTGCCGAAATTGCGCGCCGCCGACCAAGCCTTTGGTAAACTGCCCGGCAAGCTGTTTCATTTTCCCCAAAGCCGGCAATTCGGGCATATCTTCAAGAAGCATCTCGAAATATTCGAGAAGGCAATCCTGCTTTTCTTCCAAGCTGGGCTGAAACGGCTCGCGCTCCGCCAAAACATCTTCGATCTGGCGAAAAATCCAGGGATTCTGCATTGCGCCGCGACCGATTAAAATTCCGTCGCAGTTTGTTTCGCGCCATTTTTGCAAGGCGCCTTCGATTGAAACGACATCGCCGCTGCCCGATACGGGAATCGAAACCGCTTCTTTCACCTGCCGGACATAATCCCAATTTGCCAAGCCTTTGTAGCCCTGCTCTTTCGTTCGACCGTGAAGCTGCAAATGCTCTACGCCGCAATCTTCGGCAAGACGGGCAACTTCCAGATAATTTAAAGTGGAATCTGAATAACCGGCGCGAAACTTTAAAGTTAAAGGAATTGAAATCGCTTTTTTGATTTCTTTCAAAATCGTTTCAAGACGCGGCAAATCCCTGAGCAAACCGCTCCCGCCGCCGTTTTTGACGACTTTCGGCGCGGGGCAACCGCAGTTGACATCCAAAATATCTGCCCCAACGTCCTCAGCCATTTCCGCCGCCATCCGCATTCTTTCGGGCTGACCGCCGAAAATCTGGACGGCGAACGGGCGTTCTTCTTCCCAAAAACGCATCTGTCGCTTCGATTTTGGATTGTTGCGCGTCAAGCCTTCGACCGAAATAAACTCGGAAACGGTCAAACCGATTCCGCCGCGCCGCTTGAGCAAACGGCGAAAAGAATAATCCGTCACGCCCGCCATCGGCGAAAGAACTAAAGGAGGATTGATTTCTATATTGCGAATCTTAAACGGTTTCATCTTCGAAAAAAAGGCAAAACAGATTGATGCCAATCACTTGATTGATTTTGCCTTTTGCATTTTTTTATTTTTTCGTCAATTCAACGCCAGTCGCAACGAAAGTGATTTCATTGGCTGTTCCGTCCGCATTGCGTTCGATTTTCGCGCCGTCGTCGTTGACAAGATGGTCAACTTTTTCTTTGCTTAAAACTTTAACCTCAAATACGCCTTCCGCCCGCGCATTTAAACCGGCGGCGTTCAGCGGAATATAAAAAGCGTGATCGCCGAACGTGACGCGCACGGGTTTTGCGTCTTTGTCCGCGGCAAGTTCCATCCAGCAGCCTTCTTTTTTGCACGAACGGACAATTACGCCTTCGACGGCGACCGTTTTTCCGGCATATTTCTGCGGATTTTTGACTACATCAGCGAGCTTGACTTTTTCGGCGTTAGCCCCGCCCAGTGCAGCACCACGCTTGACTGTATCGCCTGCTTTTAATTCAACCGGCGCATTGTCTTTGCTTTTCACAACGGGCTGACCTTTGCTGTTTAATTCCTGTGCCGCGCCCGAAACGGCGAAAGTAGCCGTTAAAATTGCCAAACCAAGTAATTTTTTCATTTTATTTTTGTCTCCTTTTAATTTATTTTACAGATTATCGTGCGATTTTTATCTTTTCAAAAAAGAACTCGTTGATTATTTGCTTTGATAAACAATTTTGCCGTCCATTACAGTCGTCAAAACTTTTACCTTTTCGATTTCAATCGGGTTGATTGAAAAAATATCATCCGACAGAATGACAAAATCAGCGAGTTTCCCGGCTGAAATTGTGCCTTTTTGCGTTTCCTGAAATTCGGCGAAAGCCGAACCGACCGTGTAAGCGCGAACGGCTTCTTCGACTGTAATTTTTTGTTCCGGGATCCAGCCGTTAGGATTTTTCCCGTCCAAAGTGCGACGCGTCGCGGCGGCATAAATGCTGAGCATCGGATTGAGCGGTGCGACATACCAATCCGTTCCGAAAGCGAGCGTTGCGCCCGCATCAAGCAGCGAGCGAAAAGCATAAGTTCCGCGCAGACGTTTTTCGTCCAGACGCTTGGGCGCCCAGCGCCCGTCGTCAATTGCGTGATACGGCTGCATCGAAGCGATAACTTTGCCGGATGCAAAACGTTTGATCAAACCATCGTTTAAATGCTGTGCGTGTTCGACACGAAAACGCCGTTCGCGCGCTCCTGATTCGGAAATGATTTGTTCGTAGATTTTCAAAACCTCATCGTTTCCGCGGTCGCCGATGGCGTGAATCATAATCTGCAAACCGGCTTTGTCGGCATTTCTCACGATTTCGCGTGCCACAGCCGGATCAGCCATCGGCAGCCCGCGCGTATTTGGCGAGTCCAGATAAGGCTCATAAAACCAGGCGGTTGTAGAACCGAGGCTGCCGTCAATAAATCCTTTGAGACCGCCGACTCGCAGCATCGGATCGCCGAAGGCGTAGCGCACGCCCGCTTTTTGCCAGCGTTGAAAATCGGTAACGGGCGAAACGGCGTAAACACGAGTTTTTAGTTTTCCCTGCCGCAGCATTTCCTGATAAACGCCGACATCCGTCCCGGCGGACATATCCTGCACGCTCGTGATGCCCAGAGAAGCGGCGTAATCCGTCGCGGCTTGCAGATATTCCATTTTTTGCTCGAATGTAAATTCGGGAATAACTTTTTGGATGTAATCCATCGCCGCGTCTTTGAAAACGCCGGTCGGATTTCCCTGCGCGTCGCGGACAATTTCGCCGCCCGGAACGTCTTTCGTCGTTTTATCAACGCCCGCCAATTTCATCGCCAGCGAATTAGCGAGCGACATATGACCGTCGAGACGATTGATAAAAACCGGATTATCCGGCGTCACGGCGTCAATCATCGCCGCAGTCGGCAGATTGTTCGGTGTCCAGTTTTCGTGATCCCAATTGCCGTTCAAAATCCAGCGACCTTTCGGTAGTTTGGCGGCAAAATTTTTGATGCGCTCGACAAATTCCTGCGGCGTTTTGGCGTCGCGCAAATCAACGCTCGAAAGCCCGGCACCGCCGTCCAAGAAATGAACGTGGCTGTCATTAAAACCGGGAATCACCAATTTCCCGCCCGCGTCAATCGTTTTCGTATTTGTGCCGGAAAGCTGGCGAATTTCCGAGTTTGAACCGACAGCGACGATTCGATTTCCTAAAACTGCAACGGCTTCGGCGGTCGGTTTGTTCGCGTCCATCGTTCGGACTTTGGCGTTGACGACGATTAAATCCGCAAACATTTTTTGTGCGTTAATATCAATTCTGAAAAGCGATAAAACTAGGAGCAAAAAGAAAAATTGTTTATGCATTTTTATTGATTGGCTTTGTAAATTTATTGAAGAAGCAGCCGGAAACGTTTAAAAAATCAAAATCGTTTGGTTTTTAGTACATACTAAATCTAAACTCAACAACCTTACTCACAGAAACAGGTTTTCCGCCTTTTTCCTGCGGCAAAAACTTAAACCGCAAAGCGTTTAAAGCGGCTTGACGCATCAAACCGCCTGGCAATTCTTGGAGGACGGCGATTTTGCTGACGCTTCCAGAAGGCGAAAAAGTCAAACGCAAACGAAGCGTGCCCGTTGTTCCTTCCTGACGCGCCTGATTCGTGTAAGAAACGCGCGGCGTACCGATAACGGCAAGCTTTGTCACATCAGGCTCAGGCGTTTGCGTTCCCGACGGGGATTTTGCGGCGGCGGCTTTATTATCCTTCGGGTTTTCAAAAGAAACTTCAGGCTCAACGCTTTTTAATGAAGAAATTAAAATTGTATTCGCCGCCGAGTCCGTATTGTCGTTAAATCTGACCGAAGATAAAAAACGCTGGAAAGTCGAATTATTTTTCTCACGCGTTGCCGCCGAAATGATGTAAAGATGCGTCTTGGAAGCAATATATCTTGTTGTTCGCGTCCAGTCATCGCCGCGAGCGTTAAATTCTCTGCCGACAAAGTCGGGAATGTTCAATTTCTCCGCATCGGCTCTCAGGTTTTGAAAATCGAGCATGGCGTCAATCGCCGACTTTCGCTGTGTAGTTCGATAAATCTCGACGCTCATCAAAGTGCGGTCGTGATAATTGTTGATTAACTGCATCTCCTTCATAAAATACGAATTTGAATTTTCGCTGGCGACGAAACCGCCCGCATCAAAAAAATATGAATACCCCGCAGGCATTTCAAAGGAAAATTCCAGATTCGCGCTTTTCAATTTGTGCCACTCGCCGATTTGTTTTTCCGACGAAATTGTTTGCGCGTCTTGGGCAAAAGCCGCGCCCGCTAAAACAACAAAACAAAAGATTACGATAGAGGTTAATCGCAGCATATTTTTATTTTTCCAGAAAAAAGGTTTGACTTTCGAGACAGCCTCTTTTAGCTTCGTGAAGGATTATAAACGATGCAGCTAAAATTTATCCAAAGCGCAGGAATCTTGTTATCAATCGTTTACGCTTTTTTTATCATCTGGCTTTATTGGACTGAACCGAAAACTGTTGCCGAGATTTCAACCAAGGCTACCGTTACCGTCGGCGCCTACGAAATCAATCAAGCCAAATTCGACGAAGGTTTGCGTCTTTTCCAAGCCGAAAACTACCGCGCGGCGCGCGAAAATTTCAATCAAGCCGATCCGGAAAAACGCGACGCCAAAACTCAATTTTATACGGCTTACAGTTTATACCGCGAAGGCTGGGGCAGAACTTGGAACGACGACAATCTTTTCCGGCAAGGTTTGGAAACTGTAAATCGAGTTATCGCCCTCGACCCGAGTTTTAAATCTGACGATGCGGATTTAAAATTAAGAACTGCTGTTGAATTGAAAACCGAGCTTGAACAAGGCATCGAACGGAGCTGGGACGATATAAACCCGCTCAAAGTTCTGCGGGAGAGAAAGTAAATGAACGTCCGCGAAAGAAATTTGGCAGTCTGGCGTTTTCTATTGTTGCCGCTCGTTTTTTTAACCGTAGCGTTGCTCGGCGGTTTGCGCGTCGGAGCGGAAAGGCAGAATTTTATTTTTATTCCGCCGCCGCTTGTTTGTTTGATTTTGGCGAGCTTGCTGATGCTGCTTTTCCTGCGCGGACGGCTTATTTTTTTCGGCAATTGGATTTCGCACGATTTCCCGTTGCTGACAAACGCCGCGAACGGAATAACGCTGCTGACGCTTTTTTTCGCTTCGGCTCAGGCGTTAAATTCCGCGCTGCCGGAAAGCGGATTTTTGTTCTGGCTGTTCTCGTTCTTTTTTTTGTGGACGCTGTGGAACAATCTGTTTTCCGAGTTTGACGCCAAACGGCTGCTCAGAAGTCTTGCGGTGCTTTTCGGGACGGCTTTTTTGCTCAAGCATTTGATTCTCGCCGCTTTTGCAGCGCCCGAAGAAAGCGGCTGGTACAAATTAATCAACTATATTTTTGAAGGCATTCCGCGCGCCGTGCTGGGGATTCCGAATTTTGCTCCGGCGACCGGCTATATTTCGTTTTTCGCGCTCGCGCTCTATGTTTTAGGGCTGCTCAGCTTACCTTACGCAGTGAATGAACCGGTTCGGGAAAACGAAAAAGTGCGGCGCGTCGAAGGCGAAATCACCAGCCT